>JACQTX010000200.1 GCA_016210585.1 Chloroflexota bacterium
CATGAACCCCTGCCCCTGCGGCTACTACGGCGACCCCTTCCGACACTGCACCTGCTCGCCAGGGCTGGTCTCCCGCTACCAGCAGCGCATCAGCGGCCCCTTCATTGACCGGGTGGACATCTTCATTGAGGTGCCCCATATTGACTATGAGAAGCTGGCCGATGAGCGGCTGGGGGAAGCCTCCGCTAAGGTAAGGGACAGGGTAACCGCGGCCCGTTCCGTGCAGCTGTCCCGTTTTGCCGGCACCAAGCTGATGTGTAACGCCGAGATGACGCCAGCCGAGGTCAGGCAGTGCTGCCAGATAGAAGATGCCGCCCAGAGCCTCTTGAAAGCGGCCATGAAACAGCTCTACCTCTCCGCCCGTGCTTTCCACCGTATTCTCAAGCTGGGCCGCACCATCGCCGACATGGAGAAGGCCGAGGTCATCAAAGCCCACCACATCGCCGAAGCGCTCCAGTATAGGCCGCGAAGGCTGGTGTAGCCGTGAAACCTATCCGCTATACACGTCATGCTCGAAGTAGAATGCGGCAACATGGCATTGGCGAAGATAGCGTCATTCTTGCTATCGGGGAGCCGGACCAGTTGTTACCCAGTATTAAGAATCGTTATAATGCTCTTAAGAGAACGACTGATAACATCATTCGAGTTACTTTTGTAGAGGAAGCTGACCAAATAGTGGTTATTACAGTGTCGCCGCGGAAGCATTTCCAGGGAGGAGCAGAATGAAAATAGAGTACGACAAAGAAGCGGATGCTCTTTATATTATACTGCGTGACGTTCCTGCCTCTGATTCCAGGGACCTGGAGGAGGGTGTTACTGTGGACCTGGATGACGAAGGGCATATCGTGGGCTTGGAGATTCTAGATGCTTCCGAGAGACTAGGACTGGAAGCTCTGACCAATATCAGCATCGCGAACATGCCTCTGGAAAAGATTCCTTCGGGTAAGTAACTGAAAGCCGAGGCAATCAAACATGCGAATAAGGCCATCGAGTTCAGCAAAGATCATCTGTCTTGACGAGCAGTAACTGTAAAGTCATTGTAAATAGTAGTCCTGATTATGACAGGGGAATATCAAATGCCTTTTCCTCATACTGTAAAGGAAGAAGCTCTTGTAAGATCTCGGCGATGTTGCTGCCTCTGTAACGAGTTCGCTGGCATATACACTAATGTGCATCACATCATACCGGAAAGCCAAAATGGAGCAAGTACAATAGATAATGCCATAGTTTTGTGTTTAAGATGTCATGGCGAGGTAGGTCACTACAATAACGAACATCCGGTAGGGAACAAATACTCAGCAAGTGAATTGACTAAGCGCCGAGACGCTTGGTGGACGTGGTGTGAAGATAATCCCGCTGTGCCATTACCGAAGAATCCAGTTTCAGTATCACCATCAAGAATTGATCTCGGAAATGATGAATGGCTAACTAAATCACTTCTACATATATACAACAAAGAAGACCGCTTTTACTACCAAGTCTGGGTAAAAATAGGCATTGAGTCAGAAGAGATTCAACCAGAGCAGATAAGTATTGACTTTGTTAGGGGACATGATGACTTGAAGCTTCGCGCAGGTTTTGTGGAAATGTCTGCATCTATCTTCAGAGTGTGTTGTGTCGATGGTGCTGGAAAGAAAGTCGCTTTCCTTGTCATCAACTCATTAGAGCCACACTCAATCTACACTTTTGAAATATCTCGACTTCCGTCATGCAAATTATCCAGTACTAAAGCCCATAAGCTGCAGATCGCGATTAGCAGTTTCAGGGATGAGCCAGCCGGAAGCGGAGAGGGTGCCAACGAAGCCTTCCTCACCTTCATCCCACCGGAGAACCTCCAAATGACCGCAATATCGTTGGTAATGCGTCGAACAACTAAATAATATCGCTTAGGCATGCCCATGTGGACGTTAAAATTAATGGACTCGAGAACGGGTGATCCTTGTCTGTGCAGAGCATAATCACGCAATTGAATGCCAAGTATTAGTTACAACCGCTTCGAGCTTAACCCCTGCAGGCCTAACCCCTCCTCGCCCAAAAGCGGCTGACCAGTCCCAGCGCCCGTGCCGCTCTTTCGATGCTCGGATAGACCGCTAAACCAGCTTCATAGAGCCGGGTTTCCGCCCGGAGGCGCTCGCTCTCCGCTAGGCCCGGCGGCAGCACCACTACGACGGGCTTCGCTTTGCTTTCGGCAAAGCTAACGGCCAGGCTGGCTATGCGGTGCAAGCCT
The DNA here is from genome assembly GCA_016210585.1 of Chloroflexota bacterium. Taxonomy (GTDB): domain Bacteria; phylum Chloroflexota; class Dehalococcoidia; order Dehalococcoidales; family JAFGLR01; genus JACQTX01. Next base: position 2,228 of record JACQTX010000200.1, read on the forward strand.
TCGGGCGACCAGCCGTGGCATATATCGTCGGCATGGGCCTGCAGGATGATTGTGTCTACCGCTGGCTCAGCGGCCACGGCGTTAAGCCCCTTGGTCAGGTTGTCCATGTTGCCGCCCAGGGAGCTGAGGTCGAGCGGATTGTGTAGGATAGCCCCCGGCCAGGTGACAAAGCTCTGCAATTCCTCCTTGACCTCGGCACTGAAAGGCGGGATGGTGAGGCCGGACTCCAGGCATATATCGGCGGCGGCGACGCTATCGCCGCCGCCACCTGCCGCCAGCCCGGAGACGATGGCCACGTTGCCCCGCGGGCAGGGCGGCACCCGCCTCAGCGTCATCAGGATATCCACCATGTCATTGATGTTGTCCACCTGCAAGGCGCCCGCCTGTTTCAGGGCGGTGCTCCAGACGGCATGGGCAGCCGCCATGGACCCGGTGTGAGAAGAGGCGGCGCGGGCACCGGCAACGGTCTTGCCACCCTTCAGAATGACTACCGGCTTGATAGCGGCAACCTCACGCAGGACATTCCAGAAGCGGCGCCCGTCCCGCACACCCTCCAGGTAAGCACCGATGGCTTTTGTCTCCGTATCAAGGCCGTAGAACTCAAGGTAGTCAGGACTGTCCAGGTCAATGCCATTGCCGAAGCTGACCGCCTTGCTGATACCGAGGTTGCGGGCGATACACCCCTTGATAATCTGGCCCACGTGTCCCCCGCTCTGTGACGCCACCGATATGTCGCCCGTCTCGCCCATGAAGGCCGATGGCCCGCACGTCAGTCTTATTGACGGGGTATAGACGCCGATACAGTTCGGCCCGATGATATGGAAGTTGCCGGCGCGGGCTTTTTTGACCATCTCTGCCTCAAGCAAACGGCCTTCCTCTTTGCCGGACTCGCTGAAGCCCGCCGTGAAGAACTGGACGGCCCTGACGCCCTTGGCGGCGCACTCGTCCAGCAGGGCGAGCACCGAGCGGGCCGGCACTGATACGGTGACGTAGTCTACCGGGCCGGGTATTTCCGTTATCGAGTGGTAGCACCTCATGCCGAAGGCCTCATCCTCACTGGCACTGACGGCATAAAGCTGGCCGCGAAAGCCCGCGTTTAAGAGGTTACGCAGGAAGCGGTAGCCGCCCTTGGCGAAGGTGGTGAAAGAACCCACCACGGCGATGGATTTGGGGTAGAAAACCGGCTCAAACTCAGCACGCCTATCTCTTAGCATATTGTTTTAGACGCAATCCGGCTTTGGGCAAAAAGAAACGGCTGTAATTGACCGGTACGTGTCCCGGATTGCCAGCAGACCTCCTTCAATTCGGAATAGCTGTCCTCTAGTATATCGGCCTGCCCGCCACCCGTCAACGACACTACCCGGACCGTAAACCGTGGATTGGTATTCAAATCAGTCACCTTACGGGTGCCAGTAATAGGTTTCGGGACTCACCCAACTGTCCTCGCGAGACCTTCCCGAAGAGCCTTCGGAAGGATGAGTCGGGAGGCGAAGTCCTTCCGCGGAAGGACGTTTTGCACCCAAATCCGAATAGGTGCCATTGACCTGACTTCTGAATTCCCCTATACTGGCAACGGCTAGTCAAATGGAATCACAAATACTTCAAGGAGGCCTGATGGCCAGGAAAATTAGGGTGGTGCAGTTTGGCTGCGGCCCTATTGGTTGTAGTATTGTCCGGCTGGCGGCACGTAAGCCGGGCTTTGAAATCGTAGGGGCTATTGACCTGGTAAATGTTGGACGTGATCTGGGGGAGGTGGCCGCTTTACACAGGGACATTGGCGTGAAAATTTCGCCCAATGCTGATGCGGTCTTGAAAGAGACCAAACCGGACATTGTTCTGCACGCCACCGGCTCCAGCCTGCCCACCATTTATCCCCAGCTGGAGCAGATTGCACGGGCTGGCGCCAGTGTTGTCTCCAGCACGGAAGAGCTCTCTTATCCCTTCCGAAAACACCCGGAGCTGGCGGCACGGATTGACAGGCTGGCCAAAGAAAACAAAGTGGCCATACTGGGGACAGGTGTTAACCCCGGCTTTCTGATGGATACCTGGCCCTTGGCCATGACCGCCGTATGCCAGGATGTGCGGCACGTCAAGGTCGTCCGCATTCAGGACGCCTCGCCACGGCGGCTCCCCTTTCAGAAGAAGATAGGTGCCGGGCGGACAATCGAGGAGTTCAATAAGCTGGTGGCTGAAGGCACGCTGCGGCATGTTGGCCTGGCCGAGTCCATCGCCATGATTGCCGCCGGCCTGGGCTGGACACTTGATGACATCACTGAGACAATAGAGCCGGTAATCGCTGCCGAAGAGGTCCGCAGCAGCTATATCACGGTCCGGCCGGGACAGGCCGCGGGCGTAAAACAAGTGGGACACGGCTGGCGAAAAGGCGAAGAGATGATAAACCTCGATTTCCAGGCTTATATCGGTGCCAGGGAGTCTTACGATGCGGTGTATATCACCGGTGTGCCCAACATGGAGGTGGTTATCAAAGGTGGCACACACGGGGATATAGCTACTGCCGCCATGATTGTCAACGCCGTGCCCAGGGTGCTGGCAGCACCACCCGGTCTGACCACCATGAAGGATTTGCCTCTGGTCTGTGCGCTGCCCGGCGCCTGATCTCCGGATGGTGTCGCTGCGAGACCCTTACATCCTTCGGCTGGAGGATGGAAGGCAGTGAGATTGCCACGTTGTTAGTAGTCGGCTTACCCAATATCCCCTGGCAATATCCTGCAGCAAAACCTTTACTTGCTCTACAGTGAATCTCTTGTGGACCTGGCCCATACATTCCTCCTTTTCCCGAGGAAGGCAATGTCCCAGCTCACTTTTGAAGTGGTAACTGTCCAATCTTCCATGCCCCTTGTTAGGGGGCACCATTAAGTATGAAAAATTACGCGTTCGACACTGTCACTCTGGCGAAGCCTGTCCTGGCGACAGGCCAGGAGCCAGAATCCAGGCTGGCCTATCCCGCCCCTCTGGATTCCAGCTTTCGCTGGAATGACAAAAAGGTAGCTATTTTCTGAGCAATTTTCAGTCGTAAATAACCACGCAATTCACGACCTTGACAAAAAAAACTGGTTGTGGTTTACTAGAAACTGAAGGTCGACCCGGGGACCTGAAAAAAAGTGCTACGGAGGTGTCGATGAGGCTACACGTAGTATGGAGAGTATTCCAGGTTGACAGTTGATGCCCTGCAGAGGCAGGGCACCTCAAACTCGACCTGGCTCGAGTGAGAAACTGGGGTAGAGTCCCATAATAAGGACGCCCAGTGCGGTCGTGATGACCGCAAGTGAGCCTAAGTCGAGAAACAAGACTTGGCGTGGAGAGCACTTTTAGTGCTCTCCACTTTTTTTGTTTACTGGCGGCCCTGGCATTGCTTTGTTGGACGTCACCCGCTATGATTAGAATGAGAGTGGTCTGATGGGAAATCGCTACTATCGTCCTAGCTACAACGTTATCTGGGGACTGATTGGCATCACGGTCTTTTTCTTCCTTATTGACATTATTCTGCCCCCTGGCAGGGGTGTCGCCCTTTTTGGTCTGCGAGAGGTCACTCTTGGTGCCCGTCCGTGGACGATAGTGACGAGTATTTTCATGCACGGCGGTATCTGGCATATCTTTGTCAACATGCTGACCCTCTATTTCTTCGGCTCGGCGCTGCTTGGTCTGGTGGGCAATGTAAAGTTCTTGATCGTTTACTTTGGTGGCGGTCTATTGGGTAATATCCTCTTCTTACTCTTGAGCCACCCCCTTGCCACGGTAGTCGGTGCTTCCGGGGCGCTCTTTGCGCTCGGCGGGGCGCTGGCGGTAATGAGACCCAAACTGAGCGTCTTCATATTCCCCATCCCTGTGCCAGTGCCGCTCTGGATAGCGGTGATAGGCGGCTTTTTACTGATGTCCTTCTTGCCGGGTATTGCCTGGCAAGCCCACCTGGGCGGCCTCATCTTTGGGCTTGTTGCCGGCTATTTCTTCCGGCGGCAGGAGCAACGACCGCGGCCCTGGGGCCAAGCGAGTAGTATCAGTGGGAAGTTCTGGAGAGGCCGTAGATTGTGATGGCAGAAGAAGCGGAAAGGCATGGCATACGGGTTACGGTATTCTCTGATTACCTGTGCCCGTGGTGCTATGTAGCCCTGGTGCGTTTGCACCGGCTGAAAGCGGAGTGTGGCGCGCGACTGGAACTCACTTGGAAGAACTTCCCCCTCCGTCCCTACGGGATACCAACGCTATCGCCTGGTAAGCTGAACCACGGGATGGCTGCGGCAGAGGCAGAAGAAGAGGGTATCCCCTTCAAACAGTGGCCGGAGTCACTGCCCCCGCCGGCTAGCAGTATACCGGCACTGGAAGCGGCCAAGTGTGCCCAGCTACAGGGCACCCAAGCCTTCGAGCGCTACCAGCTAGCCCTGTTCCAGGCCTACTTCGAGCAGAACCAGGATATCAGCCAGACGCCGGTCCTTTTTTCTCTCGCCCGAGAAGTCCAGCTAGATGTGGACAAGTTTGTCACTGAGTTCAATAGTGGCAGACAGAAAAGGGTAATCTGGGCCGAGTTTGACGAGGCGCGTAATACGCTGCACATTACGAGTATTCCCACCGCCATTTTCGAGAACGGTATCCGCTTCGAGTGTGCGGTGCCCATCGAGGTCTATCGCCGGGCTGTGGAGCTTTGCCGGGCACCAGCAGCTTGAGGACACCCGGCTATCCCGTTGCCGTCTATTGATTTGCTGATTGCGGACGGCTATACTGTCCTTACCAGAGATAGACCTGCCAGAGCAGAAGGAGGGTAAGCATATGCCCGAGGAGCTAGTTGGCAAGGTGTCCGACTTCTTTTCCCGACCGGTTGTGGCTGGTATCAAGATGACGGGGACGCTGAAGGTGGGCGATAGTATCCGCATCAAAGGTCATACCACTGACCTGGAGATGGCAATTACCTCGATGCAAATACATAATGCCAATGTCCAGCAGGCCAATCCCGGTGATGAGGTTGGCATTAAAGTCGCGGACAGGGTGAGGCCAGGGGACTCCGTCTTTAAGGTGTTTTAAGGCTGGCCGAAACTAGCCGATGCTCCTGATGATGTTGGCCATTTCGATGGCGCTGACCGCAGCCGCAAAGCCCTTGTTCCCCTCTTTGGTCCCCGCTCGCTCAATCGCCTGCTCCAGGTTATCCGTGGTGATGACGCCGTAGATGACTGGCAGCCCGGTCTCCAGGTTCACCTGGGCGATGCCCTTGGTGACTTCCGCGGCGATATACTCAAAATGCGGTGTCCCCCCGCGAATGACGGCACCGAGGCAGATAACCGCGTCATAGCGTTTGGTCTGGGCCAGCTTTTTGGCAATCAGGGGAATCTCAAAGGAGCCAGGCACCCAGGCTACCTCTATGTCCTCCTGGTTGACGCCGTGGCGCAGCAAGGCGTCCTGCGCCCCTTCCAGCAGCTTCTTGCTGATGAACTCATTGAAGCGGGAGACCACCACCCCGAACTTCAGCCCCTTGCCCAGCAGCATGCCTTCGAACAATCTGGCCATTGTCTTCTCCTTTTGAGGCTATTTGGTAGCGCTCCATGCCATCGTTACAAAAACACATTACTCCCATTCCGGCGAAAGCGGGAATCCAGGCAGGGGATCAATTGTCTGGATACCTACTTTCGTCGCTATGGTGAAATCGTGTATCTCCACACCCCAGTAGCAGCAACGGCAACCCAGCACCTGGAAGTGTTACAGGTCCTTATCACTGACTCGTGTCAGTAGTATCAGCGATTTTCAGGAGGTGTCCCAGCTTCTTCTGCTTGGTCTCCAGGTAGCGGCGGTTATGAGGGTTGGGCGCGGCGATGATGGGTATGGTCTCCACCACCTTCAGGCCATAGCCTTCCAGTCCAATAACCTTCTTGGGGTTGTTAGTGAGCAGCTTAATCTTGTGCAGGCCGAGGTCAGCCAGGATTTGGGCGCCGATGCCGTAGTCTCGCAGGTCCGGAGCAAAGCCCAGGTGCAGGTTGGCTTCTACAGTGTCCAGCCCTTTGTCCTGGAGGGCATAGGCACGTATCTTATTGTGGAAGCCGATGCCCCGCCCCTCCTGCCGCATGTAAAGCAAGACGCCGCGGCCCTCACGGGCGATGCTCTGCAGGGCCAGGTCAACCTGCTCACCACAATCGCAGCGCAGGCTGCCAAAAACGTCCCCCGTCAGGCACTCGCTGTGGACGCGCACGAGCACCGGTTCGTCCGTAGAAATATCGCCCATCGCCATCGCCAACTGCTCGTCAGGGTCAGTATCGCTCTTGTAGGCAAAGGCGGTGAACTCGCCGTAGGTCGTGGGTAGCCTGGCTTCCGCCACCCGGTGCACCAGCTTTTCATGTCGGCGCCGGTAGGCAATCAGGTCCGCAATAGTCACAATCTTTATGCCAAACTTCTGGGCCACCACCTCGAGCTGGGGCAAACGGGCCATGGAGCCATCTGCGTTCAGAATCTCGCAGATGACCGCTGCCGGATAAAATCCGGCCAACCGGGCCAGGTCAACGGATGCCTCGGTATGCCCGGCGCGCACCAGGACGCCGCCATCCCTGGCCCGCAGCGGGAACATATGGCCCGGCCGCACCAGGTCATCAGGCTTGGTGGCCGGGTTGACTATCGTCCGGACGGTTTCCGCACGGTCAGCCGCTGAGATACCCGTGCCCACCTTGTGCTTGGCCTCGATGGATACGGTGAAGGCCGTGCCGTGTTTGGATGTATTATCCCCGACCATGAGAGGAATCTGCAGCTCGTCCAGCCGTTTCCCCGCGATGGGCAGGCAAATCAGTCCCCTGGCATACAGGGTCATGAAGTTGACAGCTTCGGTGCTGACCTTTTCCGCCGCCAGGACCAGGTCACCTTCATTCTCCCGGTCCTCATCGTCAATAATGATGACGAACTTGCCAGCCTCAATATCAGCGATTGCGTCTGGAATACTCGCTATTGCCATAGTAAATACCTCGTTTAGCTTACCAGGAAGCCATGCTCCTGGAGAAATGCATCCGTTATTCCTGTGCCTTTTGCCTGCTGGAGCTGCTCCACATATTTGGCAATTATGTCTATCTCCAGGTTGACCGGTTCACCGGCACGCCGCCGGCCCAGGTTAGTATTGTGCCAGGTATAGTCAACGATGGAAACTGCAAACGAATGTGGGTCTCTGTCCGTTACAGTCAGACTGACGCCGTCAACGGCTATGAAGCCCTTTTCCACTATGTAGCGCATGATTTCAGCCGGCGCCCCGAAGCTGACCAGCACCGCCCCTTTTGCCGGCGCCAGGGAGATTACATAGCCGGTGCCGTCCACATGTCCTTGTACCAGGTGGCCACCCAGGCGCCCGCCCAAGGCTAGTGGTCTCTCCAAGTTAACACCGGATCCTGCTGAAAGCCGGCCAAGGTTGCTCCGCCGCAGCGTCTCCGGCATGACGTCAACGGTAAAGGAGCCGGTATCAAACCTGGTGACGGTGAGGCACACCCCGTTGACAGCAATGCTATCTCCCAGAGACATGCCCTGCGTGACCTTCCGGGCCGCTACTATGAGATGGCCGGACTCTAGCGAGCTTACCCTGCCGACCTCTTCCACTATGCCGGTAAACATATCTGTTCCCCAACGTAGCCGCTGACGACTACGTCCTGGCCCATCTGCTCCACGCGCATATTCTTTAGCTGAATAGAATCAGCTATCTTGGCTGCCCCGTCACCGGCTACTGCCGTCACCGCTTTCTCACCCCCGATGATAACCGGGGCGATGAAGGCAACCACCTTGTCCACCAGGGCGGCATCAAAGAGCGAGCCGAGCAGCGTGCCGCCGCCCTCAACGAGCACGCTGGTTATCCCCCGGCTGCCCAGGACGCGGAATAGCTCCTTCAGGTCAACCTGCCCCTCACCCAGGGGCAACTCCAGCAACTCCGCACTAGCCGCGTTGAAAGCGGACCTCTCTTCAGGTGTGGCTGGCCGGCCGAGCACGAGCAACGTCTTGCCTGGCTGCTGAAAGACCCGCGCCGTGACCGGGGTGCGACCCTTGCCGTCCACAATTACCCGGAGTGGTTGCTTCTTCACGGTGCCGCCTTTGCCGCCACAGCAGCGGACAGTAAGCTGAGGGTCGTCACTCAGGACAGTATTGGCCCCCACCATAACAGCATCGCTCACGTAGCGGAGGTGGTGGGCATACCGGCGCGATTCAACACCGCTGATCCACCGGGAGTCACCGCTCCTGGTGGCGATTTTCCCGTCCAGACTGGCGGCAAACTTGACCGTTACGAAAGGCATACGGGTGGTGATATGTTTGATGTAGGCCTCGTTAAGCTGCCTGGCTTCAGATTCGTGCTCGCCGGTATAGGTGCGGATACCCTGCGTTTGCAGCTCGCGCTGGCCACCCCCGGCGACCACTGGATTGGGGTCGGTCATGGCGAAGTGCACCTCACCAATGCCCGCCGTGATGATAGCCCGGCTGCAGGGCGGCGTCCGGCCAAAGTGGCAGCATGGCTCCAATGTCACGTAAAGGGCAGCCCCCCGCGCCGCCTCACCGGCCTGCCGGAGCGCCACCACCTCAGCGTGGGCGTCACCGGGCGGCCGGGTGTAGCCCTGACCAACTATGGTATCATCCTTGACCACCACAGCGCCTACCGCCGGGTTGGGACTGACCTGTCCCAGGGCCAGCCTGGCTAATGACAACGCCTGCGCCATGTAGTCCATACAGTATTCATTGTAGATAACCACCTACAAAATTGCAAACGTGGCAAAGGCGCACGGCTACTGTAAAAGGTAAGTAATCTCCCATGCCCGCTTTACAGACAGCACCACGAAGCATGAAAATACACAATGTAACCATACCGACCCCGTATCGGAGTACGGGGTAAACTCCAGTCGGTATCCAGACGATACTGACTAGATTCCGGCTTTCGCCGGAATGGAAAAGGGTATTTTCGTAACAATGCTGATAGCTGGCGCGCCGATTACTGACAGCTAGCAGAGCACCTGCGGCTTGATGTCCAGAAGCTTCAGCATAGCCACGTAGTCCTGAACGGCGGCAGCATAGTCATACTGTGGTTTGTAGCCCAGCTCCTGGCGGGCACGGTCAATGTTCATCACAAAGTAAAACCCGGCGACCCAGGGTGCAATCATCGGGTTCAGGCCAGGACCTACTTCGATAAGCTGCTTGCCGAAGAACCTATTAACGGTCTCAGCGATTTCTCCATAGCTTATGCCCTTGCCGGTGCCGATGTGGAAGACGCGGTGCTTCAGATTCTCGGCGAAGCAGGCCAGCACAATCCCCTGGGCGATGTCCCGCGTATAGACAATATCTTCCCTTTCATCCCGGCCCTGGGGAATCTTGAGGGGCTGGCCAAGCATGGCGCTTTCGATGATTTTGCTGTGGATGCCCAGCTCGCCGTGCCTGGTCTGTTTCTCCGGGCCATACACCATGCCAAACCGCAGGACCACTACATCCAGCCCGAAGAGGCGGTTGTAGCTTTCCACCATGTTCTCGCAGAAGAACTTGGTGGCCCCGTAGATGCTATTAGGGGCTTTAGGATAGTCCTCATCAACGGGCTTATAGGTGGGATAGGCGTATTCGCCGGAAGCGGGCGCCAGGACGCCCTTGGTGCTAGTATAGACCACCCGCCTGATATTCATCAGCCGCGCCGCTTCCAGGATATTCATGGTGCCATCAACATTGACGTGATAGACCATGTAGGGGTTAGCGTCCAGGGCTTTCGGCAGGGAGGCGGACATGTGGATAATCCGCTCCACACCATGCTGCTTGATAACGTTCAATATCCGGGGCAGGTCCAGGACATCGCCTTCAATGCAGTCAACTTTGTTGAGAATATCTTTGAGGAGCGTGGGGTTGGGGTGCCGGCTGTAGATGACCACCCGCATGCCTCTGTCCACGAGGGCACGGGTGACCCAGGAGCCAATAACGCCCGACCCACCGGTAACCAGTACTGAAGCCATCACTTGCCTCCTTAAACAACGCTATCCTTGACGATAAATCAACCAACTTATACTACTTAGACTTTGCCCTTGTCAAGTCAGGAAACCAGGCCAAGCCCTGGCGCCTGATGCCAATATAGGGGGCATATGCGATATGCTTGCTATTGACATACCACCCTTTTGAGTGAAAACGTCCCCCCTTTTACTTTACAACAGATAGGAGTATAATCTACACTTATGGTAAGTATGCTGGGGACAAAAGGTCCGCTGTCCGGTCAGAAGGGTCAGGCCCTCATCAGCGTTATGTTCATCATGGTGCTGGGGTCTCTGCTCTTAGTACCAGTCCTGAACTATGCCACCACCATTATCCGGACGGTGAATGCCAATGAGGCCAGGCTGGACGGCTTCTACGCCGCTGACAGCGGCGTGGAGTATGGTCTCTATAAGCTGAGGGCTGGCCTTTTCGTCCCGCCTGCAGGTGTAACCCTGTCCTTGCCCCAGCAGGTGAATGGCCTCGATGTCAGCATAAATATCGTGATAGGTACCACAACTATCACCACCGGTGACACCAGCGATTACGATATCTACGCCACTACCAGCAGAAACGGGAGCACGGTCACCCGGGTGATGGCGGCGACAATGCGGGACGGGAGCTCGGCGCCTTATATCGTCTGGATTGAAGTGTGGGATGTGCTGGAGAGCCATTAGGAGTAGCAGATGAAGCTTGGCCGGAGAGCAATCACGCTGCTCGGCATCGTAGTTGCCGTCCTCCTCCTGGGGGCCGTCTATATGCTCTACTCGCGGCAGGCCCGCGCCTACGGTGAAGCGCAGTCCGGCATGTCCGCTGCCCAGGCCAATTTCCTTAAGGCCATCAACAGCCGCAAGACCATTGAGACCCAGATAGCCCAATCTCAAGAAGAGCTGGAAAAGACCCTGGCCTCGCTGGAACAAGCCAACGCCGAGCTCTCCCAGTCCGCTATAAGGTTCCCCGGTACCATTGACAATACGGACTATATGGAACTGCTCTTCATTCTATCCCAGGAGCATGACCTGGAGATTAGTGGCTTGACCATAAGCAAACCGACAGAGACCATCATAGATGAGATTACCTACTCTGCCGTGAAGCTCTCTTTCGGGGTGAGTGGCACCATGCCCGATATATTTGATTTCCTGTTGGACATCGCTTCTGATGAGGCGTTCTCGACCGCGGCGATTGAAAACCTCGGTGTGACTGCCCCAGAGGCGGCATCCGCCGGGGCACCATCAGCAGTGAACCTCTCCCTGACCATATACGGGCGGCAATAGAGAAACAATAACCTCTTCTTGTTTTGATAATTGGTTATTGAAATTTGAAATTTGTTTGGTGTTTGTATCTTTGATTACTGGTTATTGATAAGGTCTTATGGCTAGACGTGCGGTAACGTTATTTATTGAAGATAGTGCCATCAAGCTGGTGGTGACCGATGGCCGGCACGTCCTCAAGTGGGTGAGGGCGCCCCTGGCGCCAGGCCTGGTCACCGGTGGCCTCGTGGCTGATGAGGAGCGGGTAGCGGCCCGGCTGAAGGAGGTCACATCCCTGCTGGGCCTCAAGACGGCCCGCATTATCATTGGGCTGAATGAGCTTAATGCTCTCTACCGGTTGATTACGCTGCCGGAGCTGCCTGATGCCTTGCTACCGGAGGCCGTCCGGCGGGAAGCGGAGCGGGTGGTGCCTATCTCCCTTGACGAAGCCTACCTCTCTTACCAAGCCCTCCCGGTGAGCAAGCTGGAAAAACGTTACTTTCTGGCCGTCTTCCCCCGCCATGCCACCGATGTCCTGGTGAGGACGCTGCGGGCCGCCGGCTTGCAGCCCTATCTAATGGACCTGGCCCCGCTGGCCATAGCCCGTCCCGCAGGTGAACCTAGAGCGGTCATCATTGATGTCCGCCGGACCAGCTTCGATATTGTCGTCATGGTGGACAATATCCCTGAGGTTATCCGCAGCCTGCCTCTGCCCAGTGAGGCCCAATCCCTTATCGAGAAGCTACCCACTATCACAGAAGAACTGGAAAGAACAGTGACCTTCTATAACTCCAGCCACACGGAGAGTCCACTGGATGCGACGGTGCCAGTTTTTGTGAGTGGTGACCTGGCCGATGCCACAGAGTACTGGCCGCACCTGGTGGGCAGCCTGGGCAATCCAGTCTCCATCCTGCCCTCGCCGATGCAGGCCCTAGAAGGGTTCGACCCCAGCCAGTTCATGGTCAATATCGGCCTAGCCCTGAAGCCGCTATCACCGGAGCAGGCGGGCACCATTTTGTCTCAGGTCAACTTCAATGCCTTGCCCCAGGTCTATACCCCGGAGCGCTTACGCCTCGCCCGGGTGGCACTACCGGTGGGCGGCGTCATTGGCCTCGTCGTTATTGGCTACCTGGGCCTCATGGCGCAGAGCACTGGTGCCAACGCCAACACCGTCCGCACCCAGATAGCTGCTGCCGAGCGCAATGTTGCTCAGGAGAACAAGGCTACCGCCGACGTGAAAAAGCAGCTTGACCAAGTCCAGGCCCAACTCAAAGCTACCAGCCCCCAGCTTAACCAGGTCAAGGCCATGGCGGGCGCCTATGAAAACACACTGGAAGAACTCAAGACGGCACGTGAGGACCTGCTGGGCGACCTGAATGAGATTCTACGCCTGCTGCCGGATGATGCTAGCCTGAAGACCATCAGCAGATCCGCCGGCGCCTGGAACATTGCGGGCAGCGCCAGCGAGCCAGCCAGCGTCTTTGCCTACGTCCGGGCATTGAGGAACAGCCCCCAGTTTACCACTGCCACCCTTACATCCATAACCACCGGCAAGAGCACAGAGACAGGCGGCACGGCTACCGTCAGCTTCAACCTTGTGCTGGAGTAGGTGCAAACGGCCCTCTGCTTTGACAATGCCGCCACTAGACTGTATATTGCAATGGAATGTGTTAGGTGTTAATACATTAAGAGATGGCTGAACGCGATATACCACCAATCTTCAAGAACACGGCGATACCTCTCTACTACCAGCTTGAGACGCTCCTACGCCGGAAGATCGCTATGGGTGACTTCGACCCGGAGCGACCCATGCCGAGCGAGGGCGCCTTAGCCCAGGAGTACGGCGTCAGCCGTATCACCGTGCGGCAGGCACTGGCAGCCCTCGCCATGCGCGGCCTGATTGTCCGCCGCAAAGGCAAGGGCACCTTTGTCCTGGCCAGGCCAATGCCGTTTCAGACCGGCAGTTTTCATGTCCTTATGGAAGACCCTATACCAATGGGTGAGGACAGCCAGCCCAAATTGATTGGCACCGCCTGGGCGAGGGCCGCGAAGAAAATCGCGGATGCCCTGGGGCTAGCGGAGGATAGCCGGGTATTGCGCATCGAGAAGATGTGGGCAGTAGCGGGAATGCCTTTTTCCTATGTGGTCAACTACCTAACACCAGATATCGGCAACAAAATCAATACGGCTGACCTCACCCGAAAGACACTGCTGGCAATCATTGAGGAAGACCTGGCCATAAGAGTAGCACAGGCGGAGCAAAGTATCGGCGCCGAAATTGCTGATACCTATCTGGCGTCTGTGCTGAACACTCGGGTCGGCGAGCCTCTGCTAAAAGTGGAACACCTCATCTTCGATGACAACAACACACCTCTGGAATGGGCTACCATTCACTACCGTGGCGACCGGTGCTCTTACAATATCAGGCTGCAGCGAGAAGACGGCGACCACTGGCAGAGCACCACCCTCCTTGAGGTTGACAAGAAGAACGCCTCCCTTTAGATACCCACTAGCATAGCCAGTGGCACTTCACAGGTCATACGCTGACGCATGCCCTTCTCCCCAACACCATTCTCAGTCCGAGGATGGTAGTGGCTTGGGCTCCTGGATGACCATCGGCCTGTCACAGCAGCTTGGCATACCCTCACCCGCCCTGGTACAGAGGGCTTCCGTCCCGCAGACCTCGCAGCGATATCTCTTCCCCAACTGGCTCATGGCGTATCTCCCCGTCTAGGCTTTCTTTAGCTCCATGGGCTGCCCGCAGCAGTGTATCGTCCCGTTGCCGCCACGGGTGACGATGAATTCTGAGCCGCACTTCTTGCACACGTACCTCTTGCCAACCTGATTCGCCATCTCCCCTCCTGTTCCTACCGTGACATCTGGACGTACTGCTCACGCAACTGCTTCTTCAGCACTTTGCCCATGGGGTTACGGGGCAATGATTCCACAAAGACAACATCCCTGGGTCGCTTGAAGCTCAGCCTGGCCCGGCAGCTCTCGATAATCTCCTCGGTGGTTGCTGTCTCCCCCTTCTTCAATATAACGAAGGCAACGGGTTGCTGGCCCCACTCAGGGTCGGGCACGCCGACTACCGCCGCCTCTTCTATCTTGGGATGGGCACAGACCACGTCCTCGACCTCTTCCGGCGAGATGTTTTCACCGCCACGGATTATCATATCATCCTTGCGTCCCGCCAGATAAATGTAGCCTTCATCATCCACCCAGCCCATGTCACGGGTATGCAGCCAGCCTTCGGCATCTATCACCTGGGCTGTCTTCTGCTCATCCCGCCAGTAACCACTCATCACCCGCGGCCCTCGGGCTACTATCTCGCCCGTCTCGCCTTGAGGCACCTCCTGGCCGGACTCGTCCACAATCCTCACCTCCACATCCGGCAGGGGCCGGCCGATAGACATAGCCAATCGCTTTAGCTTCTTCTCAACCACGTCCGGTCCGCCCTCAATGACGTGGTCTTCCGGGCCGAGGGCGGTGATGGTAGAGGCGGTCTCCGTCTGGCCGAAGGCGTTGATGAACTTCACCCGGGGCATCACCGCAATGGCCTTCTTGATGACCTCAAAGGGCATGGGAGCGGCACCATAGGTAAGCACCCGCAGGCTGCTGAGGTCGCAGCGGCAGAAATCGGGGTGGTCAATGACCCACTTCAGCATGGTGGGCACGAGCATGGCGCGGCTGACCCGCTCCTGCTCCACTGTCTTCAGCCACTCGGTGGTCTCAAACTGCTTCATCAGCACCAGGGTGCGGCCGCCATAGACCGCCGCCAGCATGGCCTGCAGCCCGGCCACGTGGTAGAGCGGCACGGTGAGCAGGTTCCTCTCCTCGATCTCCGGGCTGGCCGGGTCAACGTTTTGCAGGACGTAGGAGACAAAGCCGCTATGCCTGAGAGGGACCCCTTTGGGACGGCCGGTCGTCCCTGCCGTATACATGAGCACAGTGACGTCATCGTCCCCTATATCAGTAAAGACCTCATCAGCAGCCCCCGAACAAATAAGCTCTTCATAGCACAGCATATCAGGCTGCCCGTCATCTATCGCGATAATGTGCTGGATCGCGGAAAGCCGGGGTAACATCGCTCGCATTGTCTCGATATACCGGCTGCCTACAAGCAATGCTTTGGCCCCGGCGTTACCCAGCATATAGACAAGCTCTTCTTGTTTGGCCCGGAAATTCAGCGGCACCATGATGGCACCGAGCCTGGCAATAGCGAAGTAGGCCTCGATATACTGCGGGCAGTTCACCTGCAATATGGCCACAATATCGTTCTTGCCTATACCCAGCCCGGCGAGGGCATTGGCCAGCCGGTTGGCCCGCTCGTTGGTCCGCAGGAAAGACTGGCGCTGGCCTTCAAAGACAAGGCAGTCGCGCTCGGGGCAGATGGCCGCCGATATGGTAAGGAAGTCTGTTGTGTTCATTTCATTATCTGATGTTACCTTATGCTTGACTAGGTCTGCAAGCCAGCCTGCCTCTTTCGCTCGGCTTTCAAACAGTAGGAAAACAAATTGCAGTTAGAAGTTTACAACAACTTGTGTCCATTTTAGACTGCCTCTTGCGTTTTTCGACTGAGGGAATCTTCCCAATTCATGACCTCCTTCGACTTTCGGTAAAGCCCATTAGGCTAAATGATTGTACATTTCTCTCTGTCTTACAGCAAGACGAACGGCCAATCTGGCAGTCACATTCCATCTTCTTGGTGCAATCCGTGTTGGGGGTGGTCTGCTGATTTGAAGACCGCTCTGTCTAGCTCTCCAACACCGACCCGCGGGTCAATCTCTGGACGGGTTTCGGACTCAAAGTGGCTCTCCGCTTCTCTGATTGTCTCTTGCCAAACTCTCGCAGAGCTTCACCGTGCAGCCTTGATAGAAAGTCGCTAAGATGGTGCCGCTCCTCTGCCGAAAGAGTGGACATGACGTTTTTGGATAGATTCTCGTTTCAAAGCCTGTTGACGGCGCTCCTTCCCCTTCTCTATCAGTTCGACCATAACTATCCTCTTCCGCTCCGGGTCACTGGTTTGCCTGACCAGTTTCCTCTTTTCCATCCGACTTACCAACTCAGAGACTGTATTGGGTTCCCTTATGAACCAGCGAGATATTTCGGTAGGTGTACATTTGTCGCCCAACCTATCAATAATAAACAGGCCCGTCTTTAACACTTGCCAAAGCTGGGCCGAAGCTAAGGAAAATGACGTTCCATCATAATGTACGAGGGCTTTGCTAAGGTGGGGACTACGTCAGTGGCTGGATTCGTAGTGGCGGGCGGAGTGCGACAGCTCGGAAGGCGTCGTTGGCGACGCCTGGTAGCTCGGTGCGCCACAGCCAGGCCTTGCCGTGAAACTCGAAGCGATTGGCCTGGACACCGGCGAGGTCATCCAGGACTTCCTGGTAGCTGGAACGGCTCCCCGTCTCAGCCAGCAGACGCCGCAGGGTCGTCTCCATTACCAGGGCGAGGCAACATATCAAGATGTGGCCTCTCACATGCTCTTCCAGTCTCAAATAGACCGGCCTTAGCTCCAGGCCACTCTTGAGTTCGCGGAAGGCCCGCTCAATCTGCCACAGGCTCTTGTAGTCCAGGGCCACCTCGTCGGTAGGGAGGTTAGTGTTAGTTCTGACTACCCACTTGCCATCGTAGCGCGCCTCCTTGCGAATCACCGCCTCCCTCAGCGCCAGTTCCCCGCCTTTCAGTTCGACGAAGCGCCGTAGCCCTCGGGGCATGATGAAAGCCTGGGCGCCCTTCTTGCTCAGGTCTTCTCGAGCGCGCTCGATGATCTCCTCCCGCCGCTTCCGGTCTCGTTCCTCTGCCTCAGCGTTGTGGCATACCACATAGCGATGGCCGTTTACCCATACCTCTTTGGCCTCCACGTTATCGTCCACCTTGTGATAGCGGCCGGCCCGGCTCAGTACCACGTCCCGTACTTCCTTGTTCTGGCGCAGCCGCATCCCCAGGATGTAGTCGATCTTCGTGTCGACCTTGCCTTGGCTTCCAGCCTGGTTATCATCAGGCTCCTTCTCCAGGTCTTCTATGACTTCTTCGGAGACGACGCCCCGGTCGGCCACGATGACTACCCTCCTTATCGGGAAGCGCCGCCTGAGGTCACCAAGTGCAGCGCGGAAGGCGTTGATGTCAGCGGTGTTGCCCGGGAAGACGTGATGGGCCACCGGGAAGCCATCCCCGGTTATCACTAAGCCCACCAGCACCTTGACGCACTCCGGGTGGTTCCCAGGGCGGCCCGGACAGGCCAGGCCTTCCGGTCCTCGCCCTTCAAAGTGCACCAGCGTGGTATCGAAGAGCACCAGGTCTACCTCCAGCGAGAACAGGTCGCGGCCTCGGACAAAGAGGGCCTGCTCAATGCTGTCCTTGCCCTTCACCAGGTAGCCCAGAGCCCGGTACAGATGATGTAGCTCGATCGCCTCGAACTCCGGACGGTACACCGCCTTGTGCATCCAGGTGTAAGTCCGCCGTTTGCTGCCGGGATCCAGGATGCGATGCACGACCATGGCGAAGGCTGCTTCGTCCAGGGAGAACTGTACCTCGGTCTTGCCCTGCAACCGGGTTAGCTGCTTGTTGAGCTCAAGATGCTCCCACAACCTGCGGAACACCAGCACCGGCCCGTAGCACTGACCGTGTTCCAGCCGTCCCTGGCCCTCGACTTCTACCCAGCACCTCTCCGAGTACCTGGCTAACGAAGCGATAAGGCGGTCAACGGCGCCGCTCGCCTGCAGCACATCCATCCGCCCCAGCTTGGCTACCAGCTCCTGGCGCTCTTTACCGCCGGACATGTAGTTGCGGCACAGGTACAGGTAGATGCGGGCTGACCCATCCTTGTTGCGGCGAATGAACTGGCGGATAAACATTCCATCAATATCATCGCTCACCTAGATACCATTTGTCAAGGGCTAAGACCAAAATCGTTCCACCATATTTTGACCTTTGGCGAGCGAAATTGAAGCTAACAGGTCAGCGACTTAGCTTCAGAGGGAATTGCTGACTGTAAAAGATAGGCCAGAAAGTAATAGCTCTATTGTCACCGTCCCCGAGGCGGGGCGATGAAGTCAAAATAGGGGGACCGCACCTCCCGTGTAGAGGAGCTTCCGTTGTCGACGCAGGACCTTGTAGGCTTGTAGTGTGTGAAGGTTGGTGATACAATCCACCTTACGAAAGAAGAAGTCGGTAAACGAAGTAAATGCCCAGTCCCGATATTTGGCCGGCCAACAAGGTTGGAGGTTGATGCCATGACCAAGAGCAGAGACCCAAACAAGGTGGATGCAGTCAAAATACCTAACAGCGGAACTTCAGTAGGCGCGGCTTTTGCCGCATGGACAGTTGTTTTTGCACTAGCAGACTACTATCGGGTGAGCGAACGTCCCTACGTTGTTTGGGTGACTGCTGCAGGCCTCATTGGGGGGGCCTTTGCTGCTTTCATGTTCTTGTGGCTATCTTCAATTGCTCGCAGGCACGTCTGTCAAGACCAACGTCATCGAGCGCAAGTTGAAGAGGGAGGCTATTGCCCGTGGGCATATTTTGGTGGACTGGGAATAATCTTTGCCGTTTTTCTCATTGGGCTTGCGGCAGAGTACCTGGCTTACCATTTCCGGCCCGGGACACCGTTTCCGGCGTGGGAGGTTGTCTTACTCGGTGCAAATGTTGCAGTTGTGGGTCTCACATGGTGGACTCATCTGGTTATCGCGGAGCGGCAGCCCCCAGAAGTACCTCCAAGTGGTCCGGGGAAGGAGATATTCCTCAAAGCTTTGGAGATGGAGACGCAGTTTCTTCGGGCTATCGTAAGTGCGCTCACCCAGTTCGTCTACTTGATAGGCTTTGCCCTAATCGGCACGACAGCATTCGTCGTAAGCGGGTTTCTCAATCTTGGAGGCTACATATACCCTATTCTCCTTGGTCTGGGAATGTGGGTGCTTGGTCTTCATTTGGGACTAACCAGCCCGTTCATGCGACGGCACGGGGAGATTATACGAGCGATGGTAATGCAGGCCCGAGGCGGAGACGGGGTCGCCACAGCGAGTCAGATACAAAGCAAGACTGGTACCTAGCTTGCGCCGTTCTTGGTGTCAAGACTATGACCGGTCGGCCATCCATGTAGTTCTTATCTACATGGGCCTTGGTCTTTGACAAGTGAAGTAACTGACGGCTTGTCTTACACATTCACTCAGATTGTCGGCTTTGAAGAAATGCTAACGAGTAGTGGACGTCCAGTCTCAATCAAGGAAACCATGATAACCGTATGAACAACCATGCAGTCGCAGACTACGAGAAACCTGAAATTGGTTTGTTGAAGCCCATGCTTTGTCACAATTTGGGTTTGATCTCCCGAAACCAAAAGGGAATTTGTCCCAGTGGTGAGTAACTTGGGGCACTATTATCCGGGCAAATCAAGGTATCGGTGATTCGCTATTGTCGTACCACACGGGCTTGTTGAGCCATGCAGCCATCATCTGTCTTGAGATTTCCTCCTGGATATGCCGCTGGGTCAAGCTTTTAGGAAGTAGTTTTCTGGCAATACCAAATAGATGGCTTTTCCAGATTCTTGCTTTCCGAGCTTTCATTTCCACCGGGTAAAGAAACTCTCTAGACGCGAGGAACCTTATGAACGCAGAATATCCAGTCAGTTCTTCTCTTAGAACCTTCTCACGCGTCGTCATGAGTAGATACAAAGGCGCCAACGAACCCATTGCTAGGACAAGGTCAACAGGCGATGAGCCAAACAATCCCCTCGCCGCTTCTACAGCAGTGGTGAGCAGGTTGCTTCCTATGACCAAATCGTATACTATTCTCTTCTTTTTCAATTTGCTGTGCGCTTCCTGCAACTTAGCGTCTATCTCTTTCGACAGGAATTCTTGGTTTACTCCGCTTTTGAGAATTTGTCCAACTTCGTCAATTGCCTCGTGCAGGAGATCAATGTCGTTACCCCAATTAGGAAGGCTCGGCTCGTCTATCCCTAGGATCTCAGCAATGACCCGCCCATTGGCTTGCGTAGAAACGCTGGGTATCGCAAAAAGCGAGGAGGGTACACCCATCTTTTTGATTAGTAAGTCGACGGCCGGTCCGTACTCCGGAATGTCGAAGATAAACAGGTGAGTTTCAGGGATGCCGGTTATTGCTGCATAATGCTTGCGAATCGACAGTGCTACCAGCAGCTTCAGCAAGTATCGCATTACCAAACGTTCCGGATCGACTGGAAGGTTGCCCTCACGGACTTTGTTCATCTCGGCAATGGTGTTTTCTATCGCTCGCAAGAAAATTGTCTCCTTGCCTCTCCATTGCTTGCGAATCTCCAGCCCGTATCTTAGCCAGCTTTCATACCCGTGCAATGTGATTGACTGTAATTGCTCTTTAGCCAAAGATTTCGTTATTCTTTCGGCAGTCTGCCTCATTGTTGACAAATCCGATCGCACGCATGATGAATATGAGACCTCAGCCTTAATGAATCTATGTGCAACATAGGTGTCAAGCGTGTCCCACGTTAGAACACTGTAAGGAGTTGCATCGATCGAATTGGCCGCTGACTGGTAATGTTCCAGATCGTTGGAATCCAAGACTAAGCAGTTTGGCGTGATTCCAGGGGTGGATAGCCATGCGGGATAGTAAAGCCATGAGCTCACGATTTGGGGGGTGCATAAAAAGACTGCGTCAAACTTGATCGCATTTGTCATTCGGTTTCTCCCGACGGACTTTTGTGATGATACAATACTGCATTTTGTTGCCCCGATTCAGGTAGCAAAAACTCAGAATGCTAACAGTCAATTTACTGCTAGGGTGGCAAAAATGCCGAAAAAGGTTACTCCAGCGAAGAAGCTTACCTGCTGCAGGACGCCGAGTACTACGAGCGTAATATCCCCAACATCATAATCTGAGCGCGAAACCAGCGTTATATAACGCCCGTGTATGAGGACCCCGAATAGGATCGCAGCGCCAAACAGTATCCACGATATGATTACGAGGTTCCGCAAATTGTCGGGTAATGGCCCTTTCACCAAGTCCTTTAAGAAAGTACCGCTGAACACAATCGTCCCCGTTGCCAAAGTTATCTGTAACTTTGCTAAATCTGCTATGCTCTTTACCCCTTGGCTACCATTGCCCTTGTCTGATTGCCCGCTGCTATTCATAAAGCACACCTAACAGAAAATCTCTGACCACGGCCAAGACAGCTTTGGACATACGTTTTGCTTAGCCGTTTCCACCGCCCGCTGGCCAATTCTGTCGCGCGGGCTGGCTAAAGTCCTACTGGCAGCGCCAAGGAGCTGCTCGAGGGCAGCTGCCATGCCTTCCTTCACTTCACCCGCGTCCTTCGTTTGCAATAGGTCGACTTTCTTAAGTGCTTCACTCACAAGGAACTCTTCAGCGTCTCTGTCCACATACAGCCCAGTTCTTTTCTCGAATTCACGAATGGTTCTCGACACGGACTGACGGATATCCAGCGGTTCTCGCTGTTTCAGCATTTCAATCCTCCTTCTTGAGCATTGTCAGCGTCGTTTATCCATGCTCTGTGCCCGGAAATTGCCACAATCTGGGTAGTGCCCAAGACGCCGGAAGTCGGCCAGAGCTTCAGCCCATATAGTCCAAAGTGAACGAGTGCCGTATCGAAGAGTTCCATTACCATATCCAGCAAGAGGAGTCCATATGGGTTTTCTTCGGCTGGACATCTTTCGATGTGTCTCTCTTGGCCAGTGTTGGTGGCTTAGCCGTGCCCACCCGCTATTAGCATACACCCACACAGCGGGCAGTTCAACATGAATCCTCTCGTGCCTGACCATCGTCCTAGCAGCCTACATTCGGTTGCACTTTTTAGCGGTTTGTGACAAGCGAGGAAGACGTGGACATCTTCATAAGACCAAGCGAGTTTCAGAACTACCTCAAGACCATTCAGGCAGCTTACGCAGACCCGGGAAGATGGCCGGCTGACTCGATGGTGACCCGTTGGCGGCACATTACGATTCCGAACATGGCGATAGGTACGTTGGGCATGTCATAGTCGTTTGTGCATTGGTAATTGTCTCGCGGCGCAGTTAATACTCCTGACAAAGTCTTTCACTCGCACCACTAGCCACGGAACAGGAATTCAACCACACTGTCTTCCTTTACGGTCTAGTGTGCTCAGTCCAATCCGACAATTATCCTTTCGACTTTTGTAATATCGAGCGCGTTGACTTTGCCATCCTGATTGGCATCCGCTCCGGGTGTTAGTGCATCCAGGCGGGCTATGACTCTTTCCACCATCGTGATGTCAAGAGCATCTAGAATGCCATCACCGTTAGCGTCTCCGGGACGTATGGAAATACTCACACTATCGCCAATCCAGGTTGTCGGTATTTCTGTAGCAGTATTACTGGAAAGCATGCCTTCAGACAGGTCTATTCTGCTGTTGGTGCCGAGAGGGCCAACAGCACGGAAACGTAGCGTGGCCAAGTGACCTGAGCCGGTAACCCCACTAAGCCCTGGAATATTCTGGACGATGACGTATTGGCCAACGCCAAGCTTATTGTAAAAGTCAACTGGCACGATTGTCGAGCCGATAACCCCTGAGGTCACAGAATCCAACCTGAGGACGGACTCATCAAAAGTAAGGCTGTAATTAGCTGCATCCAGATTGTCCACCTGCTGTATGTCAACGGTAACTGTGAAATCAGAGTTCTCCGTAACATTGTCCGGGGCATTAACAGCTACCACAGTAGGCTGGATATTCGGGGGCAAGGCCACCGGGATTTCCATTGACACGAAGTCGGTAAGACCGCTCGAATCAGTTACCGTAAGTGTCACCGGATAGTACCAGGGCGAGGAATAGGAATGAGTTACGTTCATTCCAGTAGCCACCGTACCATCACCGAAGTCCCAGTCATAGGAAACGATACTACTGTCAACATCACTCGAGGACGAAGCATCGTAGGTGACCTGCTGGTTCACCACTGTAGAAGTTGGCGAAGAGGTGAATAAAGCAATAGGAGGCTGAGGAGGAACATACTCCTTGATGGTGATATTATCAAGATAGACTCCCCAGGTGTGCGAGATGCCATCGCCATTCGCCTCAAACATCAGTCGGAAATTCTGCGACTTGTAGGCAGACAAGTCCAGGGGAGAATACGACTGCTCCCCCGAGGCTCCCCCAAGCTCTCTTATGTAGCTCCAGGTTTGTCCGCCGTCGCTGGAAACCGCAATCTTCAGAGAATCACCGCTTTCGGGAGGCAGATTCATTTCAAGGTCGTAGAATAAGCCGGGAGAGTTATACAAGGTCGTATCAGTGACGGGCATAATTAGCTGGTCCAATAGGCTCTGGGGCCACACACCCGTTTGCGAGTCAAAGGCTGCCCACTGCCAGGAGCCATTGCGCTCGCGCAACTGCCAGTAGTTCCCTACTCCCGTTGCGGTTTCGCCCCAGGGTGGTAAGCCCACCTCCGGGCCTGAGCCGTCGGAGCCAACGTTGTAGTAAAATACCTGGCCGGTCATATTGTCATAGACCTTGGTATTGTCCACCCAGAATGCACCGTCTGATGGGTATCCCCCATCCTCGTCGGAGTTCTGCGCGTCTGAGACAAAACGGAACCTGAGCTTGAGGGGCGAGAGTATACCATCGGGTATCTCATAAGCCAGTCCCTCCACCCATCCCTGCGAGTTGCCGGAGTACTGGGCAAGTGGCTGCCACTGGTCTGCCGAAGGGTTGTATACCTCCGCATAGGCTATATCTTTGTCCAGCTCGGTATCGTACCTGGCGACGAAGCTGAGCCACGGGTCGGAGTTATCCGGTATAACTATATCAGGGAACATCAGGAACTCGTCCCAGTTGTTGCCGTAGCCAGAACCCGACATATACTGCGCATTGGTCCTGGGGTCCGTGCCATCGTTACCAAACCACCAGGATAGGGCGGTTGCCTGCTGAAGTGGAGTGCCTGCATTAACAGTCCCGATAACGAGAGCCCGACCCATGGCGTATGCGTTGTACGAAGAGGGGCTCTTGACCCGGGCAAGAGACCTCACCGAGCCGTCAAGTGTAGTCCACCCCATCGTCTGAGGCCTGCCAGAGCCGGGCTCTTCAAAACGCCATATGATTGGAGTCTCGACCCGTATGGGCTTAACATAAATAGTTATCTTGAAGGCGTCATTGTTGGGATTGTCATCTGGCGGCGGCGGATCGTCAGGGTCGAAAGGAGGCGCCCAGGGAGGTCCCCAGGGAGGAGATGGCGGAGGGCCGCCGTTGCCGCCGGGTGGGCTGAAATTGCCGCCGGTGAATGTGGGCACCGCGGTGTTTTTGCCCGGCGGCACCGTAACCGTAACTGTTACCGTGGCACTCTGCCCGGGGTCAAGGGGCGGGATAGTCGGCGAGACTGGTGGTGGCACGGGATGCCGGTACCGGCAGTCAAGGAACTCCAGCACCCTTCCCATGAATGCCTCACGGTCAGCGGCCTGCGGCAGGTTGTAGGCATCAACAGTAACGGTGGAAAGGACCGTAATATACTTCCCGCTATCCGCCTGGATGCCGGCGATTACGCCTGGGTACAGGAAGAACTCCCGCCCGCCCTCCTTGACGCCCTTAATCCCGTAGTTATCACTGCTGGGCGGTATTTCGAAGTAGAAGCCATCGCCGATGGTTCCCGGCACACCGTTTACAAGGGCGCCGGTGAACTTCTTTCCATAGCCATCAGCGAACATATAGTCGCTCATCAGCGTGCCGGTATTTGCCTGCCACTGGAACATGATGCCGCTGCCGAATACCGCAAGGCATCCGCCGTTGTCCAGGTATGTCTCAAGTTCCGGCTGGGCGATGCCCTCAAGCGTCCCGGCGGTATCACTGCCGGACTCCCAGATGACAACGTCATAGTCCTTAAGGTCTTTGGTGCCGGCGTCGCCATCTTCGTACCTGGGCGTGTACTGCGTATCTACGAATACCGTATCATAGGTGACACCGAGGCTGCCCAGGGCTTGCTGATAATAAACATGGTTCCCGCTGGATTCACCAACCACGAGCAGGACCTTCCTGGACGACGGATGGGAGTAGACCTTGATGCCGAGGGTCAATCCGGTCGCACTAAGAAGCCCGCTGTTGGTGATGGTAACGTCTATGGGCACCTGCGTTGTATCAGGGTCAATATAGGGCTTTGTCTTGACCCCGATGTCTCTGCGGCTCGTGCCACTGGTTGTATCATCTCCGTCGCCTCCGGAGGGAGGAGGTGGTGGTGTGGGAGGACCCCCTCCGGGGTCTACAATGGACGTGTCCGGCGGGAAACGCGGGTCTGGAGGTAGCGGGCCGGTGGGCGGGTTTTGCGACACCGGCGGCTCTTTCCTCTTCTTGCAGTTGGCTTCGACGGAGTCGTGGAAGCTGTCCTTTGCCGCCTGATATAGGTCTTTTTGGAACTTTTCTATTTTATACTGTAAGCTTCTCGCTAGCGCGTTTATGTCATCTAGCTGGTCTTCGTAGGTACCCTGCAGGTCCACGACGTCCGATATTAAGTTAGCCACGGTTACCGAATCGCTTAAATTATCGGTGGCGTCGGCCAAAAAATCAGCGGCAGCCCAACCCATATCTGTCGCGGATATCCCGCTTCCACTGGCAGCGTCGTAGGCTAGGCCCGCTGCTACACCGGCAGCCGCTCCCAGCACAGGGTTTGCGGTCAACGCGGTCACCAGGGCACCAACCCCCGCTCCTATGAAAGCGGAAATTACGGTGTTCCACCCACTTCTATTGAACTCGTCCTGTGCCTGATTCCTCATCTGGTTGAGCATGTTATTGAGGTCTTTTGCTATCCTGGCGCCCGCTTCATAAATCTCTTGTAGAGTGTTACGGTAATCGTCGAAGGCTCGTCTAATGCAGTCCTCGTCATAATCGTTCAGTGGGTAGCGCCTTCCAGCAGCCCTTATATATCCTGATTTCCCTCCAAAGAGGTCAACGCGGTTGACCGGGTTGTTCAGGGCGTAGAGGTACTGGTTGAGCTCGTCCAGCGTGGAGCCCCACGGGTCTTTTGATACAAACCTGCCGCCACGGGGGTCATAGTACCTCGCCCTGAGATAGTAGAGGCCGGTAGCCTGGTCATACTCCCTGCCGGTAAAGCGGTAGGGATTGGTCAGGCTCCCTGTCTGCTGGGTGATAACGCCGAAGGCATCGTATCTATAGGTGGCAACAGTGTTCTGGGCACTGTTGGAGAGTGCAGTGACACTGCCCAGCCCATCAAAGTGATAGTAGGAAGACACTCCGCCCCGGCTCACCTTCACCGGCTCATCAATGCCAGGACCATGGGTATAGCGTGCCACCTGCGCCCCGGCACCATCCATCTCGACCAGCACATCCCTGATATCGTAGAAGTAGAAGGCGGTCCCCGCGCTATCGGTCCGGGTCAGCCGGTCGCCGTAGGGGGCATACCCGTAGCTTACCTGGCTGGCATCAGGCAGGGTGACGCGTGTCAGCCGGTTCTCGTAATCGTACTGGTAGGCGGTCGCATTCTGGCCCTCGGTTTTCTTCACCATGTTGCCATTGTTATCGTAGGCATAGGTTGTGGCACCGGCGGTAAGCATCCTGTTATCGGCATCATAGGTGTACGCAGTGGTGTTGGTACCTTTGGTTTCGGTCAGCCGGTTACCCGCCGGGTCATACGTGTAGTCGGTTACGGTACCGCCTGGGCCGGTCACGCGAATCAGCCGTGAGAGGGCGTCGTAAACATAGGCAGTGACATCGCCATTGCCTTCGGTCATGCTGAGCCTGTTGCCCGCGCTATCGTAGGTATAGGTGAAGCTGGAGATGGTCTCGCCGCCGGTCTTCTTGGTAGCCATGCTCAGCAGCCTGTAAGCGGCATCCCAGGCATAAGTGGTGACGACGCCGTTGGGATAAGCCTCTTTGGTCTTCCTGCCGGAGGCATCGTACTCGAGGGTGGTGATGTCGCCTGACGGGTCGGTAAGGCTAAGCTGCCTGCCTGCGTAGTCGTAGGTGTAGCTGGTTACGCCGCCCATGGGGTCGGTCATGGTGGCCCGCTTACCGGCGGTATTATAGGTGTAGGCTATAGTCTTCTGGAACGAGCCGTAGTTGACCGTGGTGGAGAGAATCCGGTTGAGAGCATCATAGGTGTTGTCAGTGGTCTCGCCTGCGCCGCCGCTGCTGGCGATGCGGGTGACATTGCTCTCAGCGTCGTATGTATAGTCCACCGTGCTTGCGTCGGGGTAGGTGATACGGGTCCGCCGGTTGAGGGCATCATAGACATAGCCCGTCAGATTGCCGGAGGCATCGGTCCTGGTAATAGCGTTGCCCGCGGCATCGTAGGTATACCTTGTTTCATATCCGAGCGGCGAGGTGATCTTTATGAGCCTGCTAAAGGCATCATACTCGTAACCGGTGGTATTCTCCCGAGCATCGGTAAACCCGGTGAGGTTCCCGCGAGAATCATAGGTAAAGGTGGTCTGATTGCCCAGCGCATCAATCTGTTTGGTCAACCGGTTCATGGCATCGTACTGATTGGTGGTGACATTGCCGCTGGGATCGGTTATCTTTGTCTGGTTCCCCGCAGCATCATACTCATATGCAGTGTACTTACCCAGGGCATCGGTCTCCCTGGTCAACCTGTTTAACGCGTCATACTCGTAAGTGATGGCGCTCCCGCTGGCATCTGTCTGTGAGACGAGATTTCCCAGGGCGTCATAGCTATACAGCGTAGCTGCCTTCGGTACGGGATTACCCTGAGCATCTTTGGTAGCTTCAGTCTGCTTGGTCCGCCTGCCCAGGCTATCGTACTCGTAGATTGTCATAGTGCCCGCGGCATCGGTCCTGGTGATGAGGTCCCCCACCGCATTATAGATGAAGGTAGTGGCGTTGCCCCCCGCATCCGTGGTGGTAGTCACTCTGCCCATAGCATCATGTTGATAATTGGTGGCGTTGCCCCGCCTGTCGGTAACACTGGTCCTGTTACCCACGGCGTCGTAGGTAGTTACCGTTTGGTAACCCAGCGGGTCAACGACATGGGTGCGCCGGTTCAGCGCATCATACTGGTAGCTCGTGGTATTGCCCCGTGCATCTTTTGCGGATGCTATATTGCTGTTGGCGTCATAGGTAACGTTAAGGAGGATGACATCCGCCCGGGTCATCTTCGTAACCCTGTTCAATGCGTCATAATCAAAGACGGTGAGGTTGTCTGAGGCATCGAGTACGGTGGTGCGGTTGCCCGCCGCATCGTACTGGTAGCTGGTCTGGTTACCCAGGGCATCCGTCTCCTTCGTGAGCACGTTCACACTGTTATACTCATAGGACGTGGTGTTGCCCCGCCGATCAGTCTGACTCAGCCGGTTGCCCACGCGGTCGTAGGTAAACGATTCGGTCTTACCAGTGGCATCGGTGATGGATTTGACCCGTCCCAGACTGTCATAGGTCATACCGGTGACCCCACCTTTAGCATCGGTGGTGAGTAGCAGGCTGCCACTGGTGTCATACACGCGGGAGACGACTTGTCCAGCGGCGTCGGTGACCTTGATGACCGAGCCGCCCAGGTTGTAGCTGTACTGGATTACCCGGTTCGCCGGGTCTATGGTCTTGATGAGGCTTCCCTCTTCGTTGTAGAAATACCGGGTCTCACCACCAAGGGCGTTCCCTTGCTTCAGAAGGCGGTCATTGGCATCATACTCATAGGTGGTGACACGACCGCCGGGTTCCGTCTCGCTAACGGTTCGCCCGACAGCGTCATAAGCAAAAGTCGTGGTGTTGCCCAGGGGGTCGGTCTGGCTGAGCCGGTTACCGTGAGTGTCGTAAGTGTAGGTAGTGGACTTGCCTCTGAAGTCGGTATAGATTACCCTGTTGCCGTAAGCATCGTAGGTGGCGTATGAGGTATTGTTCAGGGCATCGGTTGTGCGGACCAGGTTGCCCTTGCCGTCATAGGTGTAGATGGTGGAAGAACCCCGGGCATCGGTGGTGCGGGTAAGCAGAGAGATAAAGGCGGTGCTGCTATTAATGTTGTTCCACGTCCAGTACTCCCGTCTGTCCAGCGGGTCGCCTTCAGACAGCCTGTTGCCTAAGCTATCATAGGTATATGTGTAGGTTTTCCCGTTGGCATCGGAATAGCCAGTCCTGTTCATGGCGGCATCCCAGGTCATCAAAGAAATGCCGCCCTGGGCATCGATGATACTTATGGGGTTGCCGCTGTCGTTGGTCTGCACGGTGGTGCGGTGGCCGCTGGAGTTCGTTGCCACAGTGACGCCGCGTCCGTAGCTTATAGAGTACAACGTAGTCACATTGTAAGGCAGTCCGGTGCTGCGATTGTAGAGGGAATTGCTGATTTCCACTACCTGATTGGCTGAATAGCGGAAGTTGAGCATTCCGCCGTAGCGGTTGATGGCGCTCCTTAATACGTGGTCGGCATTATAGTAATAGACAGTGGACTGACTTAATGCATCGGTTACCTTAGACAGGTTACTGCCATCATACTCGTAGGAGGTCTGACGGCCCAGTGGGTCGGTGACGCTGACTATTTTGCCATTACTATAGGCAAATGTCAGCGCCAGCCCCGAATCATCTTCCACCCTAGTAAGATTCCCGCTGGTATAGGTAAAAACCAGGGTATTGCCGTTCCTGTCAACTATACGCTGAAGCTGACCACTGAGGGAGAATTTGTATTTGGAGCCGTCCTTGTGCCACAGGGTGAAGGAGCTATCGGAGTTTCTTATAAGCTTGGAATGCAGCCCAGAAGGAGAGGTATACGAGCCACCACCACTGTCAGTAAAAGTATGCACCGAGCCGTCTCCATCATAGTAGGTTCTTATGCATTTCAGTTTGGTCACTTATCCGCCCTCACAAAGTCTGTCCAGCTCTTGTAGGGCAATTTGATTCCCGCAACCTCGGTGGGGGTCTTTCCCTTAAGGCCGATATGAGGCTTGAAGAAGTTGTAATGAACAAGAAAACCGTCAATGATTTGCCGTGCTGTCGGCAAGGTCTTGTAACCTCTGACTACCTTCGTGCGGTCTTTTATCGTGCCCTGAAAGCGTTCTATGATGTTGGTATCGTCTTTGTCTGCAAACGGTGAGCTTTGAATGTGCTTGGTATCCGCGCCGAAGGCCAGTTCTATACCGTCCAAGTACGCGGCTAGCTTATCAGTTATGACCCGCTTCGGGGCTTTACCGGCACGCTGGGCGGCCAATTCCATCAAGGCTTGTGCTTCTTTGGTCCCCCGCTTGGGTGTTAGATAAGAGGCCAGCAGGAACCGCGTGTCGTGGTCTATGATGTCCCACAGCCAGTGATTTACGTCATTGAACTTGATTACGGTCTCATCAGCTACCCAAGTATCAGATACCTTCGGCGTGTAAGATTCCATCATTTTGACGGCCTTCTGCGCGTAGGACATTATCCACCGGTAAACGGTGGACTCATTGACCGGATTCCCACTTTCCGCTAAGTGTCTGGCCACTTCTGGAAAAGACAATCCGTCATAGTATGAGCTAATGCTTGTCCCGATGTCCTCAATTGTTGAACGTTTGCCGTAGGGCGCGTCCTTGTTGTTGAACTTCCGCCCGCATTTCGTGCACAGGTATTGTTGAACGCCCTCATCAATGCCATACTTCTGAATATCCGTGCTGCCGCACCATTTACACTTGATTGGCTCAGGCTCGGTGAAGTGATGCTCGGCAAGGTGAACTACGTCTTTTGTAATTTCCAGCAATAACTTACCGTCACGTTGGACTAGGCGGATTTTGGCTTTGTGTTGTGTCATTTTTAGCATCCATCCTATCTAATTCTTTAATCCTGCTAATTACAGGCACGAGTAAGTTAGCCATAATATTATCCATTTCTATTTTTTGGTTTCGTATATCCACTTGTGCGAGTATTGGGGAAAAAACATCAATCACATCGTATTTGTCGTATTTATAACTCAGAGCGACCCATAGTTCGTAACTATTGAGTCCATATGAACCCGCCAAATACTCATCTATGAATTCGTTTAACTTCATATCTGAGTAATGAGCTTTTATTTTCTGAATCTTCTTGTCCAACATCAAATACTTGTGGTCTTTATATCTTCTTATTCCAAGCTTCATACCATCTAAGACTTTTCCTAAAGCTATACAGTCTGCCATTTTGCACTGTCTCTCCGTATAAGG
>JACQTX010000206.1 GCA_016210585.1 Chloroflexota bacterium
CTAGTGTCGCGTCAGGCAAATAGCTAGTCACTGGTTGTGTTGTAGAAATGCTACCTGGTTTGCCAATAGCTGTTAGCTTGATGAAGGCGGGTGCCCATCCCCCTGACCCCCTTCCCAAAGAGAAGGGGGAGTTGAGTTAGAGAGGGGGCTTCGCCCCTCTCTAAGAGTTCTTTCCCCTCTCCTATCAGGAGAGGGGATTAAGGGGTGAGGCCAATACGAATGTGAGCTAGATAGTTCACTAATTAAACTGACGCGATACTAGCTTTCAGACTCCCATCGCCCTGTTACCTGGTTGAGCCAAGTCCGATGTTGCGGGCCAGGCAAATTCATAAGGATGCTGTTATCTGCTATAATTGTGGTGGTTATGCCAGCTTTGTGGCTGGCTGCTGGCGCTGTCTATTCCTCTTAAGGAGTAGAGATGGAAACTAAGGCTGGCTCGCCATGGCTACCCCCGGTGAACCAGATTGGCCTTGTCGTCAAGGACTGCGATAAAGCGGCAGAGTATTACTCGACCGTTTACGGCATCGGGCCTTTCGGCATCTATGATACCAGGTTCAAGGAGG
This sequence comes from Chloroflexota bacterium, assembly GCA_016210585.1. Lineage (GTDB taxonomy): Bacteria > Chloroflexota > Dehalococcoidia > Dehalococcoidales > JAFGLR01 > JACQTX01. The sequence goes on from JACQTX010000206.1 coordinate 564, forward strand.
CTACCCTGTATGGGAAGCTGGCGGCACCCTCCTTGTTGAGAATCGGTATCGCACGCATGGGCGGCATGGAAATCGAGCTTATTCAGGTGCTGGAGGGTGGCGAGTTCTACAAACCGTTCTTGCAAATGGCGGGCGAAGGCTTGCACCATCTGGGCAGCTATGTGAAGACGGCTGAAGAGTATGACCGTTGGTATGCCTCAGCCACCAGTCATGGTATTAAGCCGGCGCTGGAATACCGAGGCCGGCGGTTGCAGTTCACCTACTTTGATACACGGGCGGAGCATGGCGTCATCCTGGAAATTATGCACATGGAAGGCAGACAGTTTTGATGGAGTCCAGGGAGGAGTTGCTGAGACAAATAGAAAAGACGGCCCACGATTACGAGCGTGACTATCACGGCTGCGCCCGCTCCGTGTACCGCGCCTTACAGGAGCATCTTCACCTGGGTGACGGCTCAGTATTCATGGCAGCAACCCCGCTGGCTGGCGGCATTGCCATGCGCGGTGAGACCTGCGGGGCTTTGCTAGGGGGATTGCTCGCTGTAGGGCTGGTCACGGCGAGTACTGATATGAAGGATGAGGTGACAAGCCTGAACGCGATGGTGGCTGGCTTCCGGCTTTACCACAGATTTGAGAAGGCAATGGCGGGAAGCCGCTGCCGTGAGCTGCAGACCGCCCGGTTTGGCCGCTTCTATAACCTAGCTGACCCAGCCGATTTCGAGATGTTCGGGCAGGCCGGCGGCTACATGGTATGCTCTGATATTGCAGGTAAGGCTGCCCGCCTCGCCGCCGAGTTTATCCTCGAGCTATGGGAAGAGGGCAAAGCCGCCCGGCTGAGAGTGTAGCATGCAGGAGATGAAATCCAAAATCCTAATCGCTAAGCACTAAACAAATTCAAATTTTGATTTTGGTGCTTTGGATTTGTTTGGGATTTAAGATTTAGAATTTGACCGATAGGTGGAGTATTCGGATGCCCCCGGAAGTTTATGTTGGCACCTCGGGCTGGCACTATGACCACTGGCGGGGGCCGTTTTACCCGGAAGACCTGCCCCGGACCCGGTGGCTGGAGTTCTATGCCCGGCAGTTTAATACCGTGGAGCTGAACAACAGCTTCTACCGGCTGCCCTCAGAAGCGGCCTTTGCCGGCTGGGCAGGGGCTTCGCCGGACAACTTTACCTTTGCCGTGAAGGTGAGCCGCTTCATCACTCATATCAAGCGGCTCAAGAATGTGGCGCAGCCTGTGGAGACGTTTCTCAGCCGGGCTAGACTGCTGGGGAAGAAGCTAGGACCGCTGCTTTACCAGCTCCCGCCCAATATGCACCGCAATGAAGAGGTATTGGATGCCTTTCTGGCCGGCCTGCCGCGCGAGCTGAGGCATGTTGTGGAGTTCAGGCACGAATCGTGGTTTGCAGAGAGTGTCTTTGCCATACTCCGTAAATACAATATTGGTTTCTGTGCCTTCGATATGCCAGATTTCAAGTGTCCGCTTATAGCCAGCGCCGACTTTGTCTATATGCGGTTCCACGGCTCAACGTGGCTGTATGCCAGCAACTACTCCGACAAAGAGCTAGCGGGCTGGGCAAAGAAGCTGGCTGATCTGGCCTCACAGCGTAAGGCCCTCTACGCCTACTTCAACAATGACGCCGAGGGCTACGCCGTGAGCAATGCCCTGACGCTACGCGGTTATTTGCAGGAGAGAATACTGGACAAAGTATCGTAAATGGTCTGATAGAGCGGAGGCCAAGTCCGAAGCACGAAGCACGAAATTCGAAAGAATGCCAGAATCCAAATAACAAATGTGCCCAACATTTGGAGTTTGGGTGATTGGAAATTGTTTTGGATTTCGATATTATGATTTAGGATTTGTGGAGAGGGGGAGTCTGAGGGAAAAGGAATGGACTACAAGCTTCTGGCGGTTGATATTGATGGGACGCTGGTGGACAAGAAGAGCTTCATTTCCCCGGCGGACAGGGACGCCCTGGAAATCGTGAGACGGGCCGGCATAAGGATCGCGCTGTCCACGGGGCGGTCGGTCATCTCCTGTGCCCGGATTCTGAACCAGCTCACACTGGATGGCTTCCATATCTTCTTTGATGGGGCGCTTGTCGCCAACCCGGGGAATGATATTGAGGTCTATGCCCAGCCGCTTAGCCCGGAGGTGGTCAAACAGGCCGTCGCCTTTTCCCACGCCACCAATCTGCCTCTCGACCTCTACTCGGCGAAGACCTATTTCGTCGAAGCCGACACATGGTCAGCAGCGGCCCATCGTGAGTTTTTCAGCATCCAGCCCACTTTTGCCGATTTCAATGGTATCTGGGAGCGGGAGCGCATTATCAAGATTGGGCTGGTGGTCACCTCTCCCGGGGACGAGGCCCTGATCCGTGAGTTTGCCTCGCATTTTGATAGTAGCCTGCATTTGTCCCGCGTGCGGACGCCTGCCTACCCGGCCGTGGACTTTATCAACGTGGTCTCACCTGGCGTGTCCAAGGGCAAAGCCCTGGAGGTCCTGGCGGCACACCTGGGGATCCCCATGGACGAGGTCATGGCCATCGGGGATGGGCTGAACGATTTATCACTGCTGAGTGTGGCTGGCCTGTCCATAGCCATGGGTGACGCCCCGGATGAGGTCAAGGCGGTAGCGGACCACATTACCCTGGATGTAAACCACAGCGGCTTCGCCGAGGCGGTGGGGCGGTTTGTGGGGTAGGGAGACCCTCTCTCTTTCACGGTCCTGCAGCAAGCTCATCATGGCGGTCTATGTCGTCTTTGCCTCCGCCAGGTCCAGGGCGGCCATTAATGCCCGCGCCTTGTCCAGCGTCTCCTGGTATTCGGATTCAGGGTCGGAGTCATAGACCACAGCACCGCCCACCTGAAAGTAGGCGCGGTTGCCCTTGACGAGGAAGGTGCGGATGATGATGTTCAGGTCAATATCGCCGTTGAAGCTGACATAGCCCATGCTCCCGGTATAGACACTGCGGCGGGTCGGCTCCAACTCATCAATAATCTCCATCGCGCGCACCTTGGGCGCTCCAGTTATGGAACCGCCGGGGAAGGTGGCTTTGAGGAGGTCAATACGGTCCTTACC
>JACQTX010000201.1 GCA_016210585.1 Chloroflexota bacterium
CCATGCCTCTCCCATCAAGGGAGAGGAGTCTGGCTATTTTCATAACAATGACATTAACCTCAATACAAAAGACAATGTTAGGTTTGGTCTTTGGTCTTAGATATTGTTAGGATTTCGCGCTTAGTATTTTGAGGTTTGCCATCTGGGAAGGGGAAACCAATGTTCCGTCCGGTAACCAGCAGGGTCAGTTTCCCACAGCTTGAGGAGAGCGTCCTCAAGCTGTGGCAGGAGAAAAACGTCTTCCCACGGAGCGTCGCTACCCGCGAGGGGAAGCCGCGCTTTGTCTTCTATGAAGGGCCACCCACTGCCAACGGTAACCCGGGCATCCACCACGTGCTGGCCAGGGTCTTCAAGGATATCATCCTGCGCCACCGGACGATGAAGGGCTACTACGTGCCGCGCATCGCCGGCTGGGACACGCATGGCTTGCCTGTCGAGCTTGAGGTGGAGAAGAGGCTAGGCTTTTCCGGCAAGGGCGACATCGAGAAATACGGCATTGCCGACTTCAATGCCGAGTGCCGGAAGAGCGTTTTCCGCTATCTTGAGGAATGGCGCAAGATGACGGAGCGTATCGCCTTCTGGGTTGACCTTGACAAAGCCTATGTCACCATGAACAACGATTACATCGAGACCGGCTGGTGGGCCATCAAGCAGCTGTGGGACGGCGGGCTAATCTATCGCGGCTACCGCGTGACGCCGCACTGCCCGCGCTGCGGCACCTCGCTCAGCTCCCACGAGGTCGCCCTGGGCTACAAGGATGACACCGAAGACCCGTCAATTTATGTTAAGTTCAAGCTGTATTCAAAGTTGTCCGGTCAGCCTGACGTATTCCGATTACTTTACACGCCTCTGGTGCCCACCTATTTTCTCGCGTGGACGACCACGCCCTGGACACTGCCAGGCAATACCGCCCTCGCCGTGGCTCCGGAAGCCGGCTACATCCTCGTTGAGACAGCTGTTGACGGTAGGAGGGAACGGCTTATTCTCGCTGAGGCACGGCTTGAGTGTGCTCTCGCGGCCGAATACAAAATCTTGGGTCGCATGAAAGGCAAGGAGCTTGTCGGCCTTGAATACGAGCCGCTCTTTAAGCCCGCCGAATTCGGGATTCCGTCTGAGCTACTGGTACCGGAGCATAGTATGCAGGCTTTTTCTAACCGGGAATCTACTCCAGAAACCTATCCGGTTATCAGTGGCGACTTCGTTTCTATGGAGGAAGGCACCGGCATTGTTCATATTGCGCCCGCTTTCGGCGAAATTGACTATGAGGTAGGTAAAGCTCAAAATCTGAATCGCGTCCAGCCAGTGGATTTGCAGGGGAAAATCACCGGTAGCTACCCGTTCGCAGGATTGTTTGTCAAAGACGCTGACCCTCTTATCCTCGAAGACCTGAAATCCAGGGGCCTGCTCTACCGCAGTGAAAAAATCCGGCATACCTACCCCTTCTGCTGGCGCTGCGATACGCCGCTCCTCTACTACGCCAAGCAAAGCTGGTATATCAAGACCACCGCCGTCAGGGACGCCCTGATTGCGGGGAACAAGGCAATCAACTGGTACCCGGAGCACATCAAGGAAGGGCGCTTCGGCGACTGGCTGGAAAACAACGTGGACTGGGCCTTTTCCCGTGAGCGTTACTGGGGCACACCTTTGCCGGTGTGGCGCTGTCAGGGGTGCGGCCATGAAGAGTGTATTGGGAGTGTGGATGACCTCGAAATGCTAGTCCACCATGAGGCAATGAAAGAGGCGGGGCACTCATTGGACGAGTGTCTAAAAGATTTGCACCGCCCATCCGTTGACAACATCATTTTGAAATGTCCTGGCCAACCCGGTTCGAGTCATTATCCCGACAGGATGTATCGCGTGCCGGAGGTCATTGATTGCTGGTTTGATTCCGGGGCGATGCCCATTGCGCAGTACCATTACCCCTTTGAGAACAGCTCGCTTCTGGAAGACGGGCGCTTCCCCGCCGACTATATCTGCGAGGCGGTGGACCAGACGCGCGGCTGGTTCTATAGCCTGCACGCCATCTCGACCCTGCTCTTTAATCGCCCGTGCTACAAGAATGTCATCTGCCTGGGGCATATCCTCGATGCCAAAGGCGAAAAGATGAGCAAGGCCCGCGGCAACGTGGTGGACCCCTGGAAAATAATCAACAAATACGGGACGGACGCCTTGCGCTGGTATTTCTTCACTGCCTCGCCACCCGGCAACGTGCGCCGCTTTACGGAGACGCAGGTGGCGGAGGTGCCCCGCCGGTTCCTGCTGACCTTGTGGAACGTTTATGCCTTCTTCGTGACCTACGCTAATATTGATAAGTTTGCGCCTGGCTTGGAAACCGCCTCGCCAGAACTACCTGAACTGGACCGCTGGGTCCTCTCCGAGCTTAACCAGCTCATTGCCGATGTGGACAAAGGACTTGATGGCTATGACCCCACCGAGGCTGGCCGGAAGATAGAAGCCTTTGTAGATGAGCTTTCCACGTGGTATGTGCGGCGCAGTCGCCGCCGTTTCTGGAAGAGCGAGAATGATGCCGATAAGCTGGCGGCCTACACCACCCTCTACCAGTGCCTGGTGACGGTAGCAAAGCTACTAGCTCCTTTCACTCCCTTCGTGGCGGAGGAGCTTTACCAGAACCTGGTCTGCTCGGCAGACCGCAGTGCGCCCGATAGCGTCCACCTGGCGGACTTCCCCGTAGCCGACCCAAGCAGGATTGACAAACAGCTCTCCGCCGATGTCGAGCTTGTCATGAAGATCGCCAGCCTGGGGCGTGCGGCCCGCAGCCAAGCTGGCATCAAGGTGCGCCAGCCGCTAGCCAAAGTCCTGGTCAAGGTGGCGTCAGGCCACGAAAGGGAGAGGTTAATCCGGTTGCAATCCCAGGTGTTGGAAGAGCTGAACGTGAAGAGCCTGGAGTTCGCCAGCGATGAGGCGGGGCTTAGCGGAACGGGCCTTGTCGTGAACTCAGACGGCGGCTATAGCGTGGCCGTGCCCACAGAGATTTCGCCGGAGCTGGTGGCGGAAGGCCTGGCGCGGGAGATTGTGCACCGCTTGCAGACCATGCGCCGCGCGGCGGGCTTTGAGATTGCTGACTACATCACGACTTACTACCAGGGCGACGGCTACGTGCGGCAGGTGATGACAGACTTCGCTGATTATGTCAAGCAGGAAACGTTGTCTCACGCACTGGTGGAAGGGTGTCCATCCGAAGGCATCTTCACCGAAAAGCACAAGCTGGCCGGGCATGAGATTCTCCTGGGCGTTAAGCGGGAGTAGTATGCCCCTCCAAGAGAGCGACTCCAAAAATGAATTGTCATTGCTTCGGCTCCTTCCCTTTGGAAAGGACGCGCTCGTCCCTCTCAGGAAGGAACACTTTTGAGGGGCTCCCAGGAATCCGTGGATTACGGATGGAGCAAGAGACTGAGATTTGATTCCCTTTGGCGAATATGATATAGTTTTTCCTTGTAGCGTAGTTACAGCACGAGGAGGTAGTCGGGCACATAATTAAGGAACTTCGCATCAACGAAAGAATCAGGGCCAAGGAGGTCCGCCTGGTCGGTGACAAGGGTGAGCAGTTGGGCATCATGCCCACAAGCCAGGCGCAGGAGATGGCGCGGCGGGCCAATCTTGACCTTGTGGAAGTCGCCTCCACAGCAGTACCACCTGTCTGCCGCCTCCTTGATTACGGGAAATATAGGTACGAGCAGGAGAAAAAGGAACGCGAGCTTAGAAAGAGCCAGAAAGTCACCCTGGTCAGAGAAATCAGGATCCGGCCCAAAATCGGCGACCATGATTTCGATGCCAAGGTCCGAGCCAGTAAGAAGCTGCTGGAAGAGGGTGACAAGGTAAGGGTCGTCATCATGTTCCGGGGGCGTGAGATTACGCACCCCGATCTCGGTATGAAGCTGTTGCAGAGGGTGGTGGAATCACTGCAGGGCGTCGCCGCTATCGAGAAGCAGCCTATGCTGGACGGCAAAAGGATGATCATGGTGCTCTCCGGAGCCGCCAAGGCTAAGACCACAGCTAAAGAAACAGCGACGAAAACTCCGGAAAAGGTCCCGGCCATGCCAGCGGCACCTGCAGAGAAGGGAAAGGAAACTCAGCATGCCAAAGCTAAAAACCCATAAAGGGGCGCAGAGCCGCTTTCATGTTACCGGCACCGGCAAGATTATGCGCTCCAAGCAGGGGAAAAGCCACCTGCGCCGCCACAAATCGAAACGAGTCAAAGGTCTTTTCGACGAAATGGTCCCGTTACATCCCTCATTTCGGAGACAAATACAAAAGCTGATACCCTACGGGGCAAAATAGCGGGAGGAAAACACTTTGCCACGAGTAAAAGGTGGGGTTGTCACACGGCGACGGCATAAGAAGACCCTTGCGATGACGCAGGGGCACCGCCGTACCCGGCGCACCCTCTACAAACGTGCCCATGAGTCTATGATTCACGCTCTGACCTATGCTTACTTTCACCGCCGTGAGCGGAAGGGCGATATGCGGCGGCTCTGGATACTGCGCATCAATGCCGCCTGCCGTGCCCTCGGCCTGAAATACGGCGAATTCATGAACGGGCTGAACGAAGCCGGTGTAACTGTGAATCGCAAGATGCTGGCCGATATGGCCGTCAAAGAGCCGGAAGCCTTTGCCAATCTCGTAACCATTGCCAGGGGCAAGCTTCAGAGCTAACAGGCGGACGGCTTTTGTTGTGGACAATGAGACCGTCCGAGATGTGTGTTTGTCATTCCAGCGAAGGCTGGAATCCAGTGGGAGATACCAGAACGTAAGAACGCCAGCACTTCCACCCCCTCTGGATTCCGAATCAAAGCCTGCCCCGTACTTGATACGGGGTCCGGAATGACAGTATTTGGACAGCCTCATTTATTTTTTGCGACACATATTTTCCCCCATAATCAGGACGACTTGACCGTATGTTAGCGGAGCTTGAAAAGCTGAAAACGGAGGCCCTCAAAGAACTGGCGGCGGCTGAGGATGCCGCCAGGCTGGAGGCGTGGCGCGTCCGCTACCTGGGCAAGAAGAGCGAGCTAACACGTATTTTGCGAGGACTGGCCGCCTTATCCCTTGAAGAAAGAAAGGCCGTCGGCGCCAGTGCCAATGAGCTTAAGGCCGAGATCGAGCAAAGCCTGGCCGAACGTCAGAAAGCCCTGGTCCAGGCACAAACAGAGCGCTTGCACCGGGCTGCCGAGGAGTTTGACATCACCCTGCCCGGCAGAAAGCCCCTCTCCGGGCGGCTTCACCCCATCACACAGACCATCCACGAAATCTGTGACATCTTTACCGCCATGGGCTTCCAGGTGGTAGAGGGGCCAGAGGTAGAATGGGACTATTACAACTTTGAGGCCTTGAATATCCCGGAAGAGCACCCGGCACGGGACACCATGTCCACCTCCTGGCTCGATTTCAAGACGGAGGCGGGACGGCCCATGCTCCTGCGCACCCACACCACCGCCGTGACCGCCCGCTGTGTCGAGACCATGCGCCCGCCCATCCGCGTCATCGAGCCGGGCCGGGTCTATCGCTACGAAGCGACCGATGCCACCCATTCCTTCATGTTTCACCAGATTGACGGCGTGGCCGTGGACCGGGGCATTACCATGGCCGACCTCAAGGGGACCCTCTACGAGTTCGCCCGCCGCTTTTTCGGGGCGGACTGCAAGGTGCGCTTCCGCTGTGACTTCTTCCCCTTCGTTGAGCCGGGAGTGGAGATGGCAATTGAGTGCTCGGTCTGTCGCGGGGCGGGCTGCCGCCTGTGCGGCAATACCGGCTGGATTGAGATCCTGGGCGCCGGCATGACCCACCCGCAGGTGCTCCAGCGCGGGGGCATTGACCCCGAGGAGTACACCAGCTTTGCCTTCGGGATGGGCATCGAGCGGCTGCCCATGCTGCGCTACGGCATTGATGACATCAGGCTGTTTTACGCCAACGACCTGAGATTCCTGAGGCAGTTCTGATTGCGCTGGATTATAGTCGTACCAGTGATAGTGAAGATGAAATTCTAAATCCCAATATCTAAACTCTAAACAATACCAAAATA
>JACQTX010000203.1 GCA_016210585.1 Chloroflexota bacterium
TGCGATTGCTCATCAACGTGATCTTACCTACCCCTGTGAGCCGCCTTATAGGAGAGGATGAAGGTGGGGGGCCCGACCTTCCCCCACCAGGTGGGAAGGAGATAGGAGTATTGGTTCCGCCGTGTTAGAAGATCCCTTCCTCGGTGTACTGTCTGATCTGGTCGGCGCTCATCCCCAGCAGCGTCCCGTATACGTAGTCGTTGTGCTGGCCCACCTGGGGGGTGGGTCGCCATACGTGGCCTGGCGTTTCTGAGAGCTTTTCTGGAATGCCCTCGAAGACCTCCGCGCCGATGTCTGGGTCCTGATCATATTCCCAGAACCCACGGGCGTGGAGGTGCGGATCTTTGGCCATGTCGGCGGCGTTCTGCACCATGGCAACCGGTACGCCAGCTCTCTGTAAGAGGTACATCACCTCCTCAGGGGAATGCTGGCGAGTCCATTCGGTCACTCGTCGGTCCAATTCCGGTCGGTGCTCGATTCTTTGGGGCAACGTGGCGAAGGCTGGTTCCGAGGTCCAACTTGGATTGCCCATCACCTGGCAAAAAGCCTGCCACTCTTGCTCAGTAAAGACGGTAATGACGCACCAGCGGTCGTCGCCAGCACAGCGGTAGGTACCGTATGGGGCTGCCGCCTGGTGGTAGTTCCCCACGCCTATAGGCTGGGCAGCACGCCCGTTGACCGTGTAATCCAGAACAGCGGTACCCATAGCAGCCGCCATGGCCTGGTACTGCCCCAGGTCTATGTATTGCCCTTTACCTGTGCGCTGGCGGTATGCCAACGCCATGAGCACGGCCAAAGCACCGGAGGCACCGCCGATGAAATCAGCGTAAGCACCCATGACCACAGGGGCCATACCGGGGAATCCAGTGCAGTAGGTGTAGCCAGCCATGGCCTGAAGTACAGGGCCGTGGCTCACATAGGTCTCATAAGGGCCAGTATGCCCAAAGCCGGCCATACCGACATAGATGATATCTGGCTTGACAGCTTTCATGACCTCATAGCCAAACCCCCATCGCTCCAGAACACCGGCGGAGAAATTTTCTAACACCACGTCGCTGATCTTCAGGAGTTGTTTGGCGATTTCCAGTCCCTTGGGGTGGCGCATGTTCAGGGTGACGGCAAGTTTGTTGCGGTTGAGCTCTTTGAATCGTCCCCCCGGAACCATCTCTTTTCCCTCCACGAAGCTGCCCGCCAGGCGGAAGGTATCCGGGCGACCTCGCCCCTCGATGCGAATGACCTCTGCTCCCAGGTCGGCCAGGGTCTTGGTGGCGCGGGGCCCCGCCATGACCCAGCCGAAGTCCATGACGCGAATACTTTCCAGAGGACCTTTAGTGACCATATGACTGATTCCTTTCTACTCTTTTCCTCAGACTGCATTCAATTGTTGAATTCGCGCTAGATGCTTCTCCCCTCGCTGCACCTCGTTCAGCAGTGCCTCAAGCATTTGCCAGGCTAGATCCTCCTGGTTCACCGGATTGGCTTCGTTCACCTTGCGCAGCCACTCAACAGGGACAGCATCCACACCCTGATAAGCACCGCTGATGGCCCCGACGATGGCTCCGATGGTATCGCTGTCGCGGCCGAAGTTCGCGGCGTAGAGCACCGATTGGCGGTAATCACCCGAAGCCAGATAAAACAGGGCCAGCGCGGTGGGAACCGTCTCCCGTGGCTCAGCCGTGTCATAGAACCCTTCACGGGGTAGATTGCCGGAGAAGTCGGTTTGGGGCCAGGACAGCAGACACTGCTCGTAAAAGCTGGCACGGAAGTCTTCGTAGCTCTGAGAACGACGGGCCAACTCTAACGCACGCTCTATGTAAGGGATCAGCTCGCTCTGGCGGTCTAGATAGGCTGTGGCAGCCTCAAGCACCGGCTCCACCGCTGCCTCTGGATTAAAAGCCTCGGCTACTGCCGCTGCCACACAGCAGGCCGCATCCCGGGCATACCCTTCATGGATCAGGCTAGCCACATCGTAGACATCCTGGGCAGCTTGACGGGGATCACAAGCGTTGATGATGCCCACTGGGGAGATAGACATGGCCGAACTGTTGCTGGCCATGTTCCCCCGCCCAGCCTCGCGGGGTCGGACATCACTGGCAGCGATCTTGAAGTAGGCATTAAGCACAGGGGTGAAGAACCA
>JACQTX010000205.1 GCA_016210585.1 Chloroflexota bacterium
CTCTTCACCCTTGTTCGTCTTACCGCTTCCGCTTCCACACCGTGCCCTGTGGGGTATCTTCCAGGACAATGCCCAAATCAGACAGCTGGGCCCGGAGGCCATCCGCCAGCTGGAACTGCTTGGCTTCCCGGAGCTGCTTGCGCAGGGCAACCAGCATCTCGATGAAAGGCTCGGCGGCCAGCGGCGGCTTTTCCGGCAGCTTGAAGGTCAGACCGAGCACGCCGGCCAGCTCCAGGAAAGCCACCCGCGCCGTTGTCGTGCCATAGCCTGCTTCAGCGGCCCGATTTATCTCGTGGGCCAAGTCATAGACAATGGCCACCGCTTGAGGTGTACCAAGGTCATCATCCATGGCCTCGGTAAAGCGCTGGCGGTAGGCGGCGGCATCAATCTGGCTTTCCCCGTGGACACCTGTGCCTTCCGCACGGGCCGCCTGGCGCAGCCGGTCAAGGCCCCGCTCGGAGGCGGCCAAGGCCACCTCCGAAAAGGTGAGCGGCGAGCGGTAGTGGGAGCTTAAAACAAAAACACGCAGGGCATCGGTACTATACCTATCCAGTATTTCCTTTATGGTGACCAGGTTGCCCAGCGACTTGCTCATCTTATCGGCGCCAAACTGGAGCAGACCGTTGTGCAGCCAGTACTTAACGAAAGGCTTGACACCGGTGAAGCTCTCCGACTGGGCAATTTCATTTTCATGGTGGGGGAAGATGAGGTCCTGGCCGCCGCCGTGAATGTCCAGTGTCGTGCCCAGGTATCTCAGGGACATAGCGCTGCACTCGATGTGCCAGCCGGGGCGTCCCCGGCCCCACGGGCTTTCCCAGTAAGGCTCGCCCGGCTTGGCTGCCTTCCACAGGGCAAAGTCCATCGGGTGCTGCTTTTCATCGCCCGGCTCCACTCGCATGCCGGCGCTCATGGACTCCAGCGTGCGGTGTGAAAGCTTACCGTAGTCGGACACGCTGGTGACCCTGAAATAGACACTGCCGTTTGCCGGGTAGGCGTGGCCCTTGTCCACCAAGCCCTGGATGACCTCGATAATCTTCGGGATTTCGCCGGTAGCCCGCGGATAGACATCCGCCCGGCCGATGTTCAGGGCATCCATGTCTTCAAAGAAGCCAGTGATGAATTTCTCGGTAAGCTCACCGGTGGAAATCCCCAGCCGGTTGGCCCGCTCGATAATCTTATCGTCAATATCGGTGATGTTCTGCACATACTTCACGTGGTAGCCGCGGAACAGCAGGTAGCGCCGCAGGACATCAAAGATGATGTAGCTCATGGCATGTCCCACATGAGAGACATCGTAGGGGGTGACGCCGCAGACATACATCTTTACCTCAGCGCCGGGAGGTAAGAACTCTTCCTCCTGCCCGGAGAGCGTGTTATGGAGCCTCATTTCTACTTCCTTCTATTAAGGCAACAGCGTAAGCCGCCATGCCCTCGCCCTGGCCAATAAACCCAAGCCCGGATGATGTGCTGGCCTTAACACTCACCTGCTTGATAGCGATGCCGAGCGTCTGGCTGAGTTGCGCCCGCATACTGTCAATGAAGTCCCTCAGCCTGGGCTGCTCAGCAACTACGGTAGCGTCAATATTACCTACCTGCCAGCCTTCTTTGGCCAGCAGAGTTCTGACCTCTTTCAAGAGGACCAGGCTGGAAATGTCCTTGTAGCGCGGCTCGCCGGGCGGGAAGTGGCTGCCGATGTCACCCAAGGCCGCCGCACCGAGGAGCGCTTCAATGATAGCATGTGTCAGTACATCAGCATCGCTCCAGCCGCTAAGCCCTTTAGCGAAAGGCACTTCCATGCCGCCGAGCACCAGTTTTCGCCCGGCGACGAGAGGGTGGACATCATAGCCGATACCGACGCGCATTTTAAGCCTGCCGTTTCCGCCACAATACCTCCGCCAGGACCAGGTCGTCAGGCGTGGTTATCTTCATATTATCATAACTGCCCATGTAAAGCTTGACCTTGTGGCCCAGCCGCTCCACCAGGGAGGCATCATCGGTGACCTCGCCCCGGACCTCACGATAGGCTGCTGCTATGATATCGAAACGGAAGACCTGCGGCGTCTGGGCGGCCCATAGGCTACGCCGTGGCGGCGTCCCTTTTACGATGAGATTACGCCCGGCCATTTTGATGGTATCCGTTACTGGCACGGCTGCTACTGCCGCACCCGTCTCCTGTGCCGCGGCCAGCCCCCGCTCAATGAGGTCAGCAGTCACAAAAGGGCGAGCACCGTCATGGATGACCACCCAGTCACAGTCGTCCAGCAGTCTCAGGCCTGCCGCCACCGAGTCCTGGCGGCGGCGTCCCCCGGGGCACACCAGTACCCTCTTGCTACCCTTGGCGGTAACCATCTCCTGCACCCGCGCCTGGCTTTCTTTGCTGACCGCCAGCACAATCTGCGTGATTACGTCGCAGCCTTGAAAGGCGTCAATGACCCGTTCCAGGATGGCCTTGCCACCCAATGGTGCCCACAGTTTGTCCACGCCGCCCATCCGGCGGCTCTGTCCCGCGGCGGGGATAACAGCACCGACCTTTTGCTCACGCATCAAACGAGCTGCCTAAAAATAAGTCTTATGAATAGGTCCGTTCATTGTTCTCTCCCCCCTTGTGGGAGCGATGAAAAGCTTGCCCTGAGCGAAGCGAATGGGTGAGGGGCAAAAGACATTCACCCTCACCTTAATCCTCTCCCATCAAGGGAGGGGAAACCAATCAAGATGCTTACAAGACGCCCCACTAATACGAAAACGCAAGAAACATTGTTGTATCCACCTGTCTTTGCGAGACCATTTATCCTTCAGCTGAAGGATGAAGGCGAAGCAATCCCATAACTTCTCGAATATGCTTCAGGCGGACGCTGTTTATCACTCGATGCGTGTGAGATTGCTTCGGCTCCGCCTTCGGTGGATGCGCTCGCAATGACAGTTACGCCGCATTAGTTAATGCGTTTGTCTTAATTTGCCGGTTGCAGGACGATAATCTGCGTGGCGTTAGGCAGCTTGCCAACCTTGAACTCTGTCTCGCTGGTCTCAAGCTGGGTGACATTTTTCTTACCCTTCAGAAACTCGGCCACACCGGTGATGGGCAAGCCGCAGCGCTCCACCTTGAAGTGCATCGGGATAGCTACCTTGGGCTGAAGCTGGTCAACAACCTGGGTAGCGACCTTAGCATCAATGGTATAAAAACCGCCGACGGGCAGGAAAAGGACATCCACCGGGCCGACCTCTTTCACCTGCTGGTCATCGAGGCGGTGTCCCAGGTCGCCCACGTGACAGGCCTTGATACTGTCCACCTCGAAGCAGAATATGGTATTGTTGCCACGCTCCTTGCCCCCGGTGGTGTCATGGTGGGAAGGAATGCCCCGGAATGTTATACCTTTGACCTCGGTCGTCTTCCGCACGATGATGGGGTTGCCCCGGACAGCCTTCGCGTTGTTGTGGTCAAAATGGTCATGGCTGACGGTGACGATATCCGCCGTCTCCTTAACCGGCGCGTAGGTCAGGGCGTTGGTTAGCTCATAGGGGTCGGTGATTATTCTCACCCCGCTATCCGAGGTGATGAGGAAACAGGCATGGGCCAACCATTTGACTTTCATGTGCACCCTCCTTTTCTAAGATTTTACAACGCCTTGCTGTCAAAGTGAATAGGGATGGCGAGAGGGCGGAACAGTTTTCTTGAAGGTCTCTGGTCCTCAAAAGGAAATCCGAAATCCGAAACAATATCAAAACTCAAAATCTTAAATGATCAAAACATTTTGAACGTTTTGCTGTTTTGGTGATTTGGATTTGTTTAGAGTTTAGAAATTAGTGTTTAGAATTTACTTGCCTCTCCACACGTGAATATTCATGCGTCACATGCTATGTTTTGTCCACAGCCAGGACGAGGCTTACGAGGGTGCGTACAGAGACCCCGGTGCCGCCCTTGACCAGGTAGCCGCGCTCCTTCTCCAGCATGCCGGGGCCGGCGATGTCAATGTGGACCCACGGCGTCTCGCCGGCAAACTCAGCCAGGAACTGGGCGGCAGTGATAGCGCCGCCAAAGCGGCCGCCGGTGTTCTTCATATCGGCCACATCGCTCTTGATCTGCTCTTTATACTCATCGAACATGGGCATCTGCCAGAGCCGCTCGCCGGCTGCCGTGGCCGCGGCGAGGACTCTATCTATCCACTCCTGGTTGTTGCCGAAAACGCCGCTGGTCACATCGCCGAGGGCGATACGGCAGGCCCCCGTCAGGGTGGCTACATCAATAATGGCTTTGGCGTTGAGTTTGTTGGCGTAGCTGAGAGCGTCCGCCAGCGTGAGACGGCCTTCGGCGTCGGTGGAAATAATCTCGATAGTCTTGCCGTTCATGGCGGTGACAATATCGCCCGGTCTCTGGGCCGTGCCGGAAGGCATATTCTCCGTAGCAGGCACAATGCCGACCACGTTGACCTTGGGCTTAAAGCGGGCAATACCGCCCATGGCGGCAATCACGGCGGCGCCACCGGCCATGTCACCTTTCATGTCGCCCATCCCTTCGGCGGACTTGAGGGAGATGCCGCCGGAGTCAAAGGTGATGGCCTTGCCCACGAGGGCAATATCAAGCTGGCCAGAGTCGCTACCTTTATAGGATAAAACGATGAGCTTGGGGGGCTGGGCACTGCCCTGACTCACCCCCAGCAACGCTCCCATGCCTAGCTCCCGCATTTGCTCACGTTCCAGGACATTGACCTCTAATCTATAGTCCCGGGCAAGCTCAGTGGCCACCTCAGCCATGCGCGTGGGGGTCATGTAGTTGCCCGGCTCGTTGACCATGTCCCGCGCCAGATTGGTGGCCTCTGCCAGAACCCGGCCTTTTTCGTATCCCCTGGCTATGACGGGCAGTCTGGCGGTATCGGCATCCAGTACGGTCAGTTGCTTGATTTTCGTGAAGTCAGGCTCTTTGGTGATGTGCTTGCGGAAAGCGTAAAGGCCAAGCAGGGACCCCTCGGTGATGGCCTGGGCGGCCTCTTCCGGAGTGACACCGCTAAATCCCGGCGCGCTGGTAGCTATGTTTTTGGCTTTGCGTTGCCGCAGCGCCCGCCCGGCGATGGCTACCGCCCGGCGGACCCTGTCCTTGGTCACGTCCTGGAGCTTGCCCATGCCGATTATGGCTACCCATGTGGCCGGTATTTTGCCCAGGCTGTGCAGCACGGTGACCTCATCCGGCTTGCCCTTGACGTCACCGGTTTCAACCAGGCGGGATACGGCCCCATCCAGGTCCCGGTCAATAGCCGCAATATCCCCTTCCAGGCGCGGCGTGCCTTCAAGGATGGGCACAATCAGGCCATCTGCCTCCGCCTTGGCTAGCTCACCAGTGAGGATTCTTATTTCCATTCAAGACATTCCTGACCGGACGAATAAATCCTAAGCACTAAACCCGAAATCCTAAACAATATCAAAGTCCAAAATACGAATTCTCAAACCTTTGAC
This sequence comes from Chloroflexota bacterium, assembly GCA_016210585.1. Classification (GTDB taxonomy): domain Bacteria; phylum Chloroflexota; class Dehalococcoidia; order Dehalococcoidales; family JAFGLR01; genus JACQTX01. The sequence continues at coordinate 5,446 of JACQTX010000205.1, forward strand.
ATTGGTGCTTTGTAATTTGAATTTGTTTAGTGTTTAGATATTAGTGTTTAGGATTTCCCTTTCCCGGCCGTCACCCCGTGGCTACCTTCTCCCCCTTTTCCTTTATCTGCTTCTCGGCAAAGGTCAGGGCTCCCACCAGGCAGACCTTGACACACAGCGGGTCTCCGGGCGAGACCTGCTCACACATATCGCACTTGAGTGGCTCGTCGCCGGTCTCCTTGTAGATTTCCCGCGAGGGGCAGGAAGCCCGGCAGAAGGAGCACTCGCCATACTCACGCCCGGCTATCTTGATGTGGCTGCGGGAGAGGCACTCCACATCGGTGAAGGGGCCGCCGAAGGTAGGGTAATAAACATTCTGCTCCGCATCCTTCAGAATACGTATCCGGGAGCGGTGGGGATTGACCACCCCGAATTTAGGCTCAGCATGGGAGGCCGAGCAGATAGCCTCGCACAGGCGGCAGCCCGTGCATTTCTCGGTATCAATCTTTATATACTTCACGGTGCGCATTTCTTTACCTCCATCCTCGATTCTTCTTCAGGCTAGCCCAAGCTGAGCGAGCTTCTCCGGTTTAGGAATGCCGTTCTCATCCCAGCCCCGTAGCCGGTAGTACTCCGGCCTCATCTCAAAGAGACGGTTGACCACACCCTTGCACGGGCCTTCCTGCTGCATCGGCTCCTCCATCATCCGGCGCGGCAGGACGTCATCCCTGGCGCTGAAGCCTGCCTTCACATTGAACAGGCGCTCGAGGTTCCATGTCCTCTCCCCGATTACTTTCAAATCTTCCGGGGTATAGCCTATACCGGTGACAGTATTCAGCAGGTCCAGCGCCACATCATCAATCTTGGTGAGAGTAAGGAGGGAGCAGAGGCCGTGAGCGTCACGGATACAGTCCTTGTTCTGATAGTCTATGGCGATAGGGGCTTTGCCCTCGGTGGCGAAGCGGTCCAGCTTGACGGGGATGCCCCAGACCTCCGAGTTGAACACGCCGCCTTTGGTATGGCAGGCACCGTTATTGGCCGTGGAAAACTCAAGACCGGCACCCTGGAGCACCTGGGCATTCCAGGCCGGCAGCTCCTGCTTCTTCACACCCATGAAGAACTCCGGGTGCCCGAAGCGCTCGGCCATACGGTAGCCGCCCTCCGCCAGAATATCGCCGAAACCCTCGCGGCGTCCCATCTTCTCCGTCATATCCACCAGTGCCTCGGCATTGCCGAACTTGAGCTGGCAGCCAGTGTCCTCCTCGGTCAGGTAGCCGTGCTCGAACATATCCATGGCGCAGGCAATGGTGCCGCCCACGGATATGGTGTCCATCCCCAGCTCGTTGCACAGGTAGTTCGCCTTGAGGATGGCGGCCAGGTTGTCCACACCGCAGTCAGCACCGAGCATGGTGCAGGTCTGGAACTCCGGGCCACCGCCTTTGCCGATGAACTTCGGGTTGGGGTCGGTCTTTACCTCGGTCAGCCTCACGCAGGCGACCGGGCAAGAGTAGCAGGAGATGCCCCGCCGGAGATAGTTCTTGGCTATGGGGCGGGCATTGGTATTGGTCACCCCTGGGAAAGAGCACTCCTGGAAGTTACGCACCGCGATGGCGGCACGGAGGTTGGCCTGGTACTGGACATTGATCTTGCCGTAGTTGCGGAGGTGGTCGGAGAGGATAACGCTGTCCTTGACCCTTTGCAGGAGGGTAAGGGTAGCCTTGTAGAAGCCCTCCGGGTCAGCGACCTTCAGCACATTGGTGCCGCGCACGGCAATGGCCTTCAGGTTCTTGAAGCCCATGACGGCGCCCATGCCGGAGCGGGCGGCGACATGGTCCTTGTCCGCCACGATTGAGGAGATTTTGACCAGGTTCTCGCCGGCCGGGCCGACACAGGCCACATGCGTGTCACGGGCTTCCCACTTGTCCCGCATCGCCGCCTTGACGGCATCGTCTGTCTCATGGGTACTCTTGCCCCACAGGTGCTCCGCCGGCCGGAACTCGATTTTATCATTCCTGATGACCAGATAGACGGGCCGAGCGGCCTTGCCCTCTATGATAATCCCGTCATAGCCGGCGAACTTAAGCTCCGTCCCGAACTCCCCGCCGAACCGCCCGGTGGCAATGGCACCCGTGAGCGGGCTGCGGGTGACCACCCAGCAGCCGTCCGCCGAGGGGGCACCGGTCCCCACCAGCGGCGCCGTCAGGAAGACCATCTTGTTTTCCTCGCTCAGCGGCTCTACCCTGGGGTCAATCTCATCGAAAAAAATCTTGACCGCCAGGCCACGCCCGCCGATGAACTTCTTGACCAGGGCCATGTCAAGCTCCTCTAAAGCATAGTCGCCCCTGGTCAGGTTGACACGCAGCAGCTTACCAGTCCAACCGAACATGCAAACCTCCTCTTATCGTCAACGTCTTCAATGTCCCGAACTTTTAATATAAACCAACAACTGATCTGTCATTGAGAGCTAGTCAATTGCAGGACCATTACCGGCTTCTCCCTTTATGAAAGGAAGATTGAGAGGGATTCTGTGGAATTCCGAAATCCCCCTCATCCCCCTTTGTCAAAGGGGGAGAAATTCCCTTCGGCTCACGTAATCCTCACGGTAACGCTAGCTCCTTCAGCTTTGACGCGGACGGCGCACCGTTTTCGTCCCAGCCCCGCAGCCGGTAATACTCCGGCAGAAGCTCCGGCAGGCGGCTGAGAATGCCCTTGCCCACACCGGCCGTCAGCGGCTCCGTCAGGAAACGCCGCGGCACCATATCTTCCTTGCTGGTGAAGCCGGCCTTCACATTGAAGAGCCGCTCCAGGTTCCAGATTCTCGCACCGATACGCGCCACGTCCTGTGGCGTATAGCTAACTCCGGTAGCCGAGCTAAGCAGCCGCGCCGTATCATCCTCTATGTTCACCTGGTTGAGGAAGGCACACAGCCCAGTGCTATCATAGGCGGCGATATAGTCCTGGCGCTCAATAACAATGGGCGCTTTGCCTTCGATGGCAAAGGGGTCAACCTTGATGGGCAGCCCCCAGACCTCGACATTATACATCTCGGCACGCTGGTGGTTGCCGCCGCTGCTGGAGGTCGCTTCGGCGAGGCCCTCCCCTTGGCAAAGCTGGTCGTGCCAGGCCGATAGCTCCTGCTTTTTGATAGTCATGGACATCTCCGGATGCCCGTATTTCTCCGCCATACGGTAGCCGCCCTCAGCCAGTATGTCACCGAAGCCCTCGCGTCGGCCCATCTTCTCGGTCAGCGCTACCAGTGCCTCGGCATTGCCAAACTTGAGCTGGCAACCGGTATCCTCCTCAGTCAGATAGCCGTGTTCAAACATATCCATGGCACAGGCGATGGTGCCACCCACAGATATCGTATCCATGCCCAACTCATTGCAGAGGTAGTTTGCCCTGGTAATGGCCGCCAAGTCATCCACGCCGCAGTTAGGGCCGAGCATGGTGCAGCTTTCAAACTCCGGGCCGCCCCCTTTACCGGCGTGTGTGGGGCCGCTGACCTCGGTCAGCCTGACGCAGGCCACCGGGCAGGCAAAGCAGGAGATGCCGCGCTTCAGAAATTTCTCACGCAATATCCGGGCATTGGTGTTGGCCACACCGTCAAAGGAGGAGGCCCGGTAGTTATAGGCGCCCATCAGGCCGCGCCGGTTGGCGTGGAACTGGGCATTGAGAGTGCCGAAGGTAGTCTGCGAGGCCAGGACGGCGCTATCCTTCACCTTCTGCAGTAGCGACATGGTCACCTTGTTGAAGGTCTCACCATCTGCTACCGGGATTTCTTTCGTCCCCCGTACGGCGATGGCCTTGAGGTTCTTGAAACCCATGACCGCCCCTACGCCGGAGCGGGCGGCGGCATGGTGCTTCTCGGCTATGATGGAGGCGATCCGCACCAGCTTCTCCCCGGCCGGGCCGATGCAGGCAACGTGGGTGTCGCGGGCCTGCCATTTCGCCCTTGTCTCTGCCTTGATGGCGTCTTCTGTCTCGCGGGTGTCCTTGCCCCAAAGGTGCTCGGCTGACCTGATTTCTACCGACTCATCATTAATAGCCAGATAGACAGGTCTGGGTGCTTTGCCCTCGAAGATTATGCCGTCATAGCCGGCGAACTTAAGCTCAGAGCCAAAGGCGCCGCCGAAACGGCCAGTAGCAATTGCCCCCGTCAGGGGACTCTTGGTTACCACGTGGCAGCCGCTGCCGGAGGGGGCTGTCGTCCCCGTCAGCGGGCCGGCCATAAAGACCAGATGGTTGGCCTCGCTGAAAGGCTCTACTGTTGGGTCAACCTCATCAAACAGGATTTTGACCGCCAGACCCCGCCCGCCAATAAACTTGGCCAGCAACGCCGGGTCCAGTTCCTCAACGGCGCATTTTCCTCGGGTCAGGTTGACCAGAATAACCTTACCTAGCCAGCCATTTACCATAGTCCTCTTACCTTTTTCCCACTAACCGTCTTTTTAGGCGCTTTGTGCCTCTTGCATGACTCTTCTGGAAACAAAAGGAACGGCTAGTGCCGCGCTGGGGCGCACCTGATGCTATACACCATGCCCGCTTGACAGTCTGCAAAAGAAATACCTGAGAAGTGCCCTCGTCAGTATTTTACTACATCAGGGGAGACGAGGACAAGCAATGAGTTAGTCCCCCAAAACCTCGGCAAATGCCGAGTTGGAAACGAGGACGCGGTCCGCCGGCAGGACATATCTTGTGCTGTCACGGACAAGACACCCCCGCATCGCCATTTCCCGAAGTCGTCGGGTGAGACCCTGTGTATTGGCCCTGCCAAAGCGTGTAGCCAGCGCCCGCACATCAATACCCTCACGCAGTAGCCTAAGGCGCAGCATGGCCTCTTCCGCCGCCTTCGCCTCAGCATTTAGAATCTCCACATCTTCCACCAGACCGGTCGGATTCCGCAAATAGGTCTCGAGGTCATCACGGTCCTTGAAGCGGCGCCCGTTCAGGTGGGAGGCCGCCGCCGGGCCGAGGCCGAGATACGCGCCACCGCGCCAGTAGTTCAGGTTATGCTGACACTCGTGGTCGGGGCGGGCAAAGTTGGAGATTTCATAGTGGACAAATCCCTCCGACTCCAGAAAGGAACAGGCACGGTGGAATAGCTCCGCCTGAGCGTCGTCATCCGGCAGGTTGGCAGGCGGGTCAGCGGCCAGGGGCGTGCCCGGCTCCAGCGAGAGGCAATACGCCGATATGTGCTGGACACCCATGTGCACAAGCTTGCCTATCGTGCTATGCAATGTCCCCCAGTTCTGCTCGGGCAGGCCGATAATCACGTCCGCCGAGATGCTGGCAAAGCCGGTGGCTTTGGCCTGTGCCAGCGCCGCCAGGGCCTGCGCCGCGTTGTGGACTCTGCCCACACTGTTAAGCTCACCATCGCGCAGCGATTGCACGCCGATGGAGACACGGTTGAAGCCCTTCTGCCTTGCGGTCTCCAGTAGCGCCGTAGTGGCGGAATCAGGATTGACCTCGATAGTCGCCTCGGCCAGTCCCGAAAGGTCAAAGACCTGATGCAGGCCATTTAGCAGCCTTCTCAGCCCTCTATCGCCGAGCAGACTGGGCGTGCCGCCACCAAGGTAGAGCGTTTGAAAAGACAGACCTGCATAGCTCCGTGCTTCGGTAAGCAAGGCATCAACGTAGGCGGGCACAAGATGCTGGCGGCCCGCCAGCGAGTAGAAGTCGCAGTAGGCACATTTGCGCACGCAGAAGGGAATGTGAATGTAGAGACCCCGCACCCTACTCCTCCAACTTGAGCAGTGACAGAAAAGCCTCCTGGGGAATTTCCACTTGCCCGACCATCTTCATCAGCTTCTTCCCTTCCTTCTGTTTCTCCAGCAGCTTTCTCTTACGGGTGATGTCACCACCGTAGCATTTGGCCAGGACATCTTTCCTTATGGGGACAATGTCCTCCCGGGCCACGACCTTCTTACCGATTGCCGCTTGCAGAGAGACCTCAAACTGGTGCCTAGGGATAAGCTTGCGTAGTTTGTGGATGAGTGCCCGGCCTCTGGTGGACGCCGTCTCACGCGGTGCGATATAAGACAGGGCATCCACCTTGGTCCCCTTTACCAGGATGTCCACCTTGACCAGGTCACCCGGCTGATAGCCCATCAAATCATAGCTGACACTGGCGTAGCCGCGGCTCACCGATTTGAGCTTGTCATAGTAGCCCGTAATTATCTCAGCCAGGGGAAAGTCATAGATAAGGACCACCCTTTTCCCGTCCGGGTGCTCCATACCTATCAGACTGCCGCGTTTGCTGTCCGCCAACTCCATGCAGGGGCCGACGAACTCCATGGGCACAATCACCCTGGCCCGGATAATAGGCTCCTCGATATGGTCAATGCGATCCGGCTCAGGGAATTTAGAGGGGCTATCCACGTAAAGCTCCTCCGGCTTCGTGGTGATAATCTTATAGACCACCGAGGGCATGGTCGCTATCAGCATTAGCTCGTATTCCCGCTTCAGCCTTTCCAGTGTGATGTCCATATGGAGCATACCCAGGAAACCGACGCGGTAGCCGTAGCCCAGCGCCCCTGAGCTTTCCTTCTCATAGACAATTGACGAATCGTTAAGCTGGAACTTCTCCAGCGCTGCCGTCAGCTTGCCGTAATCGTTGGAGATGACCGGATAGAGACCGCAATAGACCATCGGCTGCGGGTGACGGAAGCCGGGAATGGCCGGGGTGTTAGGGTGCTTCGCGGAGATGATGGTATCGCCGACATGGACGTCCCCGGCTTCCCTGATGGTGGCGGTCAGGTAGCCCACCTCCCCGGCTCCCAGCTTCTGGCCGACCACCGGGTCCGGGCTGAAGTAGCCTACCTCGTCCACCTCGAAGACCTTGCCCGTGGACTTCAGCATAATCCGGTCCCCGCGCTGCACGCTCCCCGCAAAGATGCGGATATGCGGCAAGACGCCCCGGTAGGAATCATAGGCGGAGTCAAAGATGAGACAGCTCAAAGGCTCATCGGGGCTTCCCTGCGGCGGGGGAATTCGCTCAATAATGGCCTCCAGCAGCTCCGGCACACCAGTGCCCAGCTTGCCGGAGACACGCAGCACATCCTCGCTCGGGATGCCCAGCATCTCGTCAAGCTGCAGGTAGCAGTCATCGAGCATGATGTTGGTCAAATCAATCTTGTTGATGACTGGGATGATGGTCAGGCCGGCGTCAATAGCGAGGTAGGTATTGGCAATAGTCTGCGCCTCCACGCCCTGGGAAGCGTCCACCAGCAGGATGGCCCCTTCACAGGCCTTCAGGCTCCGCGAGACCTCGTAGCTGAAGTCAACGTGCCCCGGCGTGTCAATGAGGTTCAGGATGTAGTCCTGCCCATTCCTAGCATAGTAGGGTATACGGACCGCTTTGGCCTTGATGGTAATGCCCCGCTCCCGCTCTAGGTCCATGCTGTCCAGGGACGGCTCCTTGCTGACGGTATGGATGACATTGGTCAGCTCCAGGATGCGGTCGGCCAGGGTTGACTTGCCGTGGTCAATGTGGGCGATAATGCAAAAGTTACGTATATTCTTCATGGTTTCCAATTCATCTTAACACGTGGCGAATTTGCAGGGCAAGGCGGAGGGGCATAAGCCGTAATCTGTGGATTCTTGGGAAATCCTCCGAAGTGCATTGCGAGTGCATCTTTCGGCTCCGCTCAGGGCAGGCCTCCTTCTACGAGAGAATGGTCTCGCAATGACGTTTCTTGTAGGTACGCTAATTCATCGTTAGAACCAACCAGGTGACTGATTTGAATACAAATCCACAAATTAAGGATAATGCCTGAGACATGCTTTGTGGGACTGTCTGCTCTTTACAGGCACGAAAGCGTAGTTCGCCATGTTTGACTCTACCCGTATTGGTGCTACAATAGTAGGCAAACAGGAGGGACTGATTTGCGTCGGCTGCGGCTGGGTATGGCACAGATTAACCCTACGGTAGGGGATTTCTCCGGCAATGTGACCAGGATTAGCCAGGTGGTAGCGGAGGCCCGCTCCCTCGGCGTTGACCTTTTGACCTTCCCGGAGCTAGCCCTGTGTGGCTACCCGCCGGAAGACTTACTCTTCAAGCCCCAGTTTATCGAGGAGAACCGCCGCTCCCTGGACAGAATCATCGAAAGCTCCTCCGGAATGACGGTCATCCTCGGCTTCGTTGACGCCAGACAAGACATCTATAATGCCGCCGCCGTCATCCACGATGGCCGGCTGGTGGATGTCTATCACAAAATCTACCTGCCCAACTACGGCGTCTTTGACGAGAACCGCTACTTCCGCGCCGGTAACGAGTGCCCGGTCTATACCATCGCCGGCGTGGGCGTGGGCATCAATATCTGCGAGGACATCTGGTATGAGGTCGGCCCGGCCACTGTCCAGACCTCTGCCGGGGCAGAGGTCATCATCAATATCAGCGCCTCTCCCTATCACTATGGTAAACGGGATGCCCGGGAGCGGATGCTGGCCACCCGCGCCGCTGATAGCGTTGCCATCTTCGCCTACAATAACCTGGTTGGCGGGCAGGATGAGCTCGTCTTCGATGGCGATAGCCTGGTACTGGATGAAAAGGGGCAGATAATCGCCAGGGGCAAGCAGTTCGAGGAGGACCTGGTCGTTACCGACCTCGATATCGAATCGGTGTTCCGCACCCGCCTGCATGACCCGCGCTGGCGCAAGGCGCCCTTATTGCGGCAGGGACAGGACTGGGTGCAGAAGACCGTAGCCGTTTCCGAAGGCCCGCTGATGACGGAGAAACCTGCCCTGTCATCCAGGCCCAGTGATGTCTGCGTTTTCCCTGCCGAAGTGTACGAAGCACTGGTGCTGGGCACGCGGGACTACGTGCGCAAAAACAGCTTCAGCGGCGTGGTTATCGGTCTTTCTGGTGGTGTGGACTCCAGCCTGGTGGCCTGTGTTGCTGCCGATGCCCTGGGCACCGCCAACGTCGTGGGCGTCTCCATGCCGTCAAGGTATTCCTCTCCCGGCAGCATGACGGATTCCAGGCTCCTGGCGCAGAACCTCGGCATCCGGCTGCTGACTATCCCTATCGAAAAGCCCTTCCAGGCCTACCTGGACACGCTGGCCGAGGCCTTTGCCGGCATCAGGCCTGACGCCACTGAGGAGAACCTGCAAGCCCGCGTCCGCGGCAACCTGCTGATGGCCCTCTCCAACAAGTTCGGCTGGCTGGTGCTGAACACTGGTAACAAGAGCGAGATAGCTACGGGATACACTACGCTCTACGGGGATATGGCCGGCGGCTTTGCCGTCATCAAGGACGTGCCCAAGACAATGGTCTATCAGCTAGCTCGCTATTGCAACGAGCGGGCGGGCCGTGACCTTATTCCGCCCGATATCTTCACCAAGCCGCCTTCCGCCGAGCTGCGGCCTGAGCAGAAGGACACCGATTTCCTGCCGCTTTACGAGCAGCTTGACCCCATCCTGACGGCCTACGTGGAAGAGGACAAAAGCGTCGAGCAAATCATTGGCATGGGCTTCGCCCCGGAGACGGTCAAGAAGAGTGCCCGTCTCGTGGACCGGAGCGAATACAAGCGGCGGCAGGCGCCGCCTGGTATCAAAATCACCGCCCGCGCCTTCGGACGGGACAGGCGACTGCCCATTACGAACCGGTTTAAGGAGTGGTGAGGGAGTCCTTCTGCTACTACGAAAGCCTGCTAACCGCCATCGCTGCACCACGGGTGGTATGATATCTTGTCGCTCGGCCTTTGCTACATACTAATAGTTTCATATTAGCATGGACTCGCAAAATAGCTTCTCCCTTTGTCAAAGGGGGATATTTGCCTTCAAACAATTATGAAACGATTGGTATGTAATGGATGTAAGGTCCTGACCTGGATGAGCTAGGGCGGCTGATAGCTGGAAGCTGACCGCTGAGTGCTGACAGATGCTCTCGTTTCGCCCTACAATGGACACGTTCCGTAGGAACAGCCGCCGGAATATTCCGATTCCGCGGTGACGAAGGGGGAAGGCTCTACGGCGGCTTCTGGCATGTGCCCGGCTAGCGTCAGCACCTGCTGTCGCTTGCTGCCATAGCGGTAGATGGTGATGCCCTTGCACTTCAGCTCGTAGGCCAGCGTGTAGATGCGGCGGATGTCTTCCGGTGTGGCCTCGGCGGGCAGGTTCACCGTTTTGGAGACCGAGTTATCCGAGTATTTTTGGAAGATAGCCTGCATCCGGACGTGCCAATCGGGTGTAATGTCCCAATCCGTGACGAAGACGCGGCGCACATCATCGGGGATGCCGGGAATATTGCGCAGTGTGCCCTTCTGAGCGATGTGCTCCATCAGCTCCGGCGAGTAGAAGCCGCGCTCGCGGGCCACCTGCTCAAAGATGGGGTTTATTTCCAGAAGCCGCGTCCCCTCCATGACGTTCCGCACGAAGGCTAGGGCGAAGAGCGGCTCGATGCCGCTGGAGCATCCGGCGATGATGCTGATTGTCCCCGTAGGCGCGATGGAAAGGACGGTAGCGTTGCGCAGTCTCAGGTTCGCCTGGGGCGAATCGTAAATACTGCCGGGAAAGTTGGGGAAGACGCCGCGCTTTTCGGCCAGCTTCACCGAGGCCTGGCGGGCTTCATCCAGGATAAACCTGATGAAGCGCTCACCCGCCTCCAGGGCTTCCTCAGAGTTGTAGGGAATCCCCAGCTTGAGCAGGGCATCGGCAAAGCCCATGACGCCCAGCCCGATTTTGCGGTTGCCGTGCCGGGTTATTTTCTCGATGGCGGGAAGCGGGAAGACGTTGGCCTCAATGACATTATCGAGGAAATGGACGGTGAGATGCACCGTCCGCTTGAGCTTGGACCAGTCCACCTTGCCGTCCATAACCATTTTGGCCAGATTGATGGAACCCAGGTTGCAGCTTTCGTAGGGCAGCAGGGGCAGTTCGCCGCAGGGATTGGTGGCCTCCAGCCGACCCAGGTGCGGGGTAGGGTTGCGGCGGTTGATTTCATCCAGGAAGATAAGGCCGGGGTCGCCGGTCTTCCAGGCGTTGTTGACAATCATATCGAAAAGGCCGCGGGCGTTGATTGACTTCACCTCTTTGCCCGTGCGCGGGTTGATTAAGGGCCACGCGGTGCCCCTGGCCGCAGCGGACATGAACTCATCGGGCGTGCCCACCGAGATATTGAAGTTGGACAGGGTGACCTCATCACTTTTGGCCGTGACGAACTCGACGATATCCGGATGGTCGGCGTTGATGATGCCCATGTTAGCGCCCCGCCGCTTGCCGCCCTGCTTCATGACGCCGGTAGCCGCATCGAAGACCTTCATGAAGGAGACGGGGCCGGAGGCAACGCCCTTGGTAGAGCGGACAATATCGCCCTTTGGCCGGAGACGGGTAAAAGAGAAGCCGGTGCCGCCGCCTGACTGGTGTATGATGGCCATGTTCTTCAAGGTCTCAAAAATAGCAACGATGGAGTCATCCACCGGGAGCACGAAGCAGGCCGAAAGCTGGCCGAGAGGTGTGCCGGCATTCATCAGGGTAGGCGTATTGGGCATGAACTCGAGGCGGTCCATGAGGTTGAAGAAGTCCTCCTCCAGCGTTTTCGTGTCCGCCGCCGGGTCGAACTTTTTCTCCGCCACGGCAATAGCCCGGGCTACCCGCCGGAAAAGCTCGACTGGCGTCTCGATGACGTTGCCCTCTTCATCCTTCAGCAGGTAGCGCCGCTCCAGGACCTTGATGGCATTAATGCTGAGCTTCAGGTCATCCCGCACGCCGATGACCTTCTTCATTCGCCGCACCTCCGCCCGCTGCTGGCGGTAGAGGATGTAAGCCTTGGCGGCTGCCGGATAGCCCTGCGTCATCAGCACCTGCTCCACGATGTCCTGTATGCTCTCTACGGTGGGGGGGCCTTCTGCCAGTGTCTTTTGGATGAGCGCTACGACCTGTCCCGCCAGGCGGGACGCCTCCGGTCTATCGCCAGTCTTGGTGGCTGCCAGGGCTTTGTAGATGGCAAGCTCGATACGGCCAGGGTCGAAGGGCACTATGGCGCCTTCCCGTTTGCGGACCTGGGTCAGCTTCATCATGGCCATGATTTTTTATCTCTCTATGCGGCTAAATGTCATTGTTATGAAAATAGCTATCAGCCAGATAAGCTAAAGGCTGAGTGCTGATAGCGAAATTCTTTTCCTTTCCCATCCGTCTCATCTCCGGCTGGCGCGCCTAAACATCAAAAATGACCCTCACCTGGTTGTTCTTTTTGTCCACCGTTAGCATATGGTAGGTGGCCGATTTGACACTCAGCTTCAGATGGTGGCGTGCCGGGTCATACTTTTCCCCGTAGCAGGTGGCCTTCAACAACTGGCCATTGAACTCCCTGATATCGAACTTCTTGAAAAGCATTCGCTCTACGTCAAAAAGATAGATAAGGTTGTTAAGCCACTCGAAAAGCAGGCTATCGGCGTCCTTTTCCCTGATCTCGACCGTGCGGGGCTCGATAGCCCTCACCCGCCTCATATCCGTGATGATGGCGAAGAGACCGTAGCCGGCATTGCCGAAGGCCTCGGCCAGTGTCCGTCCGTAGGCTACGATACCGATATCAGCCGTATGCTCAATCAGGCGGTATTTCTTCATGTGACTATACTAACCCAGGCAAGCTGGGCTAGAAGGTCCTTTGTCAAGCAAACCGCAGTTTACTTGAAATCTGGACTCCCCGGAATTGTCATTCCCGACCCCGCATCAAGTGCGGGGCAGGCTCTGATGGGGATTCCAGGCTCTTCGGAGTCAACTTAGTCCTGGATTCCCGTTTCCACGGGAATGACATGAACAACCAGGGACTATTATTCTCTTACAGCCTCAGCCAAAAACATAGACACCGCGTTACTGTGCCTGCCTGCTGCGGAAGTGGCTGGCAAACCACTCCGCGGCCAGGCGGGCCACCTCCTCCAGTGTGCCCGGCTCTTCAAACAGGTGGGTGGCGCCGGGGACAATTACCAGCTTCTTTTCCCCGGTCAGTCTGGCCAGGGCGACGCGATTAAGCTCGATAACGGGATAGTCACGCCCACCTACGATGAGCAATGTCGGTGCCTTGACTTTGTGCAATACCGGGGCGGCCAGGTCGGGACGTCCGCCTCTGGAGACCACGGCATGGACTGCCTCCGGGCGCTCTGTCGCCGCTATCAGGGCCGCCGCGGCACCGGTGCTGGCGCCAAAATAGCCCAGCCTGAAGTCTCTGGTATCCGGGTTTTGCAGCAACCAATTGGTAGCATCAACCAGCCGGCGGGACAGCAGCGGGATATCAAAGCGGAGGCGACCGGTGGCCATGTCCTCTGTCTCTTCATCGGCGGTCAAAAGGTCGAAGAGCAAGGTGCCCATCCCCGCGTCCCGCAGCACGCGGGCCACGGACTGGTTGCGCGGGCTATGGCGGCTGCTGCCGCTGCCGTGGGCGAACAGGACGATGCCGCTCGCCGTCACGGGCAGGCACAGGCTGCCCTCCAGTGTCACCGCACCCGCCCGGACACGGACCGGGCACTCATCAACAATTGCCTGTTTCGTTCTATCCATTGCCACCCTCCTTACGGCCGCCTCAGCGGGCGGCCTCCCACTATCCGGGCTTTTTGGTCCCGTGAAATAGCTCGCTGCCGGCGCCGGGATAGACCCTACGTGCTAATGGCGGCGTTGGTCTGGTGACTTCGGGCCAGGCCTTAAGCTTTGGCTCGGCCCCTTCCTGGGTTATACGGGACGGCGTCATATCCCTCATCTGCGGCTCTTGACGTATATCCACACCTGGGACATTGTGCGAAAACTCCACGGGAATACCGTTCGGGTCGTGGGAGTAGATGGAGTGGATGAAGCCGTGGTCTATAACATCGGAGACATGGAAGCCCGCGGCCTCCAGACTGTCTTTCAATGCCCAGAGGTCATCCTCAGTCTCCACGCCGAAGGAGACGTGGTCAAAGACGAACGGCCCTTTGACAGGGCGACCATGCTCCTTTTTGGTCACAGGCTCAACGCCCGTCCACTCGAAGAAGGCGATGAGATCATGGTCCGAGATCTGGAAGAAATAGTGGCGGTAGCCCGGCTGCCCCAGCCCGGCAACAAGGCGCATGCCGAGCAGGTCTCGCCAGTAGCGGATGGTCTTGTCCATGTCACCCGTCGCCATGGCCAGGTGGTTGACGCCGTTGAACTTAATCATTTGAAGACTCCCCTGACCCAGACAACTGCAAAAATCCCAGGCACTAAATCCTGAACTCTAAACAAA
>JACQTX010000207.1 GCA_016210585.1 Chloroflexota bacterium
ATCCTGAAGGTGGCTTACGCCTACGAGCAGGCAACGGGGTGGACGGAGAAGAAGCCGGGAATTTGAAGAACATGCGTCAACCTATGCTTGCAAATGCCGGATGATTTGAGATAGTATATCTATAAGACTTCTGTTCCTCGCAAGAAATGGAGTGCATTGTTTGCCTGATGGCTGAACAAAGACATCTTGCCAATGCGCCGATTAAGGAAGCACTGATTGATTTCAGGGTAAAGCTTCCATCCACTTTTGATGTCAAGAGTTTCACTCGCTTGGAAGACCGGCTGAAATCGCTCTATCCGAAGGTGGAGGAGATACGCCAAGTCACAGTCGGCGTCGAAATAGCAGGGAAGGAATTCAAACAGACTGTTCAGGAGACGGGACGCGCTGGCGTCTTCTTCTCTTCGAGTGATGGCAAGAATGTGGCACAGTTCAGAGCAGACGGATTCACTTTTAACCGCCTTTCCCCCTATACCCAGTGGAACACTGTGTTTGCCGAAGCGATCAATCTCTGGAAACTGTATGTTGAGACCTCAAAGCCAGATTTGATAACTCGTGTGGCGCTCCGTTTCATCAATCAGATATCTATCCCATTGCCAATAGCGGATTTCAAGGACTACTTGACGGCTCCTCCAACTGTTCCCGCTACTTTACCCCAAGCCATAAGGCAATTCCTGACTCGTATCGTCGTCTGTGATGAAGAGCAGTTGGTCTTCGCAAACATAACACAGGCTCTTCAAAAAGAGAAAACGCCAGGTAATGTCGTGATTCTTTTTGACATCGATGTCTACAAGCAGGATGAAAACGGGCTCGACCAGGGAGCGCTAGAGCCGACTTTTGAGCGACTTCACGACTTGAAGAACAGGATATTTTTTGAGAGCATTACAGAAAGGACTGTGAGGTTGTTCGAACAATGACAACACTATGTCCGGATTTTGCACCGAGTAGTCCGTTTGTGTTTTCTCGTAATGTAGGTCTGAGTCATGAGGCAAACTTGTTAGCTCACCAAGAAACAGATATTCGGCGAGACATGCTCGATGACAGTCTGGCTTTGGGGAAACACCGTAAAGATACATTGAGAAAGTTGGCAGACGCCATTGAAGAATCACAAACTGCCCAAGATGGTTATGGCCAAATAATGATTGACGTGATTTCGTATTATAGAGCGATACGGTTCTTGGAGTTGCTGCCATCAGACAGTCCGGTTCCTGACGTCTACATCGATACGGAAGGCGAAGTAAGATACGAATGGTTCAAAGGGCCACGTCAGGTGTTTAGCGTGGCTGTAAGAGGCAACGGTCAACTTGCGTATGCGGGCTTATTCGGCGCCGGTGAGGCTCACGGCATAGAGTATCTGGATAACGATTTGCCCGATGCAATTTCAATGAACATAGACAGAGTCTTTGCTGGAGGGTTCCCCGTTGCAGTTAGAGCAAGTCGCAGGAAATGAACCACTTGCCAGGTATTTGACTCAGAGTAACCACCTCAGCCCAAGTCTCAATTGCGTAAGGCCAAAGGCCTTTGACCCGCCTCTGGATATGCGCTTGTCTGTGTTTCGAATCCATGGTTTTAGCATCCATGCGGTGTGGGAAAATGGCAATACAAACGTCGTCGATAAAATGTCACCTCCTCGGCGACTACACGGCGTTGCTCAAATAATTACCTCAACAGTTAGAGGCGTCGGCTTGGATGCAGTTCCAGACGAACCTCCCCCGCGGCATGCGTGCATAGTTAAGTGGCCACAGGACAAATCTGAACGGATATTGCTTTCGCAAAAACTGGCAGCACAAGCTCAATTGTTGACGATTCCTAGCCAATAGGTGTGAAGATGTCAGGTAATGAGAGAACCTCTTCTTGTTTGGTATAAGTTTGTTCATTCGCCTCTCGGAGGCTAAAACCTGGTAGGCCTGCGCGAGGATGTCCTCGACCTTCTGCTGACTTTCGGAATAGACGATATCCTTGAAGTTCCTCTTGACTAACCGTAAACTTGGAGTAGTCATACGCTGTGCTCCAGACGGGCTGTCCGGCCTGCGTCACAGCGGTCACTGTGCTAAAATAATGAATAGAATTGCTCGTGGCCAATCCCTCTTGCATTTGAGAAATGGGAGAATAGGTTAAAGAGAGCGAGAAAGCTCCCTATTCGTCTTCGCGCGGAATCGAGGCTGTTGAAAAACTGTCATTCTTGAAGGAGCGGAGCGACTGAAGAATCCGCAATTCAATCGTGGATACGGATTCTTCGCTACACTCAGAATGACAGGAGTGCACTTTTGATGTGATTTTCGGACAGCCTCGATTAGGGGGTGAGGTCACCAAAAGGACATGAGAGCTTTGGCCTACCGGGTGCGCCCGATGCGCAAAGAGGATGTGCCCCAGGTCAATGAGATTGACCGGGAGGCTTTCCCTGAGCAGTGGCCGCCGGCCAACTACCGTCATGAGTTGGACAACATCCTGGCCCACTATATCGTGGCCTATGACGAGGACAGGTCCATCGAAGTGGCGGAGCAAAGGTCAAGCATTGACCTCTTCGGGCTAAGTTCTCGCATAAGGCGGATGTTCGGCTGGTCACCGGACGGCCATGAGCCTGTCACCGTGGAGAGGCAGCACTACATCGTGGGCTTTGCTGGCATCTGGATGATGGCCGATGAGGCCCACATCACCAACATCGCCGTGCGCCAGGAATACCGGCGGCAGGGCATCGGCGAGCAACTGCTTATGGTAATCTTTGACCTGGCCAGGGAGCTAAAGGCGCGGCTCCTCACACTGGAGGTGCGCGTCTCCAACACTGTGGCACAAAACCTGTACGAGAAGTTCGGCTTCGCTCGAGTTGGCCTGCGCAAGGGCTACTATACCGACAGATTCGGGCGGGAAGATGCCGTGCTTATGTCCACCGGGGATATCAACACGCCCGGTTTCCAGGAGCGGCTAGAGGGTCTGAAACGCACCCTCGCCCGGCGGTGACCTTAGCTCAAAACCCAAAGCTTTTGACGACCCCACTCTGCAAAACCACCTGTAGATGTCATTGCGAGCCATTCCCTCCGGCGGAAGCCGAAGCAATCTCACACAATGAGGGCATGAGATTGCCACGTCCTCCTTCGCCGTTGGTGATGGAACACCAGTGGTGAAGGACTCCTCGCAACGACAGTAGGGAGCGCTCATTGTAAATTTGACAGGGCTTTGCTAAAATGATAGCTAAATTCCCGCCGTAGGGTGTTGGCTTGCTTGAGGAGACTGTCGCCGTCAGGTGCTATTCCGGTTACACCTACGCTCAAAGGCCGGTAGCCTTCCGCTGGCGGGATAGAGACTATGATGTGCAGAGCATTACCGGCGAGTGGCGGGAGCCGGGCCAACGCTGTTTCCGTGTTTGCACCGCCAAAGGCAAGGAATTTCAACTCTGCTATAGTGAGATGGAAGAGAGATGGACAGTAAACGAGCTGGTGAAGTAATACCAAAGGAAATACTGCAAATACTGGAGAAAGACGCCCGTACCACATCGAAGCAAATCGCGGCAATGACGGGCTTACCCGTTCCGGAGGTTACAAGGCTCATCAAGCAGGCCGAGGAGAAGCGGCTTATCGTCAAATACAAGACAGTCGTCAACTGGGACAAGGTGGGTGAAGACCAGGTCTGGGCACTCATCGAGGTCCGCATTACACCCCAGAGAGATGTCGGCTTTGATGCTATTGCGGAGCGCATCTATCGCTTCCCGCAGGCACGCACGGTCTATCTGGTATCGGGAACCTATGACCTGCTTGTGATGGTGGTGGGCAAAACCATGCATGAGGTGGCGGACTTTGTCTCGCTCAAGCTGGCGCCCCTGGAGGGAGTGCAGGGGACGGTGAGCCACTTTATGCTCAAACGCTACAAAGAGGACGGGGAAATCCTGGCCGGGGAAGAAGAGGCCAGGCGGCAACCGGTAGTCCTTTAGTCCGTTATGAGCAGAAATCATGCAAAATGGTAAGGAAAAACTCGAAATCCTAAATACGAAGCACAAAATAAATTCGAATTACCAAAGCATTAATGCTCCAAACGTTTTGGTCATTTGAGGTTTTGGTTTTTGTATTATTTCGGGTTTCGGATTTAGCGCTTAGGGTTTCCGGCTTGTCTGGAGCAGGCAGTATTACTTGCAGTTTGCTGGAGAGGTCACTATGGCGATTTCATTGCAGCAGCAGGAGAGACAGAGGCGGCTGACCTCGCAGCGGGTCAACCAGCTATCACCCTCGGGGATACGGCGGTTTTTTGACCTGCTGTCCTCGATGGAGGGCGTAATCTCGCTGGGCGTTGGCGAGCCCGACTTCGTTACCCCCTGGCATATCCGGGAGGCTGCTATCTACTCGCAGGAGAAGGGCTACACCATGTATACCTCGAACTCCGGTATGCCCGAGCTGCGGAAAGAGCTTTCCCGGCACCTGGCGGAGACCTATCAGGTAGAGTACGACTCCGTTGGCGAGCTGCTGATTACGGTGGGTGTCAGCGAGGGGCTTGACCTGGCCATGCGGGCTATCCTTGACCCCGATGATGAGGTCATCATACCGGACCCTTGCTATGTTTCCTATCCTTCCTGTGTCATCCTGGCTGGCGGCAAGCCGGTGATGGTGCCAACCTACGAAAGAAATAACTTCGAGCTGAGTGCCGCTGACGTCGAGGCTAATATTACGGACCGGACCAAGGCTATCCTTCTCGGCTATCCATCGAACCCCACCGGCGCCGTAATGCCCCGTGAGAAGCTGGTGGAGATAGCCGAGGTGGCCCGGCGCTACGGGCTAATTGTCATCTCCGATGAAATCTACGCCAAGCTGGTCTATGGCCAGGCGCACACCTGCTTTGCCGCGTTGCCAGGGATGAAAGAAGGCACCATCTTCCTGGGCGGCTTCTCGAAGGCCTATGCCATGACCGGCTGGCGGATTGGCTACGCGGCGGCCAGCAAAGAGATTATCGCCGCCATGACCAAAATCCACCAGTACACTATAATGTGCGCTCCGACCATGGCCCAGGTCGCTGCCATCGAGGCGTTGAAGGCCGGTGAGCCGGATGTCCAGCAGATGGTGGAGGACTACAACCGGCGCCGGCTGGTCATCGTCAAAGGCCTCTGTGACATTGGCCTGTCCTGCTTCGAGCCTAAGGGTGCCTTCTATGCCTTCCCCTCCATACGGAGCACGGGCATGAGCTGCGAGGAGTTCGCCGAAAAGCTGCTCACGGAGGAGAAGGTGGCGGTGGTCGCCGGCTCAGCCTTTGGCCAGTGCGGTGATGGCCATGTTCGCTGCTGCTATGCGACCTCGCTGGCGGAGATTGAGGAAGCCTTGGAGCGGATGAAACGGTTCTTGGACAGGCACCGCCAGGGCTAAGGATGAGAGCTTCTGAAGGGAAAATCGGGCGGGTCTTTGTTCTCCGGCTGGAGCACGGGGATATGCTGCCGGCCTGCATCGAGCAGTTCGCCCGGGAAAAGGGCGTAACGGCGGGACACGTCATACTGGTAGGCGGCATCGGCGGCGGCCAGATTGTCGTTGGCCCGCGCCGCTCGGAGGAGAGACCACCGGAGCCGATGCTCCTGCCCGTTGACGGGGCCCATGAGGTCGTCGGCGTCGGTGTGCTCGCCCCTGACGAGGCCGGGCGGCCCGTCCTGCATATTCATGCGGCGCTGGGACGTTCCGGGAGCACGATGAGCGGTTGCCTGCGGCCCGGCGTGAGCACCTGGCTGGTGGGTGAAGCAATCCTGTATGAGATAGCCGGGGCTAACGTGGCCCGTGTCAGAGACGAAGCAAGCGGATTTGCTTTGCTGAAGGTGCTGGAGTAATAC
>JACQTX010000208.1 GCA_016210585.1 Chloroflexota bacterium
CTGGAGGCGCCCACGCCGACAAACATCTCCACGAACTCGCTGCCGCTGATAGAGAAGAAGGGCACCGCCGCTTCACCGGCGACAGCCCGTGCCAGCAGCGTCTTCCCCGTTCCCGGCGGCCCTACCAGCAAAACACCCTTTGGTATGCGGGCGCCCAGCATCTGGAATTTCTCGCGGGACTTGAGGAAGTCAACCACCTCTCGCAGCTCATCTTTGGACTCATCCACGCCAGCAACGTCATCAAAGGTGATGGTAGGTGTATTGGCGGAGAACAGCCTTGCCCGGCTGCGCCCGAAGCTCATCGCCTGGCTATTGACGCCTTGGGCGCGGCGGAACAGGAAGAAAAGCAGCGCCACCAGCAAGATCAGGGGCAAGAAGCTGATGAGCACACTACCCCAGTCAAACCCGGAGGCTTTTGTCTCCACGTCCACGCCTTCCAGGCGCAGGCCAAGCTCTTTCAGGTCAACAAGGTTGAGGTTCTGTATGCCGGCTTTTAGCTCACGACCATCCACGGCCGTAATCAGCAGGTCGTTGCCCTTGATGACCAGCTTGCTCATCTCCCCGTTCTGGGACATGGTGATGACCTTGTCCAGGCTGATTTCCGTCGGCTTCTGCGTGTTGCGAATGAAGAAAGAAAAGAAGGTTATCGCAATAAGCAGGATAACAATATATACCAGGCTGTTACGCTTCCAGTTCTGTTTCATCCTTTACCCCTGAGGATACTATTGTGGAATGCAGATGGTATCGCTCGTGACGTTTTCATTATAGCAGAAAACACGCCCAAATGTGAAAAAGTGGAGCGGGAGAGTTGGGGGAACAAATCGGGGGCATCCTTCATTTGAAGGATGCCCCCGTCATGCCAGTCTCAGAGAGAGGCATAGTGCGCCCTCTTTCCGCACCTTTTCTGTTCAAGATGAGAGGTAGCTCACTTCGCCGTTCCGGGGTGGGTGACGGCATGTTCGTTCTCCACCTTGCCGCAGCGCAGGCAATAGTGGAAGAACGAGTCCTGAGAATGCATGACGATAAAGATATGCTTCCTCAGCAGACACACCAGATATTTTTGAACCCACATACCAACATCCTCCTCTCAACAGGCTACCGTATGGCATAGACCACCTGGACATTGAGCACAATCTTCTGCTCGCCCGGGCTGATGGGCGTTGGCATTGCGGCGGGTGCGCCAGCCAAACCTTCCTTGAACACTGGGCCAGGGTAGAAGGACTGCGTGCTCTCCGAGATAAAGGTCGGTTTGTCCAGCACAACATCAGCCAGCTCCGTAAGTTGCTTCGCCTTGGCCTCGGCGTCCGCCATGGCTTTTTCTCGGGCTTCCTTGTAGTAGACAGTCGGGTCATCCACCGCGAAGCTGATGCCATTTATCCTGACCACATCCCCGCCCGCAACGGCCACCGCATCAATGATATTGCCCACCTTTGGTATATCCCTTAGCTTGGCACCAACCGTGTTGGTCACCCGGTAGCCCAGCACCACCTCCTGCTGGTTCTTCTCGTCCCAGCGGGTTACCTGCTGGATGCTGAACTGCTGCGTCTGGATATCTTTCTCTTCGACCTTGTTGTCAGTCAAAGCTGTCATTACCTTATTCATGGCTTCTGCCGCCAGTGATTGGGCTTCAGCGACACTGGAGCGCTGGACAGAGACACCCACACTCACTGAGGCTACATCCGGCACCACGGTCACCTCTCCCTGGCCATTCACCCAGACTCCTTCCTGCTGGCTGCCCAGGTTCATCCGTAGCGGTGCCTGGCTGACACTGGGTAACGTGGCGGGGCCAGTGCAGCCCGCTATGCCTATGACCAGTAGCAAGGCTATCAGGGTTACACCACCAATCGCTAACCATCTCCTTCTAATCATATACAACCTCCTTCTTCCTTCTCCTGTTACATCCGTTGCTCAGTTACTTATTGGAGCGGTATCCTGAACTCCCAGACCCCGGACTGCTCACCGAGCCTGATTACCCTGAAGACCATCTCTCTGGCACTCCCTGGTACCGGGTCAAGCTGTCTCCAGATGAACTGCATACCATTCTCCAGGAAGCGCACCGCTGACGGGCCGGTCTCTTTGGCTACACCACCATCAAGGCTATACTCCGCTCTGGCATCAAGCAACATGGCCGGTGGCGGGATCTGAGGCCCCTGGGGCAGGTAATAGCCAGGAGGTGTGTGGAAAGCATAGACATCCAGGCCGAAAGCTGACATCTCCACCCGCTCCAGTGTTATAGTCACGTTATTATCTACCACCGCCTGGCTGACAGCGATGCTCTTTTCTAGGGCACCCTCCGCCGGCAGGATGAGTATGGGGTTTTGCATACCGAAAGCGGGCTTCATCCGCACGTCAGTGGATGCCGTGGGCGGCTGGGCGCGGAAGCTGCCCATCTCGATGACATAGTAACCGTAGCTCACCTGTTGCCCCTGGTTGTCGCGCTGGTCCCATCGCACGGTATAGCCTGTTACCTCGCCAGGGCTGACCAGCCTGTCCTCCGTCCCGGCCGGCACAGTGCGGACAATCTCTGCTGACCGTGCCCGCATTATCTCTACCTGTGGCGGGAAGGGATAAATCGAGATAGTTGATGGACTTGTATTCTTGAAGAAGAACTCCATGGTGACCTCTTCTCCGGACAGGTAGGCACTTTTGCCAGTGGACGCTGTCACATCGAGAGGCGGAAAGCTTACGGCCGGTGCTGGCGTCGGCGCCGGTGCCGGCGGCGGTACAGCGCTAGCCGGTGGTGGCGTGGTCGGCGTCGGACTGGGAGTCGGCGTTGGCACCGGCGTAGGTGTGGCTGTCGCCGTTACGGTCACCGGTGGCGCAGGCGGTGGTGGTGTTGGTTTGGGAGTGGGTAACGGGGCCGGGGTCACCGTCGGCGCGGCTGTCGCCGTCACGGTCACCGGTGGCGGCGCGGCCGCCATAGCCGGGCCGGTCTCCGGGGCCGCCATGGTCACGCCGGCAGTCATGTCCGGCGTCCGTGCAGCTGATGGGGCTGGCGGCGCTCCCTCTGTGGCTATTGACTTATCACTCACGCTAGGCTGGCTGATAAAACCCTGGTCACCGGAAGGCGTGAATACGCCCTGTCCCCACATCACCCCGACGGCCACCAGCACCACAACGACAGTCGCAGTCACCGCACGCCATACCGGGCTATAAACTATGTTATGCAAAGTTCCCCAGAAAGCACCCTGCCTGGCCTCGGCCTGTCTCACCCTGGCCAGCAGGCGCTCTTTTAGCTGCGTCCGGAAGGCCGGGCGCGGTGCCGCCCGCATTTCGATTAGCCTGCGCGTAAAATCGAGCGCTGTCCGGTAGTCATCACCGGCCGCGTCGCTGATTTCGACCTCTTTGCCAGCGAGCATCCGGTCAATATTTTCGGAGAACTCCCTGGCTATTCTTTCCTCTTCCTTACCCATTGCTCACTCCCTGAACCTGTCCCGCAGCTTGCCCACGGCCCGGTAGAGTATAGTCCCCACGTTCGATTCGGAAAGACCGAGCACGCCGGAGATCTGGCGATTGGTCATCTCCGCACCGAACTTAAGCGAGATTATCTCCTGCTCCCGTTCGGACAGCTCCGCCAGGCAGACGTGCAACCGCTGCACCTCTTCCTTCCGGATGAGCGCCTCCTCGGGAGACGTCCTTGGGGACGGTGTATCGGCGGCTTCTTCCAGAGAGACCGCCTGCCGCTTGCT
This sequence comes from Chloroflexota bacterium, assembly GCA_016210585.1. Lineage (GTDB taxonomy): Bacteria > Chloroflexota > Dehalococcoidia > Dehalococcoidales > JAFGLR01 > JACQTX01. The sequence goes on from JACQTX010000208.1 coordinate 3,690, forward strand.
ACTGACCCGGTAGTGGTCAATCACCTGGTGACGAGCGATGGCAAGTAACCAGGTCGCCAGGGAAGCCTTGTCCGTGCGGTAGCTGCTCATCTTGCTCAATGCCTTTTCGAACACGCTCGAGGTCAGGTCTTCCGCCAGGGCAGTATCTCTCACCCGGTAGCTGATGTAGCGGAATACCTTCGGCAAATACTGCTCATAAAGCTCGGCGAAAACCACTGCAACGGCGCCACTCTCTTTTCCAGTCTGCGCTGACGTGCTCAATCTTTTCCTCGAGGCTTTCTAACTATTTATACGAAAAGGTCGGCAGAATATCACACTACCGCTAATCTAATTATATTTTAGACCAAATGGACGACTGATTGGAACTGCGTGGAACAGGCCTGAGTCTATACAAGGATTGATGTTAGCCGCACAATAAGACAATAAGATGGTCAATTTGTCGTAGCCAGAATCCAGGTTAATAAAGGCTCAGATTGAAGTCAAAGGAGGGTGGAAGGCGAAGCCTCACCACCCACACCCTCTGGATTCCGGACCAAGTCCGGAATAACAGCTTGCGAGCAGTCTCAGATGATGCCAACATAACGCTTCGGTGCCATGTCCAAGGCATACCATAAGAGACAGATCATTAAATGGTCTTGTGCCGAGCCCTAAAGGCTATGAACGGCTCACCACAGCCGCGAGCGTCTCCACTCTGCACACCGTTTATCTTCGCCAGGCACCCTGGCTCTGGACGGCCAGCACCGGGGCAAATACCTGTCTGGCGGAGCGCTTGGCTTCTTGCTCCCGCAGCATCCACTCGGCACGGAAGTAGTGCTCAAGGTCTTTGCCCTCGGGTTGCCCTTCGGCTTCCCAGATAGAGTAGGCCAGCTTCCTGGTGTTCTCTTCCGTGACCAGCGGCGTCTCCCACTGCGGCACACAGCCATAGTGGGTGTAGCACTCCCTGAGCCAGGACAGCTCAATATCTTCCGGCCACCGCTCTTTACTCAGGCCAGGCGCTTGCTCCAGCACCTCCCTGGGCATGTCCAGGATGAACTTTTTGTCATCCGGCGACCAGGTCAAAATCTCCCAGGGCAGGGCAAACCACTTATCGGTCAGCCCCAGTATGCCCCCGAAGGAGACGACCAGGAAAGCAATGCGACCCTGGCTCATGTCAATAATGAAGTTCTCTACCTGGCCCAGGTCCTGTCCATCCGGATTAATCACGTCATACTGCAGTAGCCTTGTCCCCGGCAAAGTCTTTTGCACCCGCATTGTTGCACCTCCGAGTTCTATTCAGACCTTTACGGCGCTATCTTGCCATGTGCACGCAGTTTCCACCATCCGTAAGCTTACCTAAAGTGTCTGCTAAGATTACGGAATTCTTATAAAATACGGCGTGCAATGTGGGCCAGTGCCTCTGTGACTCCACTGGTGCAGCCGGTAGCTACAGCGGCCTCGCTGTATCAATGCCTTTCCGTTCTTGACAGACTGCATCAAATGATGCTAAATTCTGGTAATCCTTGCGCACGGTGTAGGCGCGTGTTCTTTACCGGGGTAATCTACGTGATGGAGGGGTGACGAGGGATAACAGATGAAGATGATAACCATAGACCAGGACAAATGCTCCGGCTGCCGGCTGTGTGAGCTGGCCTGCTCACTCGAGCATTGCGGTGAGTTCAATCCGGCGGAATCCAGGGTGCGGGTTGTCGGCTACAATGAGCCGTTTTCGACACCTTCACTATGTTTGCAGTGCAGCAAACCCTATTGCATGGCGGTCTGCCCCTCGGACGCTATTACGAGAGAGGCAGACACGGGCATCGTCCGGGTTTCCAGGGAGCTCTGCACTGGCTGCAAGATGTGCATCACGGCTTGCCCCTTCGGGAGCATGTCCTACTACAGCAAGGAGGGCGTGGCCGTCAAGTGTGACACCTGCGACGACAAGCCGGAGTGCGTGGACATCTGCCCCACGGGCGCCCTGACCTTCAAGGAAGCCGCCACGGCCATGTTGTTCAAGCAGAGGGCACTGGCGGACAAGTTCCGCGAGGTCCACAGGAAGTAGGGCGATAAGTAGCTTCTGTGTTGAACACATTCGCTATTTGAATTTTGATATTGTTTCGGATTTAGTGCTTGGGATTTAGGATTTTGCCCATATAGAGTTGTTTCAAGATTCTAGACCGGGTGGCACGAAAAGGGGGGGAAGACCAGTGTTTGGATGGACAGGGACTATATTACGTGTTGACCTGACCTCAGGGAAAATTGAAAGGGAGCCGCTGAGCGAGCGGCTGGGACTGGACTACCTGGGTGGCCGAGGTATCAATAGCCGCATCCTTTATGATGAGGTGAAGCCCGGGACAGATGCCTTTGGCGAGGAGAACAAGCTAATCCTCGGCTCCGGGCCCTTGAATGGCACAATGGCACCGGCCTCCGGCAGGTTCAGCATCGCCGGGAAATCGCCGGTAACCAACCTGGGCAGGGCTAACTCCGGCGGCTTTCACGCCTCCGAAATGAAATACGCCGGTTACGACCACATCGTGATTTCGGGGCGGGCCAGCAAGCCGGTGTACCTGTGGATTGAGAATGACCATGTCGAGCTGCGGGACGCCAGCCACCTCTGGGGTCAGGTGGTCAGCGAGGCTAACCGGCTAATCCGGGAAGAGACTGACCCCAATGTCCAGATTGCCAGCATCGGGCCTTTCGGCGAGAAGCTGGGCAAGCTGTCCTGCGTGATGGTTAGCGAGTATAACGCCTGCGGCCGGTGTGGCCTGGGCGCCGTAATGGGGTCAAAAAACCTGAAAGCCGTAGCCATCAGGGGGACGAAGGGCGTCAGGGTCGCCCAGCCGGAGGCCTACCGCAAGCTCATCAAGGTCCTGCACCAGAGGGTCAAGGAGAACCCACGCTACCCCACCTTTTCGCTCTACGGCACAACGGTGAACCTGGACAAGGTGGATGAGGCGGCGATGACCTCGCCGCGCAATATGCAGGAGTCCGGTCACTGGAGTAAAGAAAAGCTGGCGGCGGTGCGTGCGGAGACCCTCTATAAGAACTACAGCCAGAAGTGGAAGGCCTGCCACGCCTGTCCCATTCACTGCCGCAGCTGGGTCGAGATTAACGAAGGCCCCTACGCCGGGCTAAAGGGTATCAGGATAGAGTATGCCGTCCAGCTCCTTGGTCCCATGGCTGATGTCACCTATGCCCCTGCCCTCTATAAGATTGCCCAGATATGTGATGAATATAGCATTGACCAGCTTGAGTATATCTGCGTGCTGGCGGCGGCCATGGAGTGGTACCAGAGGGGGTTCATTACCCAGGAAGATACCGGCGGCATCAAGCTGGAGTGGGGCAACTGGCAGGCTCTTGTGGAGATGACGGAGAAGGTGGCCCGGCGGGAGGGCTTCGGTGACGTGCTGGCCGATGGCGGCGTAATCGCCGCGCAGAAAGTCGGCCAGGGGGCACTGGACTGCCTGAGCTACTCCAAGGGTGCCGTGGAAACAGCCGATGACGCCATGCGGACCAACATGGCCTGGAAGCTGGGCCTGGCCACCTCGACAAGGGGTGCCGACCATTTGAGCGGCGCCGTCTTCTACCGTCCCGGAGTAGTGCTGCAGAAAGCTTCCATGTGGAAGGGGCCAAAGATAAGTGAGAGTTTTGAAGGCTATGAAGACCAGGCGGCACCGGTCTATTTTATCCAGACAATCTGCACACTGGCGGATGCCCTGGGCCTGTGCAAGTTTGCTACCCAGCGGGTGGGTGAAGAGATAGGCCTGGACGAAATGGCCGAGCTATTCACGACGGCCACGGGCATCGAGACCAATGCCCAGGCGCTCACTGACTGCGCGGACAGAATCTGGACAGTCGAGAGGGCCTTCCTGGTAAGGGAGGGGACGACAAGGCAGGATGACAACCTCTTTGGCCGAGCCATGAAAGACCCGGTGCCCTCCGGCCCTTACAAAGGGCTTACCCATGACCAGGAGAAATGGGAACGCCTGATAGATGAATACTATTCTCTGGTCGGCTGGGACAAGGATACCGGCGTCCCAACTCAAGAGAAACTCAAGGAATTGGGGCTAGAAGACATCTGTAATGAGCTCAGGGGCATGGGGAAGCTGTAGGATCTGCCCGCTAAAATACACGTAACTGTCTAAGGCATCTGTCTTAAAGAATATAATGAAGGAGGTTGGTTTGCTAAAGAAAAGAGTCCTGGTCTCACTGGGTATCTGCCTGGTCCTGTTGCTGGTGCTCCCTCTGGCACTGGCCTGCAAAGCGCCCGCCACCACACCGGCGCCAGCCCCCACGGTAACAGTCACCGCACCCGCCCCGACGGTGACCGTCACCGCGGCGGCGCCAATCACCCTTAAGGTCCTGCGCGCCTATCCCTGGGACGCCAATGACACGATGGCCCTGCGCGAGTTTGTCGCCCGGGTCAACGAAAAAGCGAAAGGCAAGCTGACCATCAAGGACGCCGGCGGAACGGAGGTCTATCCCGCCAATGAGCAGTTTGCCCCGCTCAAGCTGGGAACGGTGGATATGCTCTGGACCTCGAATGCCTATGTGGCATCACCCTTCCCGGAAACGCTGGCCCTCATGTACCAGTTCGGGGCCGGGCCGCCGGAGCTGCGGGCGGCTGGCGTTATCAAGGTGCTGGATGAAATCGGGCGGAAGAACAACGGCGTGGGCGTGATTGGCCAACTGTGGTTCAGCAACGGCCATCTCTGGTTGACCAAGCCCATTAAGACCCTGGCTGACCTGAAGACCGTGAAGGTTAGGGGCCTGCCGATGTATAATGTGCTCCTTTCCGAGCTGGAGATTCCCACCGTCACCCTGCCCTTTACCGAAGTGATGACCGCCCTGCAGAACAGGGTGGTCGACGCGGTTGCCTGGCCAAGCTACGACCTGATCCTTTACGGGTTCAACCAGTATGTCAAGTACCGCCTCGACCCACCCTTCTGGCGGGCAGGCTGGGCACCCTTTATGGTCAACGCCAAGAACTATGATGCCGTGCCGGCTGACCTGCGGAAGATTATCGAAGATACTGTAGTCGAGGTAGAGGCATGGTGGCTCACCAAGTTCGAGCAGATAACGCGTGATGAAATGACCAATCTGAAGAAAGGCGGCCTGACCACTATCAAGATAAGCGATGATGAGTGGCGCGAGGCGATGAAGGTCCTGTGGGAAAAGGCCTTACCCAAGACCTATAAGAACTTGGCCCCTGCCAATGCCGACCGCATACTCGAGATAACCGCCAAGAACTACCCACCCAAGCAGGTATACCCGTCCATAGAGTAACGTCGTAGCCTGGCACAACTTGTTGTGCCGTTTGACCGTCTGAATCTAGCTGGAATGCCCGAACGGGCATTCCAGCTAGATTCTAGTTTTACCTCCAGGATATCACCACCGGAGATAAGTGTGTTAGGTCGCTTGTTTGACAGGGCATTGGTGGTGGCGGGGGCGCTTAGCTGTGCCGTTGTCCTCTTCATTATGTTGAGCATTGATTACGGCGTGACGTGGCGCTTTGTCTTCCGGCGTCCCCCGCTCTGGGTTTTCGATTTCAGCGAGTATGCCCTGGTCTATCTCACCTTTCTGGCGGCGGCCCTGGTGCTATCAAACGAAAGACACATAAAGCTTGACATCCTTCTCAATACCCTGTCAAAGAGAGCACAGAGCCTGCTCAATATCATCACCTCTGTAGTCGGCGTTGTGATTTGTGGCGCTTTTACCTGGTTCAGTGCCCTGCTTACCTGGCAGGCTTTCCAAAGCCACGAGATTATTTGGAAATCAACCATCATCGCCAAGGGGCCTCTTTGGGCAGTCATGCCTATCGGCAGCCTGCTGCTCACCATACAGTTCGGGCGCCGCGTCTGGCGGTACGTGCAAGAGAGAAGACAGATTGGTGAGCATGTATAGCTCCTTCGCCACCGCGGGAGACTCTGACTAGATGGAATGGTGGATTAGCCTCATCATCATCGGCGGGCTACTGCTGGCGTTCCTCTTTTCCGGCATCCCGGTGGCCTTTGCCTTCCTGGCCCTCAATATGATTGGCTACTGGGTATTCGTTGGTGGGGCCAAGAGCATTCAGCTTCTGGTGCCGAGCGCCTTTGGCAACATTGGTATCTTCACGCTTGTCCCGTTGACCATGTTCATCCTGATGGGCGAGGTGATGTTTCAGGCTGGGCTGGTCAAGATAGTCATTGACAACCTGGGGAAATTGATGGGACGGCTCCGGGGCAGCCTGAGTATACTCGGCATTGCCTCCGGGACGGTCTTCGCCATGATGAGTGGCTCCTCCATCAGTGGTGTGGCCATGTTCGGCTCGACCCTGGCCCCAGAAATGAAAAAGCGCGGCTACCAGAGTGCCATGATTTATGGGCCTATTCTGGCCGCCGGATCGCTGGCCATGATGATACCGCCCAGCAATATGGCCATCATCATCGCCACCTTATCGCAGCAGTCTGTGGGTGCCATACTGATTGCCATAGTCATCCCGGGGTTCATCCTGGCAGGCATCTACTTCACCTACATTGTGGTGCGGTGTTGGCTGCAGCCCAACCTTGCCCCGGCTTTCGGCCTGGCCCGCATCTCGCGGGGAGAGAAGATAAGGTCTGTGGTAGTGGTCATGCCCATGTCCCTGGTCATCTTCATGACACTAGGACTCATCTTCCTGGGTGTCTCCACCCCCTCTGAGGCAGCAGCCCTGGGCGCCACCGGCAGCTTCATCGTAGCTGCCCTCTACGGCAGGCTAACCTGGGGAACGGTAAGGAAGACACTCTGGGAGACCGTCAAGGTATCCGCCATGATTTTCACCATCGTGATGTCCGCCTCGGCCTTCAGTGAGCTGCTGGCCTATAGCGGCGTCATCCGTGAGTTGGGCCGGGTGGCCACGAGTGCTCCAGTCCCGCCGATCGTTATCGTTGGCATCATGATGGTCGTCATGCTGCTCATGGGATGCTTTATAGAAGCCCTCCCCATGGTGATGATTCTCGTCCCCATTTTCTTTCCTGTCATCCGTACCCTTGGCCTCAACCCGATATGGTTTGCCGTGCTCATGATGCTCAATACGGAAATCGGCGGGCTTACGCCGCCCTTTGGCATTTATATCTTTACCCTTAAAGGGGTAGCACCGGAAGTCCCGATGACCGAGCTATTCCGCGCGGCCATACCTATCTTCTTTCTGCTGCTCGTGGAAATCATCCTGCTGCTTCTCATCCCACCGCTAACGACCTGGCTGCCTGGCCTGATGCTCAAGTAAGGGTCGGGTGCCATCACAGACCAATACGACGCACCACCGAGCGGTCCACCTCGCCGAGCTTAGCCCGGCCAATAAGGGCCAGGGTGCGGTCGATTTCATCCCGCAGAATATCCAGCACGCGCACCACGCCGCTCTCGCCCTGTGCCGCAAGGCCCCAAAGGTAGGGGCGGCCGATGAGACAGGCGCGGGCACCCAGGGCGACGGCCTTCACCACGTCCGAGCCATGCCGGATGCCACCATCCACGAAGACCTCGGCGCGACCATTGACCGCCTTCACGATTTCAGGGAGCACGTCAAGCGTGCCCGGCAGGCCGTCAAGCTGGCGGCCCCCGTGATTCGAGACAACAATCCCATCAGCACCCCGCTCCATGGACTCCAGAGCGTCTTCCACCGACATAACACCCTTGACAACCAAAGGTCCCTTCCATACCTCTCGCAGGCGGGAAAGGTCGTCCCAGTTGGCCGCCGGGTTGACAAGCTCCTTGCTGGCGTATGTCCAGAGGGACATAACGTCTTGCCTCTGCCCCATGCCCTGCAGGTTGCCCAGAGTAATCTTCCCGCCAAACAGGTAGTTACGCAGCCAGGCCAGCCGCCAGGAGGCATCGAAGATATCCCGCAGGCTGAGGCGCAGGGGGATGGTCAGGCCATTACGCAGGTCTCGCCCGCGCTTGCCGATTACCGGCAGGTCAATCGCCACACACAGGACGCGATAGCCCGCCCGGGCCGCTCGTTCCACAAGAGAGTTGACCAGCCTCAGGTCGCGATAGAGGTATAGCTGAAACCAGAGCGGGCCGGTGGCCGCCGCGGCGACATCCTCCAGGGAGTAGCTGGAGGCCGTACTAACGGCGAACACCGTCCCCGCCTTGCCAGCGGCACGGGCTATTGCCAGCTCTCCCGCCCAGCCGATAAGTCGGGCCAGGCCAGTCGGCGCCAGCAGCACCGGCAGGCTGACCGTCTCGCCCAGGACGGTGGTCGCCTGCTCCCGCCTGGAGACGTCCACCATCGAGCGCGGGTAGAAGGTGACCTTATCGAAGGCCGCCCGGTTCAAGCAGACGGTAGTCTCATCCTCGGCGCCGCCCTCCAGGTAATCGAAGATGATGCGGGGCAGCCGCCGCCGGGCCATCTCACGGGCATCTTCGATAGTGAAGAACTCTTTCATGTTGACAGTCTCCCTTCGGGAGAATATAAGCAGCTTTACCGGAGAAAGTCAAACGAGTCAGGCTGTCATTGCGAGTGCATCCGCCCTCGCCCTGTCGAAGAGCGGAGCCGAAGCAATCTCACACGTATTGTGGAAAAGAAGGCAGCGATGAGATGCACTCGGTGACTTGTGAGATTGTTTCGTCCTTCACGGCCTTGCCGTGAAGGACCTCGCAATGACCGGTAGCGGAGCGTCATGCCGCCTATTGCCCGCCGCCCTCACTGCCAATGCCGCCTGGTATTCGCTGGCGGCAGACCATTCAGCCCCTCGCTGCACTCAAGCCGGGACTGCCGCTTCAGATAGGCGAGGCCCTTCTTGGTGTCACTCGCCACCTTCTCACCATCGCACTGCTCCAGCCGGTACTTGAAGAGCCAGTAGGTGAACTCCTTCAACTCCGAGAGGCCAATAGTATCGGCCTGCGCGTAGCCCTTGGCCTCGCGGAAGTGGTGCAGCAATACTGTCCGTGTGGCGCCATAGATGCGCCGGTAGGCCTCGTTGCTGTAGTCACCGTTGTGGCGCAGGCCGGAGGCCCGTTTCTCCTTGACGATCTCCTCCTGGACGGCGGCAATCAGGGACTCCTCCACGGTGACGCCGTAGAAGAAGTTGAGGTATTGGTGGTACTTGCTAGCGCCAATCAGACTCTTATACTCCTCAGGGGTCAGGTGGATGGGCGGTTCGCCGTGGAAGAGCAAGGCTGTCTTCTCCTCCTCCGGCAGCAGACCGTTGACCGTCTGGCACAAACGCTCGGCAAGAAGCAGCCAGTCAAAGGCCTCACCGTCAATGAGGTAGCGGTAGTAACGGCCATTGACGGTCTCCTCGGTCTGCGTCCACAGGCCCATCGCCTCCAGCAGGGCAATGAACCAGTGCTTGCCGCTGGCAATCGCCTGTTTCAGGTGCTTGACGGCCTCGTTATCTTCTCGAGGCGCTAGCTCCGATGGTATCTCAGTCTTCTGCATATCAAACCCTGGGCTTGGTCAAATAGGCCAGAACTCTATCCAGCGGCCGCGTGTTGGCGATATCCTTCGCCTCACACCAGCCGCGCCGGGCAATACCGATGCCGAAGCGGATGAAGTCAAGGTGCTCCGCGGCGTGGGTATCGGTGCTCATCACCAGCTTTATCCCCAGCTCCCGCGCCCGGTAGATATGGATGTCTTTCAAGTCAAGCCGGCTGGGCATGGCATTGATTTCCAGCGCGGTATTCGTGCGGAGAGCCGCTTGGAAGATGGCTTCCATGTCCACCGCCACCGGCTCCCGGTCCGGCAACAGGCGGGCCGTCGGGTGCACCAGGATATCCACGTGCGGGTTTTCCATCGCCTTGATGATACGCCGCGTCATCTGCGCCTCCGGCTGGGTCATGCCAGAGTGCACGGCGGCGTCCACCACGTCAAACCCGGCCAGGACTTCATCGGGAAAGTCAAGGGTGCCATCGGCACGGATGTCCACCTCAATGCCCTTAAAGATGCGGAAGCCCTTCAGCCGCTTATTGAGCGCCGCAATTTCTTCTCTCTGCTGCTTTAGTCGCTCCAGGTCAAGGCCGCGGGCGATGCCCCGCCCCACCGAGTGGTCTGAGATGATGACATACTGGTAGCCGCGCGCCATAGCGGCCCGCGCCATCGCCTCAATGGTGTCCCGCCCATCGCTATAGTTCGAGTGCACGTGAAAGTCGCCTTTAATATCTTTTTGCTCAATTAGCCGAGGGAGGGTGCCTTTCTCCGCCCGCTCAATTTCCTGTGTCCCCTCGCGGATTTCCGGTGGAATATAGTCGAGATTCTGCCGCCGGTAGAAGGCTTCTTCCGTGGCGAACTTCTCCAGCTTGCCATTGGCCAGCACGGTGATGCCATACTCGGAGAGGCTCAGCCCCAGGCGGCGGGCGCGCTCCCGCAGGGCGATGTTGTGCTGCTTGCTGCCGGTGAAGTATTGCAGGGTCGCGCCGAAGGACTCCTGCTCTACAATTCTCAGGTCAATCTGTAGCCCGCCGGCGACAATCACGCTGGCTTTGGTGGTGCCGCTGGCCAGGACATCCTTGACGATGGGCAGCCCGGTAAAAGCACGGATGACCTCGGTAGCATTGGTGGCCGTGCCCATGATGTCAATATCGCCCACGGTCTCCTTGAAGCGGCGCAGGCTGCCCGCCGGCGTCAGGTTACTGAGGCCGGGCACGTCTTTCATCCGGGCCATAATGTCATCCACAATGGCCATGGCCTCGCCAAGCGGGATGCGCTGGTCTTTGCGGCGCAGGGCTTGAATCTGGTGCAGGATGTTCTCCGCCGTCTTTTCCCCCATGCGGTAGAGCCGGGAGACCTTGCCACTGAGGATAGCCTGCTCCAGCTCGTCAACAGACTTGATGCCCAACTCCGAGGTGAGCAGCATGGCCGTCTTGGGGCCGACGCCGGGAATATCCAGCAAGGTGCTGATGCCGGGCGGGAACTCCGCCTTGAGCTTCTCATAGACCGCCAGCCGGCCGGTGGTCACCAGCTCGGTAATCTTTTTGGCGATGGCCTCACCCACGCCGGGGACTTCCCGCAGGCGGTCCTCTTTCACCAGCTGCTCCGCCTCAAGGGAGAGGTTTTCCAGGGACTTGACCACCTTCTGGTAGGCCCGGATTTTGAAGGGGTTCTCCCCCTTCAGCTCCAGCAGGTCCGCCATATCCGCAAACACCTTGGCCAGCTCACGGTTGTTCATGGTCTATCCGTCAAGAGACCTTCTGCTTACCTCGTAATTCATAAGCGATACCCTGGGGGTCACTAACGTGTTCCGACGCGTCCAGAATCTCAACTGAAATGATTTTCCCATCCTTACCGTAGTCAATGATTATGCCCTCACGCAGCTCATCGCTCTCCGCTACCGGCTCATCCCGCAGTAGCAGGCTCAGCGTATCCGTCTCCGGGTCATAGACTACTTTCATGTTATTCCTCCTTCTGCCAGTACTTGTCAATCCTTGATGTCCTGTAGGCAGTAACTACAAAAAGTTGGCCAGGACTTTCCTGGCAAATTACTATCAATAGCATCTCTCTGCCCTCGCTTGAGTCATAGTATTTGCTTTGGTGAACTTTGCGTCCATGCTCTACCTTGACGACCTGCTGCGGATTCTGGGCAACGCTTCCCACCAATTCTTCCCGAAGGTGGCGCCGTGCCATTTCAAAACGGGCGTGGTCACTGATAATTATTTTCATCACCGCTTCTCAGAATCCTCTTGCTTAGCTCCAGCAGGTCCGCCATATCCGCAAACACCTTGGCCAGCTCACGGTTGTTCATAACGATTGATTCAATCTAAACGTCTTCTGACTTCTCAGTTTTGTATTCACCACGCTTTTCGAGCAATCGGTTCTGAAGAACAAATTCTGCTCTTGGAACAATTACAACGGGCTTACTTAATTGAGGATTACTGAATCTTTTGTTTAGTGTGGGTAACGTAAGGCTTTTGGACCTCTCCCCGTTTATTCTTAGTTCTTTCGTTATGAGAGAAGGGGAAATCTTCTCATAATCTGCATCTCTGAGAGTGATAATCTTGTCAAGAAAGATGGAAACGTAGCACTCGTTTATCTGTGTAGTAGTTGCACTCTCCAATTTTTCCTTGCTTATTTCCACATATTTGTTATCTATGTCAATGCCTATGTATTTTCTACCAAGTTGCTTGGCTGCAATAGCTGTAGTCCCGGTACCTATGAAAGGGTCGAGAATCAAATCACATTCATCCGTAGTCATAAGAATAAGTCTTTCTAGCAGGTGGATTGGTAATTGACAGGGATGTTCATCTCTCCTCTTTGCATGTCTAATCCGGTAAATGTCTGTCCACACATCGCTGACCAAGGTCCCAAAAGGATGGGCTAAGTGTTTCTTACCCCCATAATCCTTTAACATGCTGCCGCATTCCCTGCAATAGCGATGCGGCATCCTAATATCACGGAATTTGAAGTCTCTTGACTTCACATACCACAGGATACCGTAGTGATTTGGAAGAATAGTCTTTCCAAGTGGTGCTCCCATAGCGTCCCACGCTATCCAATGCTTAAAATATGCCATATCGTTAAGGTAGCAGGAATAGTAGGTGAGCCATTTTGGAATATTGTGGACAAATATGGAACCTGTTGGTTTGGTGATTCTGACCATTTGTTCAAGCCAATCTTTGCACCAGCTTAAGTAGTCTCGGATTTCCTTATCATCCTCATATTGCTCGTAACTCTTCTTTAGATTGAAGGGTGGGTCAGCAAAAGTCATATCAATTGTGTTGTCAGGTATCTGCTTCATAGTTTCTATGGCATCACCCTGAATAATCTGGTCAACGAATCTGGTCATTTCGGTTCCCATGTGGTTACCTTCTCACTGTAGAACGGTATGAACATATTTTAAAAATCGGTCAAGTTCTGCTGGATGAAATGTGAATACGACATCAAAAGCGGATACTAACTTCGCCAAATCTTTCTTTCTAACGTACCACCCAATGCCATCAACAAAACCTGCGAATTCGGGTTGGGAGTGGTGTTTCTTGATGTCACTAGCAACCTCTATCTCAGCTTTTGCCTTATCCCCCATTGCCGACGAAGTCGTTACTTGAAAAGAACATTCGACAACTATTCTAGGAGCTGTGACGCTCGGAATTACGAGGTCAAGCGTCCTACTGATACCCGGTGGTTTAACGTTCGACTTATACGGTATTCCATACTTACCCAACAAATCCTTGAGTAACTGTGCTGGGTCGTTATCACCTTGGGCTTTATAGGCGCCTCGTTTGGCGTGTCTAACGATACTGTCAATGAGGCTTTCCGGAGAGAATTCCAATTTGCTGAAGTTGAGTTTCTTCAATTCGAAAAGTGGTAAGTATTTCTGTAAGATTGGCACAGAAAAACCTTCAAACAGCAAATTAGCTACGCTCTCTGCCGCGTCCCGTTTATTTCTCACGAGATCAAAGAGACCAATTTTGTTGAGTTCTGTAGATGACGATATTTCTGCGAAACTTTTCCCCTTAACTAAGTTGTTCAAATCACTATCATTGATGGTCTTTGCAAAGGTGATTAATCTCAACAGCAATTCTTCGGAAATGGAAGTTAATGCCAGTACGGCTGATAGCCCGTCATGCTTCTTAAGTAAAATATCGACGACCACTTTCTTCTTATCGGTAATTGATTTCTTGCCTGCCAACTCGTGCTGTAAGAAAAGTAACAAACTTGTGAGAGAACTAATATGGGCTTCCCACTTCTCCTCGAAGGTTTCGCTTCGGAAGAAGAAAGTATTTCTCTCCAAAACGATGTTTAGCTTTTGTTCCTTAGTAGTGTAATCGAGAGTCATAGCAGTTCCTTTCTCACCCTTCACAGCGGTGTTTACGTTTCTTCCCCCCACCTTCCCCCACCCATCTTACCCGTTTTGCTTTTGCCTGCAAAGAGGTGGCCAGCTTCTTGTCCGCCGTCCACAGCTCGCAGTCCGCTAGCTCGGCCACGGCCAGGTATTGCATGTCATAAGCACGGGGCAGGTTTAGCCGTTTGGCCAGTTCCCAGGCTTTCTGTTGAAGGCCTACGCCGTTGATGCTCTTGACACCCGTTTGTTGATAGTGAAAAAAGGCTTTTTCGCCATCTTCCGGCAGCAACTTCCCAAAATAGACTTGCTCTCGTAGAACGGAGGTTACCTCAGCATGAAATAATGGTGGGGCAATCAACTCCACACCATCCCGTTCCCACGTCTGCATGAGGTCAGCGACAACATGACTATATTGCTCCGGTAAAAACCAGGCAATTAGCAGACTGGCGTCAATGCAAATAGCCTTCTTCATTCGTGACGTCTTTCCCGAGATTCCCTCACCAGCTCAGCAGCATCAAACTCGCCCACTCTTGCCCGAATCTTCTCACGCAGGAGTTCAACGCTTTTGAAAAGCTCACTTCTGGATAATCTTTCTTTTTCCGGCTGGCACACGGACAGGTCGCCCCTCTTAATAAAAAGCTGGTTGCCCAGCTTCTCCGCAGGTAGCTTACCCGACCAAATCCAGCGCCGGATGGTCTCCATGTTTCGCCCGCACTCCTTCGCCGCCTCCCGGACGGTTATCCGCTCTTCTTTCGTCTTTCCACTCATTTCTGTCCTCCGACTATGTAGTAGTAGTCAACATCTACATCATAGCCGGGATAAGGAAATATGTCAAGCTAGAGCTAACCGCAAAACTCAATGTTAAGCATTCAAATCCCTCTTAATCTCCCTTTAGGAAAGGGAGAAACAGGGGTATCTGCTTCTTCCCCCTTTGAAAAAGGGGGATTAGAGGGGGATTTCGGCCCTTTCTCGGCGGGCTCCCCTACCTCCCGTGGCAGTGCTTATATTTCTTGCCGGAGCCGCAGGGACAAGGGTCGTTGCGGCCCACCTTGTGGCTGCCGGCACCGACCGGCAGGCGGTTAACGCCGCTTCTGCCCGCCGCCTGCGCCATGCGTGACTCTGCTTTCGGCGGCGGCTCTTCCTTCTTGATTTCCAGATGGTATATGCTGTGCACCACATCATGCTGAATGGTCTCCAGCAGGTTCTGGAAAAGCTCATGCCCGCGATTCTTGTAGGCAATCAGCGGGTCGCGCTGTCCCGCCGCCTCCAGGCCGATGCCAAGCCGCATGTCTTCCATTGCCGTCAGATGCTCCACCCAGAGGTTGTCAATGGTGCGCAGCATGACCAGCCGCTCTAGCAGGCGCATGTTCTCCGCGCCCATCTTCTTCTCATGCTCGTCATATTGGGCACGCGCCAGCTCAATCAGCTTCGCTTCAATCTCCTTCGGCTTAATACCAGCTAGAGCTTCGGGGGCAACTTCACGAGGCACAGGGAAGATACTCCCGGCATCTTTCAGCAGGCCAGCGAAATCCGGCTCAGTGTCCCGGTCTCCCGCCAGGTGAGTGCCGAGAACGTGGATCACCTCGGCTTCAATCATGGTCAGGATATTGGCCTTAAGGTCGGCCCCGCTCAGAATCTTGCGGCGCTCCCCGTAGATGACCTCGCGGTGCTTGTTGACCACGTCATCATACTCGACAAGGTGCTTGCGGGTGTCAAAGTGGTAGCCCTCGGTCCGTATCTGTGCATTCTCGATGATGCGGTTCACCATCTTGTTCTCTATGGGCGTTTCTTCGTCCAGGCCAGCCCATTCCATGACCCGCTTCACCTGGTCGCCGCCGAAGCGGCGCATGATGTCATCCTCCAGGGAAACATAGAAACGTGATGAGCCAGGGTCGCCCTGGCGCCCGGTGCGGCCGCGAAGCTGGTTGTCAATGCGGCGTGCCTCATGCCGCTCCGTGCCCACGATATGCAGCCCGCCCCTAGCCACCACCAGCCCATGGGCCTTCTGCCACTCCTCGTGACTCTGCCCTTCCGGGCTGCCGCCCAGGATGATGTCAACACCGCGCCCAGCCATATTGGTAGCCACCGTCACCGTACCGGCCCGTCCCGCCTGGGCGATGATGCCCGCCTCTTTCTCGTGCAGCTTGGCATTGAGCACCTGGTGCGGGATGCCCTTCCGCTTCATCAGCTCGCTCAGGTACTCCGATTTCTCTATCGACGTGGTGCCGATGAGCACCGGCCGCTCCTGTTTGTGCATCTCCTCGACTTCACGCACCACGGCGTTGAACTTGGCCTTTTCGTTCTTGTAAATCTGGTCGGTGAAGTCCTCACGAATCATAGGCTTGTTGGTAGGGATGACCACCACCTCCAGCTTGTAGATCTTGTGGAATTCCTCGGCCTCGGTGAGGGCGGTGCCGGTCATGCCAGCCAGCTTCCGGTACATGCGGAAGTAGTTCTGAAAGGTGATGGTGGCGTAGGTCAGGCTCTCCCGTTGCACCTTGACGCTCTCTTTGGCCTCGATTGCCTGGTGCAATCCCTCCGAGTAGCGCCGGCCAAACATCAGGCGGCCGGTGAACTCGTCCACAATGATGACCTGGCCGTCCTTCACCACGTAGTCACGGTCACGCCGGTAGAGGGCGTGCGCCTTGAGAGCGGCGTCCAGATAGCGGGTCAGGGCGTAGTTCGCTGTGTCATATAGGTTCGGCGAGCGCAGGAGGTTGTCCCGTTTGAGGGCATTCTCTATGGTTAGGGTGCCGTTCTCGGTCAGGTTCACCGTGCGGTGCTTCTCCTCGACAACGTAGTCTGTTTCCGGCTGTAGCCGGGATACCAGTCGGGCGAACATCTGGTAGCGCGGCCCAGCTTCTTCCGCATGTCCGCTGATGATGAGCGGCGTGCGTGCCTCGTCAATGAGCAGGTTGTCCACCTCATCAACGATGGCATAGTGCAAGGTGCGCTGGACGCACTGTGCCAGGTCAATGACCATGTTGTCCCGCAGATAGTCGAAGCCGAACTCATTGTTGGTGCCGTAGGTGATATCGGCGGCATAAGCCTCTTTCCGAGTAATTGGCCGCAGGTGCTGCCAGTGCTTGTCGCCGGAATCGTAGGCCGGGTCATAAATAAAGGAAGGCGCCTGGTTATCTGGCGTCTGGCCGTAGATGCTGGCAACGCTGACCCCCAGGGCATGATAAATTGGCCCCATCCAGTAGGGGTCGCGCTTGGCCAGGTAGTCATTGACGGTAACCAGGTGGCAGCCCCGGCCGGCGAGTGCGTTCAGGTAAAGGGGCAGTGTGGCCGAGAGGGTCTTGCCCTCGCCGGTCTTCATCTCGGCAATCTTGCCCTGGTGTAGGACAATTCCACCAATGAGCTGGACATCAAAGTGCCTCTGGCGAATGGTCCGCCGCGCCGCCTCACGGACGGCGGCAAAGGCCTCCGGCAGAAGCTCGTGCAAGGCTTTGTCCTCGGCCTGGCGCAGCTCGGTCTCCAGCTCGGCGACGGCCTCCTGCAGACGCTTGACATGGGCGTCCTGCTCTTCCCGCTCAAAATCGTTCTGCGCCTGGTTCAGGAGCACTTTAGCCCCTTCAAGCTCCGCTTTTCTTTCCTCTGCCCGCTCCCGCGGGACGGCTGTAGCCTCATTGAGCCGGGCCTCAAACTCATCGGTCTTTGCCCGCAGGGCATCATCGCTCAGGTCTCGAAAATCAGTCTCGAGGGCGTTTATCTTATCAACGAGCGGCTGTATCCGCTTCAGCTCTTTTTCGTTGGAATCAATCAGTCCACTGAATATCTTAAACATCGCTTTCCTCGGTAATCAGCCTCCGGGCTTCCTCAGCCTGGGCCTCTGGCACCAGCACCCTGACCTCTGCCATGCCATCAACGGTGAAGACAAATACGGACGGTGCCGCATTCGATTTCAGGATACAGGGTATGTTGTAGCTCTCCAGCAGGCCCTTGATGACCAGGGCCTCCATCTCATTTTTAGCCAGATAGACTTCAACCGGACTCACTGCTCGAACATCGCTCCAACTGATTGGCCGGTGTGGATGCGGTGGATGGCTTCACCGAGAAGAGGCGCAATGGACAGGACGGTGATTTTGTCCAGCCGTTTGCTGCCGTTGACCGGGATAGTATCCGTGACCACCACTTCCTGCACCGGCGAAGCAGCGATTCTCTGGATAGCTGGCCCGGAGAAGACCGGGTGTGTGCAGCAGGCATAGACCTCACGCACCCCTCGCTCCAGCAAGGTATTAACGGTATTCGTCAATGAACCAGCCGTATCTATTTCATCATCCACTGTAAGGGCCACCTTCTTGTTGACCTCACCGATGACGTTCAGCGTTTCGGTGCGGTCTTCGTTGCCCAGGCGCCGCTTCTCCATAATGGCCAGGGGGACATGGAGTTGGGTGGCTAAGTCACGCGCCCGCTTGGAGATACCGATATCGGTGGCCACCACCACCAGGTCGCTGTTCAAGCCTTTCTTGAGAAAGTAGTCCCGCAGCAGATACTGGGCGGTCAGCTCATCAACCGGTATGTTGAAGAAGCCCTGGATCTGCCCGGCATGCAAGTCAACGGTGAGAAGACGGTTGGCCCCCGCCACCGTAAGCAGGTCCGCAATCAGCCGGGCCGTTATGGGCACACGCGGCTGGTCTTTCTTATCCGTCCGGCCGTAGCCATAGTAGGGCACTACCGCCGTGATGCGCCCCGCCGAGGCCCTCTTCAAGGCATCAAGCATAATCAAAAGCTCCACCAGGCTTTGGTTGACCGGCGAGCAGATGGGCTGCGCCACGAAAACGTCCCGCTGGCGCACGTTCTCCATGATACGCACGAAGATGTTCTCATTGCTGAAGGAGAAGACCTCGCATTTCCCCAGTGGGATATTGAGGTAGTCACAGATGGCCCGGGCCAGTCCCGGATTAGCGTTGCCGGTGAATACCTTAAGCTCATCCATTAGTTTTGCCTTTCATTACCCTTGTCGTATCCCCCTTGCCACCCCTTTCGGATTTTGGAACATGAAGCCAATTTATTATACCACTATTGCTTCAGTGACCTCACCTGCTTGACGAGCCTCCCGCGAAACCACTTTGGAGATACGAATTTTGCTACACGAGAAAATAGCATTTGCTCCAATTCCTCATAATAGATTAGCTTCGGGATTCGCTGCCGGGGGGTTTGTTTGTGATAGTAATTACCCCGTATTACCCAGAACGTCGCCTGTCTATGTCGGCTGACCTATCCCCCTGACCCCCTTCCCTACAAGGGAAGGGGGAGAACAAGTTAGAGGGGGCGAAGCCCCC
>JACQTX010000202.1 GCA_016210585.1 Chloroflexota bacterium
CATGAGAAGCGCCGAATTCTTTCGCAAGATCTCGCAGACTCTTCGTTTTCCTTTGCCGAAGTAGTCCCGGCAGTGACCATTCAGGAACTCTTGGCCGAGATAACGATGTGCGTATAAGGTCCGGACACAGAACATCAATCTTATAGGCAACGTATTGCACATTAAGCCCCAAGCCCCCCCGGGGTCGCCAAATTCTGCCTCCACTCACAAAACTGTCCCCGACATCGGCGGACGTGTCGCAACGCGACAGGGCCGAAAAACCGCATCGGCCGAAACGCCGATGTGCGATTGCCATCGGCCGATTGTCTTAGTATTTTCCGCCGTATCGGACGGTGCCAGCAGGTGGTAACCTTTTCCTTGGCGTCATTGCCGGGGAGGTACCACCATGAAGACGACAGCCCGCACCCAGCCTTGAGATGGGGATAAGAACTCTTAAACCATGCTGTCAGCGTCTGTTCTCTTGCCATGCTTTGACCTCCTTCTTTTTGTCTCTTTTGCCGTTGCCGTCTGCTCTGTCACCGCACCCAGGCCAAGCATCCGCAGCAATACCGGCAGGTTTCGCCAGAGATTATTCAATACTGTGTTGACTGCTTCTCTGTCCGCGCCGGACAGCTCGATTTGCAGCATACCAGCTTTCCAGTCCATGGTGACTCTGGCCTGGATCCCCTCCATGACCTTCGTATATTCTTCAAGGGATGTCTCGGATATGGTGGTAATCTTTGTCGGTTGCTTGGGCTCGATGCGCACTGCCCCATCCACGATTTCAAGAGTTACCTGGTCACCCTTGCCCAGGTTCCATTCCTCAATCACCTCGCTGGGCATGGTCACCACTAGGCTGCTCCCCCATCTTGATAAGCCGCCGGCCTGTTTCCACACCAGTTTTCCATCCTTTTATATATACCCTAGTCTGTATCTTTCTGCACATTTGTCAAGCCCGTGAAGCGTGCCTGGGCTACTATCATAGATGCTGAGCTGCGCCGCCGGTCAGGTGTCGGTCAAATGGGTCTAACGCCTCGTATGTACGGCCACAAACAAATACGTGCTAGCGAATACGCACCCAGTAAATACGTGCCCCCGGCCGTAAATCTGCCATGTGGAAGGCATTTTCGGGTATGTTTTTGGCCGATTTCAGCTTCGTTCTGGGGATCCCTCACCCTACCTCCCCTGCCTTCTCTTCAACCCCCTAAGTTATGGGCTGTGAGGGCGGTCGCCGCAGCCGACGTCGAGGAGCTACGGCTTGCGCCAGGCTGCGGCTGGACAGAATAAGATTCTGGGGTCTCTTGGGCGTTCATCTCTGTTGCCCCCAGCGGTGGCCGTCAACGTGGCCCTGGTCGTAGCTAGGATGGCTTACCTTCGGCGTAGCCAAGGGGACTTAGCTGTGCCACAGCCAGGACACGAGGCAAGGCTATTGACGGAAGTGACTGAAGTGGTAGAATATAGGCTACTACTGAAAGCGTGCCCTTAAGTTAGCGAAGGCGACCGGACTCCTTGTATAACTGTAGCGAGAACCGTTCCGGATAGGAGGCAAACATGGATAACAGTATCGGTAGAATCCTGATAGCAGCCAATGATGTGTCCAATCGCGAGACTCTTGCCAGCATGCTGCACGCCTCTGGTTATACTGTAGAGGCTGCAGAGGAAGGGCAAAAAGCGTTAGAGATGGTCCGTGACCATGCAGTTGATGTTATCCTGCTTGACTGCATGATGCCGGGCGTTGACGTGCTTGCACACCTAAAAGGTGATGCCTCTTTGCGACACATTCCGATCATTGTCATCTCCACAATGGATGACATGGAATGTGCCGTGCACTGCATTGAAACGGGAGCGGCCGATCATCTGACCAAGCCTTTCAATCCGGTCTTGTTGCAAGCCAGAGTTAATGCCTCGCTGGCAGTTAAACGGTTACACGACCAAGAGGAGCTTCACCGCCGTGAGATTGAGGAATACAACGGTCAACTCGAAAGTAAAGTAAAGGAGCAAGTAGGGGAAATCCAGGCCGGTTACCGGAAGCTGCAGAAGGCCATGGACAGTACCGTCCTTGCTCTCTCCTCGGCAGTCGAGAGAAGAGACCCTTACACCGCAGGCCATCAGCGGCGCGTCGCCCAGCTTGCCGCTGCGATAGGGAAAGAGATGGGATTACCAGAAGCCGAGGTAGCCGGCATTCGTGTTGCGGGCATACTTCACGACATCGGTAAGATATGTGTACCCGCCGAAATCCTGTGCAAACCTGGGCGAATAACCGAAGCTGAGTTTAGCGTTATCAAGGATCATCCTGGAGCCGGCTGTGAGATATTGAAGACCATCGAATTTGCCTGGCCAATCGCCGGAATCGTTCGTCAGCACCAGGAAAGATTTGACGGTTCCGGATATCCCTCCGGGCTATCGGGAGACAATATTCTGCGGGAGGCAAGTATCATCGCGGTAGCTGACGTAATGGAAGCCATGTCCAGTCATCGTCCTTACCGTCCTGCCCTCGGCACAAGCCTGGCCTTGGGAGAGATAACCAGCCGGAGAGGTGTTTTCTACCGTCCCGACGCTGTCGATGCCTGTGTGAGGCTCTTTGAGAACAAGAGATTTGTGTTCGAATAGAAACCAGCTTATCATATTACCCAGGAAGTCGCTACGCTAGTCCTTTGGACTGGGCTTCTCTTGGCCACCAAAACGCTGCACAATCTTCTCCTTTGGTCAGCCGAAGGCCGGCTTTCAGTATTTCAGTGCCCAGACGTGGGAAAAACGGTCAGGTTGCTGAAGAAAGCGGTCAAGTTTCCTGAGAGCAGGAAACGAAGGCCATGTGGGGGTGCCAGGGGAGAGGGTGAAGCTGGCTGACGAGTAAATCGGATGTCCTCATCACAGGGGTAAGGGTGGCTTAGCTGTAAGCCACTTAGCTACGGGTGTTTAGCCATGCCGAAGCTAGGCAATTTTAGCTTCGTTACGGCAGAGCTTCCTTTGTCAAATGTCAAAAACTTTTGCTAAAGCCGGGCGATGCTGGTATTTATCCCTCTGGCGATTCATGGGCTTTGCGCAGTGCGGCGCTGCTGGCTATGGCGTAGGCCTTGGCTAACAAAGCGGCCACATTTTGTCTCCCCACTGCAAAGGGAGCGTCCCCCAATCTCTTCAGGATAGCATTGTCAACCTCGGGCGGCGCCGGATTCACAGCAAAGGAATCCAGGCCTGCTCCTGCCTGCCAGAATGTGTCCAGGCATTCCTCAAGAGGGACTGCTGCCTGCTGCGAAAGAGTGGCTTCGGTGGACGGGGTAACCTCCGCTTCCGGCACAGCTTGAGTGCGCTTCTCCCGGAGTATCCGCACGATTTCGTCTTTGGTCCGGCCGCGCAGCTTGAAGATGAGAAAGGGGTCCTCATCGAATCTCTCAGCCAGCAGGTAATAGACCGCGGCAATATGTTTGCAGGGATTGGCCCAATCCGGGCAGGAGCAATCAGTGATGAGGTCTCTTACGGAAGTAGGGAAGAGTGATATCCTGACCTTGCCGAAGGCGTCCTCAATATTTCGTGGCATCTCACCGGAAAGCAGTTTGGCGGCAAATATCGCTTGTGACGCCATGGCGTCTGTTACCTTGTCCCAGTCTTTCTCCGAAAGCGGCTTCAACTCAATCTTGACCGAATAGGGTTTTGGTTGCGTGCCCTGGACCCTGGCGGTGACGGCGCCCTTCTGGACGGCAATGGAGATAACCTGCCCCCGGCGCGCGTAGGCGCGGCCGCGCCCCAGCCGGGCGCCCATGCCAAGGGATTCCAGCACCACTATCCAGCGTTCCGACCACCATGTCTCCCCGATGCGTCCACGCTGGCTTCTGGTCTTCAGGCCGTTTTTTACCGGCCTCGGCGGGGCAGGCTCGTAGTGACTCCAGAAGTAACCATATCCCATGTTGGGCTACTCCTCTCTTATCGCCTCGTGACTCAGGGCAAATACCTGCTTGAGCTGGTCCGTTGACATCTCGGTGAGCCAGTTCTCGCCGGCGCCAATAATGCTTTCCGCAAGCTCCTTCTTCTGCTCAATCATCTGGTCAATTCGCTCTTCTAAAGTGCCGAGGCAAACGAACTTGTGCACCTGGACATTCCTCTTCTGTCCGATGCGGAAGGCCCGGTCGGTAGCCTGGTTCTCCACCGCCGGGTTCCACCAGCGGTCAAAGTGGAAAACATGATTGGCCGCGGTCAGGTTAAGGCCAAGTCCCCCAGCTTTCAAGGAAAGAATAAAGAGGGGTGGTCCCCCCTGACCGGACTGAAAACGCTGCACCATGGCATCGCGCTGGTCCTTCGTTGTGCCACCGTGCAGAAAGAGCGTCTCGCGGCCAAAGGTCTCTCGCAAATGACTGCGCAGCATCATGCCCATCTCGGCAAACTGGGTGAAAATCAGTGCCTTATCGCCCTCAGCAAGGACTTCCTCCAGCATCTCCTCCAGGCGAGCAAGTTTGCCTGAGCGCCCGGGCAGTTTGCTGCCATCCCGCAGGAAATGTGCCGGGTGATTGCAGACCTGCTTGAGTCTCGCCAGCGTGGCCAGCACCAGTCCCTTGCGCGCGATGCCCTCGGCGTCTTCAATCCTTTCCAGCATTTCCTTCATTATCGCCTGGTAAAGCGTTGCCTGCTCCTGGGTGAGGTGGCAGAAGACCTTCATCTCCATTTTCTCCGGCAGGTCACTGATGACGGCGGGGTCCGTTTTCACTCGCCGCAGCACGAAGGGCTGAACCAGGCGTTTGAGCGTTTCGGCGCGGGCGGAATTGCGGTACTTCTCAATAGGAATAACAAAGCTGGCGCGGAAATCAGTGGCTGACTTGAGGTAGCTAGGGTTGAGGAAATCCATAATGGACCATAGCTCGGACAGCCTGTTCTCCACGGGGGTGCCGGTCAAGGCGACCCTGCGATTAGCACGGAGCTTCTTGATAGCCTGCGTCTGTTTGGCGGCCGGATTCTTGATATTCTGGGCCTCGTCAAGGGCGATACGCTCCCAGCTAATCCTAGAGAAGAGTCCTTCATCCCGGTGCACAAGGGCATAGGTGCTGATGACAAGGTCATGCCTTCTGGCTTCTCTCTCAAATGCTCTACCGGATAGCCTGTCGGCACCATGATGCACCATGACCTTGAGCGACGGTCCAAAGCGCTGGACCTCCCGTTGCCAGTTACCCACAACAGACATCGGGCAGACCAGAAGCGTTGGGCGGGGTGAGGGCTTCCCTTTGCGGTCAGCGCGCTCGTGGAGCATGAGGGCAATGAACTCGATGGTCTTCCCCAGTCCCATGTCGTCAGCCAGGCACGCTCCGAGCCCGAACTGCTCGAGGAAAGCCAGCCAGGAAAGCCCTTTGACCTGGTAGGGGCGCAGTTCGCCGTGGAAAGCTTGCGGCGGCGCAATCTCCAATATCCTAGCGCTGCCGGCGGCCTTGTCCAGGAAATCGCTGCCCCACCCTTCAGCCGTCATGCCGGCTACGGGCAGGCCCGCTCCAGATGCTTCCTGTCCCAGCCCGATGCGAAGCGCTTCGCCCAGCCTCATTTCACCACCGTATTTCTTGTGGAAAAAGGCAATGGCCGCCTCGATTTCCCCAGGCCGAAGCTCTACCCACTGTCCCCTGATCCTGACCAGAGGCACCTTTAGCTCGGCCAGTTTCTCGAATTCCTCCGGCGGGAGTGTCTTATCACCCAGAGCGATTTCCCAGTCGTAGGTCACAAGGCTGTCCATGCCCAGGAGCCCCGAGGCTGTTTTGCCATCTCTTTTTGGCTGCAGCTTTAGCTTGACGCTCAGGCGGGCAGCCGGTTTCTGCCACCAGGCTGGCAGGAGAACACCGAACCCACTCTGCTCCAGGAGCGGCGCCGACTGGCGGAGAAAGGCGTAGGCACGCTCTGTATTAAGCGGAATCGCCACTGGCCTAGCAGTCTTCAAGCTTTCCTCGATGGCCGGAAATACCCGTGAAGCCCTGCCCAGGTCAGCCAGCAGACGCTCCTGCGGGTTCTCGAACCGGCGCTTCAGAAAGGTCACCACACCCGACCTTGTCCCCCAGACCTTCTCCGCCGGGACAAGTAAGCTGGGGTCATCGCTGGCCTGAAGATGAAAACTGACCTGCCATCCGTCAGCATCATCACCCGGAGAGTCAAGCCTGAAACACGTCCGAAAGGGTGTATCGCGCAGGCTGGGCTGAACCTGGCTGAGCCAGGCTGTCAGCTCTCTGGAAAACTTTGCGATGTCCCGGTTTGCCGCCTTAAGCTGGGCATCTTCCGCGGAGAGTGCCCGCACCCACTGCTCTGGCAGAGTGACGGCACTGCGGCCACGATGCGGTGGCCGCAGAGATGCCGCTGAGAGACTTCTGCGAACAAAGGCATCAATGGTCTGATTGAGAAAACCAGAAACGAGATCAGAGGCTACCGGTGGCCCTTTCCCTTCAGGTGACAGGAAGGCGCGACAGACAGGCGGCATGGCGTTCGCCAGCGTCTGCACTCGCCGCGTGTCCCCTTCATTGGTCACCGCTTCCCAGACCGCTCGACAAGCTTTGCGCTTGTCTCCCTTGTCCTCTTTGAGTGTGGGCACGAAGCACTGCCGGCTGAGCAGTTCGAGGGAGAGCTTGGTCGCTTCGACCCAGAAGCGCAGGGAGCTGCCAAATGCGAATCCGTGTGGCGGTTCGTCAGGCAGTGAAATGAGGAAATCCAGGGCACCGGGGCCAAGTGCCAAGGTATTGACGTGCCAGGGCTTCAGGGCAATCTCTTCCGCATCTTTGGCCTCGTCCTCACGGATTAGCTCCGGAGACGGAAGCGGGCCTTCAGGTGTGGACGGCAGAAGCACCGCCAATACTGCCGGCATAGTGTTTCTTCCCACCAGCACTGCAGAAAGGGTGCCAACTGCCGCTCTCAGCGAGTCGCCAGCGATTGCGAAAGGGTGCGGCTGCAGCTTCGGGCGCCGGCCTCGTTGCTTGGAACGGGTAATCGGCAGACTGGCAGATTCTGCCCACACATGGAGCTTATCGCGGCTGTCCCAAAAGCCATGCAGAACAATCACTACTCTTGCTTGTCCCGAAAATCTGTCCCATTTTACACCAGAACTATCAGGTTAGGCTACTTCAGCCAGCAGGCTCGGCAAGATGCCTGGACGTTCGCCCTGTTCAGGATTCAGTAATTATGCTATATTGGCGTTGGTCGCATCCGCTCCCACAGCAGTGAAGCCGGGTGACAAGTTGACGCAGACGGCGAAGAAGAAAATGTCCTACGGCTGGTGGATCGCTATCCTTGCCTTCGTGCTTGGTGCTTACGGGGGTGCTACCATTTGGCACAGCTTCACCGCCTTTTTCGCTCCACTCACTGAGGAATTTGCCTGGAGCTATACTGCCATCTCGCTGGCGGCGTCCCTGCGTGGCGCCGAGTTTGGGATAATGGACCTGGTTGTCGGTTTCTTGGTTGACCGATTTAGCATTCGGCGGATAATCTTAAGCGGCTCAATTCTGGTTACCATTGGTTGGCTGATCTTAAGCCACGTCAATTCTCTGGGTATCTTTTACACCTCTTTCTTCATTATCTCAACTGGTGCCAGTGGCATCAGCGGCGTGGTTCTCACAACTTTGCTTACGCGTTGGTTTAAGAAGCGCCTCGGTTTGGCTCTCGGACTTTTCACCTCCGGATTTGCTGCTGGCGGTTTTGCGGTCCCTGGTATAGTGTCGCTGCTGAGCATGATTGGGTTCCGCTCTGTGTTTCTTATCTTCGGTGTTGCCGCTTTCATTATCGGGGGCATCGTTGCCTATTTTGTGCGTGACTGGCCTAAAGACATTGTTCCCAGGCCTGATGCAAGCACTGTGCATTCTGGCGAACAAACGCCAGGTCAGGTCAAGGTGGCTGACCCAGGAGACACCGCCCCGCCAAGTGACTACACTTTTAGTAAGGCACTCGCCAAGCCTGCCTTCTGGATAATCACCTATGCGTGTACTGCCAGCATTTTTACAGCGATGATGGTAACTACCCACATAATGCCCTATCTAGAGCATCTGGAGTATTCTCGCCAAACGGCCAGCCTCGTCGCCATGATGATTCCAGCAATAAGCATCACCGGCCGGTTGGGTGCGGGCTGGATATCAGACAAGGTCGGCCACCGAAGGGTTCTTGTCCTGGCGTTGTCAGGGCAACTTGTTGGCGTCGTTCTTCTCTTATATTCAAGCCAGTTCTTTATCTTGGTCGTTTTTGCTATCTTGTTTGGCGTGACCTGGGGTGGTGTGGCGGTCCTCCGTTCCATCGCCCTGAGGAATTGCTTTGGCACTACTCACTTCGGGTCAATCCTCGGACTATGCATGGGATTGACGATGGTTGGCACGGTTGGGGGTCCGCTTTTGGCCGGCTGGATTTTTGATACGACCGGCAGCTACAGCCTAGCTTGGGTCATCGCGGGCATTCTCCTTCTAACAGGCATTCCCCTGGTTGCGATGACGAAGTAGACAAATAGATGAATAGTGGTCGCCGGTTGCAGGCAAACATGATCGAGCATTGAAGATGAAGTCCGACGGCCTCTTCCGCTCAGACTGGTCAGTTTTGAAAACAAACAGGTCCAAGGAAGGAAAAAAGTAATTCTAAGAGAGCACGACTCCATCTGTCCGGAGCGGAAACATGGCCACGTTACACATTTCGTCACTTTGTCCATTGTTCCCGTTGTGCATAGCGCATGGATTCCCAGCACCCGTTTAACTTGCATGATTACCCTTTCTTCAGTATAGGCTGCCTTGACTCTCTCATCAGTCCAGCGGAGCGAGCTCGCCTTAAGCACAAGGGGTAGTGTCCCGGAAGTGGTGGAAAAAGGAATCGGCATATCCTACCCTATAGGAAAGCCAACTAAAAGAAAGGGAGGATATGCCGATGAAGAAAGGATACCACAAGGGACAGGAATTGACCACGTCAGAGCTGGGACTATCGCTGGAAGAGCTTGCCGGCCAACCGCTTGAGCTATTTGCCCGGGAAGGAGCAAAGTTGCTGTTGACAGTAGCCCTGGAAGAAGAAGAGACCGACGTCCTCAAGCGTCGACCCTATGAGCGCAGCGAGGGTAGCCGCGGCTACCGTAATGGCCACCGGGAGCGGCAGGTAAGCTGTGGCGCCGGTGAGATTGAGGTAGCTGTGCCTCGAGTATCAGATACCAGGGAGGCTTTCCATTCCCAGTTGCTCGAAGCATGACAGCGCCGTAGCCAGCTTCTGGAAGAAACAATCCCTCTGCTCTATGTTGAGGGGCTATCGACGAGGGACTTCAAGCGAGCGCTCAAGCCGCTATAGGGAAAGAGCGGCCTCTCCCGCTCCAGCATTTCACGAGCCAATAGAGCCCTTAAGGAAGCCTTCAACAACTGGCGTCGCCGTGACCTATCATTGGAGGAGATAATTTACCTCTTCCTGGATGGCATCTACCTGGGGGTAAGGGGTAACAGCCGTGATATGGAAGTTGTGCTGGTAGCCCACGGCATCACTCGCCAGGGGAAACGGGTAGTCCTGCACCTGAGCCTCGGGGGAAGGGAGAGCACCGAATCATGGAAGGGAGTGCTAAATGACCTGGTGGAGCGTGGCTTAAGACGACCTCAGCTACTCATCACTGATGGTAACC
>JACQTX010000011.1 GCA_016210585.1 Chloroflexota bacterium
AAGCGCAACCTCTCCCTTTGGAAAAGGGAGAATGAGAGGGATTTGAAATGCAAAATCCCCCTCAATCCCCCTTTGATAAAGGGGGAGCACGATCAAATTATTATGAAACGATTAGTAACAGCGTAGCGTTGAGCTTCCTGTCTGTAAAACCATGCCTCACCTTAACCTGCTATAATATGAGTATGTGGCGGGTAATCGGGCAGAAGCGGGCGGTGGGGCTGCTGGAGCACAGCCTGGCAAAAGGACAGGTTGCCCACGCCTATCTCCTCGTGGGGCCGCCGCACGTGGGCAAGATGACCCTAGCCCTGGACATCGCGGAGGTGTTGAACTGCACCGCCTCAGCGCCTCCCTGCGGGGATTGCCCGTCCTGCCAGCGCATTGCCGCAGGGAGCCACGCTGATGTCCAGGTGATTGCCCTGGGCAGCAACGTCAACGGCGAAGGCAAGGCACATGCTGAAATCAGCATTGACCGCATCCGGGAGATGCAGCATGTGGCCAGCCTGCCGCCCTTCGAGGGCAAGAGCAAGGTCTTTATCATAGCCGGTGCTGAGTATTTGTCTCTGGAGGCAGCCAACTGCCTGCTGAAGACATTGGAAGAGCCGGCGGCAAAGGTCATCTTCCTGTTGCTGACCGCCAACGAGCGCCTTCTGCCGGGCACCGTTGTTTCACGTTGCCAGCGCCTGGAGCTGGCGCCGTTGCCTGTGGCGGAAATCGAGACTGCCCTGCAAGAGCGGTGGGGCATGCCGCTCGAAAAGGCCAGGCTTTTGGCCCGGCTGGCGCACGGCTGCCTGGGCTGGGCCGTCTCGGCCACTCTTGATGACAGGCTGCTCCAGGCGCGCACGGAGAGGCTAGCCAAGCTCGGTGAAATCATTGATGACAGCTACGAGACACGCTTTGGCTACGCGGCACAGCTAGCCGCCCAGTTCGGAGACAACCGGGAGGCCGTCTTTGAAGTGCTCGATTTGTGGCTGGACTGGTGGCGCGACCTGTTATTAGCTAAAATAAGTAATGGGGATATGATTACCAATATTGATATTACGGATAGCCTGAAGGAGCGGGCCGCTCTCTATAGCGTGGCCCGCATACGCAGCATGATCGGCAGTATCCAGTCTGCCCGTGAGCAGCTCAAGCTGAATGCCAACCACCGGCTGGTGCTGGAGGTGCTGATGCTTGATATGCCGGGGCAGAAGGAGGTCAAATGAGCGAGGTTGTGGGCGTCCGGCTCAAGCGGGCCGGCAAGATATACTATTTCGACCCGGGCAGTCTCAGCCTTAGCGTAGGGGAGCAGGTGGTGGTCAATACGACGCGCGGGTTCAAGCTGGGGCAGGTGGTGATTGCCCCGGCGCAGGTTCTGGAGAGTGAGCTGACGGAGCCTTTGCAGCCTGTGGTGCGTAAGGCGACTCCTGATGACATCAGACACACGGAGGAGTTCAACAAGAAAGAGCGGGAGGCCTTAATCGAAGCCAGCAAGGTTGTGGCCAGGCTTCAGCTACCCATGAAACTCCTGGTCGCGGAATACAACCTCACCGGCAACCGCCTGACCATCTTCTTCAAGGCCGAGAAAAGGGTGGACTTCCGCGAGCTTGTCCAGGAGCTTACCAATCTCTTTAAGGCCCGGGTGGAGCTGCGCCAGATTGGCCCCCGTGACGAGGCCAAACTGGTTGGCGATTTCGGCAAGTGTGGCCGGCCACTGTGCTGTGCCAGCTACCTGAGCGACTTCGCCCCCGTCTCTATCCGCATGGCCAAGGAGCAGGAGCTACCACTTAATCCTATGAAGATTTCCGGCGTCTGTGGCCGCTTGCAATGCTGCCTGACCTATGAAAACGAGCAGTACCGCGCCATGAAGCAGCAGTTACCCAGGAAAGGGCAGCGTGTGAGAACACCGGAAGGTGTGGCTACCGTGGTAGGCAGCAACCTACTCAAGCAGACGCTCATGGTGGAGCTGGAGAGTCAGGCGACAATCGAGGTGCCCGCCAGTAGAGTTACCGTAATCGAAGAGCAAAAGCCGCCATCAGCCATAGCGCCTGCTGAGCCGCAGACCGAGCCTGAGGAGATAGTCGAAGAGCCGGAAGGCACCGACCTGGAGAGCGCGTAGGTCACTCGCACGGTATCCGGTTCCATTCCCTTGTGGTGGAAAGGGAGCAAGTAGATGGAGTGGTATATGGTATTACTAATCGTTTCATAATAATTTGATCGTGCTCCCCCTTTATCAAAGGGAGAGGTTACGCTTTTCGAGTCCGTTTTATTTTGAAACTATTAGTAAGTGTCACAATAGCTCTGGTGACTTCTGTTACAGGCTACATTGTGCAGACAATTAGGCTAAGGCGAGCACTAGGGCAACTACGGACGCGTCGCTAAAGTATAGAAT
>JACQTX010000214.1 GCA_016210585.1 Chloroflexota bacterium
AACTCTAAACAAATTCAAATACCAAAATCCAAGAACCTTTTGAAAATTTAATTTTTTGATATATTGTTTAGGGTTTAAATTCTAGCCTACGCTGGAACAAGCATTAGGATTTAGGGTTTTTCGCCCATCCTCCTTTTGGCTTCCTCCCACAGATCGTTTTGCTTATCGAGGGATTGCTCCCCAATGTCTATCCCGAGCTCGCGGCAGAGGGCTTCCATTACAGTCCAGCGCTGGTAGAAGCGCTGGCTGGCCTCCCTCAAGGCGGACTCCCCGTCTATGCCCATGCGGCGGGCGATGTTGGCCATGGTGAAGAGCAAATCGCCGAACTCGGCCTCTTTCTGATCCGGCGTTTCAGCGTGCCTCAGCTCATTGACCTCTTCGGCTAACTTATCAATCACGCCATCCAGGTCTGCCCAATCAAACCCCACCCGCGCCACCCGGCCCTGCATCTCCTGGCTTCGGCTCAGGGCGGGCAGGTGCTTCGGGATGCCGGCTAGCAGGGAGACCTCGGTGCCCCTCTCCTGACGTTTCAGGGCTTCCCAGTTGTGCAGGACCTCGGCGGAGGTCTCCGCCTTTGCGTTGCCGAAGACATGGGGATGCCGGTGCACCAGTTTGCTGCTGATGCTGCGGATGACGTCATTGATGGTGAACTCGCTGGTATCGCGAGCAATCTGAGCATGGAGCATCACTTGCATCAGAAGGTCGCCCAGCTCCTCGCAGAGCTGGGGCGGGCTGCCCTCGTCCAGGGCCTCCAGCACCTCGTAGCACTCCTCGAGCAGGTTCTCCCGCAGCGAGCGGTGGGTCTGCTCCCTGTCCCAGGGGCAGCCATCCGGCGCCCGCAGTTTGGCGACAATAGCCACAAGGGTGGCAAACTGGTCTAAATCACCTTTGTAAGACAAAGAGATCTCCCCCCAAACGCCTAGATTATACACACGATTCGGAAATGAAGCAACACGGAGGTCTGAGGCCAAGGTCGGCGGTTAGATCTGCGGGCCGGGTTTTCTAACCTAGCCTGAAACTCTGCTCCGGATCGGAATGACGCTACATACGGAAACGCTTGATGACAATGCAGCTGTTCTGCCCGCCCATGCCGAAGGAGTTGGACAGGACGGCGTTCACTGGCTGACGACGGGCCTTGTTCGGCACGTAGTCCAGGTCGCACTCCGGGTCAGGTGTTTCGTAGGCAATCGTGGGCGGGATGACGTTCTCTTTAATGGTCATCACAGCGGCCACTGCCTCAACCGCGCCGGCAGCACAGGCTAGGTGGCCAATCATGGACTTAATCGAACTGGCCGGAATGCGGTAGGCGTCATCGCCAAAGACCAGCTTGATGGCCTTCGTCTCGCTGGCGTCATTAAGCTTGGTGCTGGTGCCGTGGGCGTTGATGCAGTCCACCTCTTTGGGTGTAAGCCCGGCGTCCCTGATGGCCATGCGCATGCATACCGCCTCCATCTCCGGATCGGGAGCCGTATCATTAAAGGCATCAAAGGTGAAGCCGGCGCCGGCCATCTCGGCCAGGATAGGCGCCCCGCGCTTCTGGGCGTGCTCGAGGGTTTCCAGTATCAAGACCCCGGCGCCTTCACCGAAGACCATACCGGTCCGGTTGAGGTCAAAGGGGCGGCAGGCCTTGCTCGGGTCGGTCTCTCGCGAGAGCGCCCCCACCCGTCCCATCCCGGCAATGGCAATGGGGCTGATGTTGCTCTCGGCACCGCCAGCCACCATGACGTCAGCGTATCCCAGGCGGATGAGGTTCAGTCCGGTGCCTACGGCATCACTGCCGCTGGCGCAGGCGCTATTGATGCTGGTGTTCGGCCCCTTCAGCCCGAACTCCAGCCCCACTTGGGCCGGTACCATGCTCGCCGCAATCTTATTGGCGAATAAGGGGTCAACGCGGTTGGGTCCCCTGGTCTCGATAATCTTAGCTTGCTCGCCGACCGTCCAGACCATGCCGCTGGTGGCTAAGACCACACCGACCCTCTCCGGCTGTTCCCTGGCCATGTCCAGACGGGCTGAAGCCAGGGCCTCCCTGGTCGCGGCAATGGCGAACTGCGTGCAACGGCCGATACGGTCTGAGCGCTTCAGGTCCATATAGTTACCAGGGTCAAAGCCCTTGACCTCAGCCCCCAGCTTGACCGAGTAGGCACTGGTGTCGAAGTGTGTAATCAGGCCAATGCCGTTCCGACCGCTAACCAGACCTTCCCAGTAGTCCGCTACCGAAAGGCCAACGGGCGTAATGGCGCCCAGGCCGGTAATTACTACCCTGTGCTCAGCCATGACTGCCTCCTTCTACCACCAGTGGGCCAGATGTAGTCAGTGACATACCACCATCAATAACGATAATCTGTCCCCGGACCATATCAGCAGCGTCAGTGCAGAGAAAGGTGACCACGTTGGCCACGTCCTCGGGCTGGACCATCCGGCCTACCGGCGTGCTTTTGACGGCCTGGCCGGGCGCCGCCTGGCTGTAAAGCTTCAGTGCCTCGGTCTCCACCGCCCCGGGCGCCACGCCATTGACAGCAATGCCCTTCGGTGCCAGCTCAATGGCCAGGTAGCGGACGAGCATCTCCAGGGCAGCCTTCGACACGCCCACGGCGGTATAGATTGGCCAGACCAG
Organism: Chloroflexota bacterium; assembly: GCA_016210585.1. GTDB lineage: Bacteria > Chloroflexota > Dehalococcoidia > Dehalococcoidales > JAFGLR01 > JACQTX01. The sequence continues at coordinate 2,615 of JACQTX010000214.1, forward strand.
CCGCGAGCCAAGGCTGGAGATAGCCACCATCTTACCGCCACTCGGCATTAGCCTGGCCGCCCGCTGGGCACAGAGAAGAAAGGCACGGGCGTTGATATCCATGGTCCATTGCCAGCCCCGCGTGTCCAGCTCCAGTCCCGCGCGGGCCACACCGGAGGCGGCGTTGCTAACCAGGATGTCCAGCCGCCCGAACTTGGCCGCAATCTCATCGAACATGCTGTCAATCTTCTCCGCCTCCGCCAGGTTCGCCTTAATGATGTGGGCCCTCACACCCTTAGCCTGCGCCTCCTGGGCCGTTGCCTCCGCACTGCTGGTCTTGCGGAAGTAGTTGATAATAACATCTGCCCCCTCACTGGCCAGCTTCAGCGTTATGGCACGCCCGATGCCGCGCGAGCCGCCCGTGACAAGGGCTACCTTACCCTTGAGTGACATATCTCCTGCTAACGTGAAGTCTCATGAATACCTTGAACAATTTCCTCTCCCTTAATGGGAGAGGACTAAGCTGAGGGTGACATGGTCCTTTCCCCCTCACCCATTCGCTTCGCTCAGGGCAAGCTTTTTGTCTCTCCCACAAGGGGAGAGAGAACAATAAAGCAAGCTAGTTCGACGACTGATGCTAGCGCTTGGCCTTCTCGGCCACCTTGCGCTCGATGTAGCCGACAAAGCCGCCGATGTTGTTGATGTTCTTCAGCTCTTCGTCATCCAGCTCGATATCGAACGTATCTTCCACGGCCACCAGTATCTGGACGATATCCAGCGAGTCCGCATCATAGTCCTTGAAGCTCGCGGCGGTGCTGAAGGTGGCCTCCGGCTTGCGCAGGATGCGCATGGCGATTTTCTTGACGGTTTCCTCGACTGATGTTTGCACTGACATCTGTAACTCCTTTAGCTGTTTTTGTATAAACACCCTCACGGGATATAGTCACCGGCAGTCAGCGTTCAGCTACCAGCCGCAACTAATTCTGATTTATGATTTATGGAATAAGCCATAAATTCTTAAATCCTATCTCATAAATCTTAAATCTTCGTGATAAGCTGAGCGCTGACTGCCTTTTATTAAAGGACTTTCATTGTGCGGTTGGCACCTGTACCTTGCCGCGGATGGCGGCCAACTCTCTTTTCAGCGCCCCGACCAGGTCAACCTCGACCGCCCGTTTCGCCGCGCCGATAGCCTTGGCCACCTCCGGCCAGTGACTCCGGCCGTGGGCCACGCAGGCCACGCCATTGACGGCCCACAGCGGGCCACCGCCCACCGCATCAGCCAGGTCTGTCTTCAAGGTCAGCTCATCGGTCAGAGCTTTGATATCAGCCGGCGAGAGCTTGCCCACCAGCTTGCCTTCCAGCCACCGGCAGATAGCCTGCCCCAGTGTCTCAGTATATTTCACCACGATATTGCCAATCAAGCCATCGCAGATGATGACATTGGCCTGGCCGTTGCCGATGCCATAGCCCTCCACATAGCCAATGAAGTTCAGACCGCTATTCTTGAAAAGGGTGTAGGCTTCCCTGATGACCTCGTTGCCCTTGCCTTCTTCGGCCCCGTTGCTGAGCAGGGCTACCGTGGGGTTGGGGATGTTCAGCCATTTCTGGGCAAAGACCGTGCCGACGATGCCGAAGTCCAAAAGCTGGTCAGGGCGGCAGTCCACGTTGCCGCCGAGGTCAATCATGACCGTATTAGGCGTAAAACCGAGGAACGGCCCGCCCACGACTGGCCGGCCAATGCCCTCCACCGTGCCGAGCACCTGCATCGCCGAGGCGACCACGCCGCCGGTGGGGCCGACGCCTACCACTGCATCCGCCCGCCCCTCCTTTACCAGCTTGGTGGCCAGGAGGATGGAGGCGTTCCGCTTCTTGCGCATGGCGTAGGCGGGGTGCTCCCCCTCAATCAGGTATTCATCCGTATGGACAATTTCGATGTCGAGGCCTCTGGTGTCATGCTTGGCCAGCTCCGCCTTGATGCGCTCCTCCGGCCCCACCAGTATTATGCCGACCCTGTGCTCTCTGGCGGCAACCACGGCGCCCTGGACAATCTCCTGCGGGGCAAAGTCGCCACCCATGGCGTCAACCGAGATCTTCATCCTTTCACCTTCACTTTCGTTTCTCCGGTAATTACCGCCTCACCCTTCTGGTTCTGGCAGAGCACCTCGCAGTGGACGGTGCTGGTCCCCGCCTCCTGCTCGATTTTGGTAATTTTGCCGCTCACCGTGATATTGTCACCGGGGCGGGCTGGCGCCTTGAAGCGAACATTCAGGCTGCCGCCGGTCAGCCAGCCTTGCCCGAACGCCGCCGTCATAAACTGCGACAGATAGGCCAGCACGAGCATGCCGTGGGCGATGGTGCCGCCCAGCGGCGTCTGCCGGGCAAAGCCCTCATCAATATGGATGGGATTAAAGTCCCCGCTCGCCTGAGCGTAAAGGTTGATGCTCTCCTGCCGGACGAGCTTTCTTAGCTCCGGCAGGCTCATGCCCTCATTTAGGTTGGCTAACTGCATTTCTGAGTCCATCGTTACTTCGCAAATAGCCACTTCTTTGTCATTCCCGCGAAAGCGGGAATCCAGACAGAAGGTCTATCATCTGGATACCGACTCCCGTATCAAGTACGGGACAAGTTTCGTCGGTATGGTTACATTGTGCATTTTCATGTGGAGCTACGGCAAGATAAACCCCGTTTTGCCGGTAACCACGCTCTGCCGCTCTGCTTTGCACACGTCAAGGTCAATGGTGAGCATGTGGATTTTGCCCCGGTCAACCTTGCGGCTCACCTTCGCATAGCTCGTCAGGTTCTCGCCCACCTTCACCGTCCCCAGGAACTCGAACTCCTGGGAGACGTGGATGGCACCGGCGGGCAATGACATGCCCTCGCCAAGTGCCGCCATGGCACGGGCAGCGACGGCCATAGGTGGCACCAGACTGTCCTGATATAAGGAGCTCTCGTCTTCTACCGCCCGGAGATAAGTAAGCACAGTGGCGCCGTCAAGCGTGAAACGGTTGGGGGGCAACTCGTAGCCTATCACCAGCTGGGCAAAGGCTATCCTGGGAGATTCCGCCATCGGCCCTCTTCAAGATACTACATAGAAGCTCTAGGTATGGTGATATGCTACTATAAACCGAAAAACCTTGTCAAGCCAGTTATTAGTCCCCGTGATCCGTGGATTTTTACGGGATCATCAAAAGCGTCATTGCGAGCGCATCCTTCGGCTTGGCTCAGAGCCTGCCCTGAGCGAAGCGAATGGGACAGGTCTGCCGAACGGCGGAGCCGAAGCAATCTCCGCATTGTATGCCAGCGGGAGCGAATCGCAGATTGCTTCGCCCCTTCGGCTCCGCTCAGGGCAGGCTTCCTGCTACGAAGGAATGGTCCCGCAATGCCGTAAATAGGAATCACGTTTTACGGGTGAAGACTGCCTCTCCCCAAACGCCAGGTAATATGCTATCATAGCGGGTGGAGGTCTGGCCTATTGAGGTGCCCCGTCTGCCATATTGACATGATGGTGGTCGAGTATGAGAAGATTGAGCTTGACCACTGTCTCAAGTGCCACGGCACCTGGTTTGATGCCAGCGAGCTTGAATTGCTGCTGGCCACCATGGGCGCGGACAGGGCTGGCCCGGCACTGACTTTGACACCGATGACCAGCACGGTGGAAAAGGGGCGGCGCTGCCCTATCTGCCGGAAGAAAATGGACAAGGCTACCATAGGCGACGAGGGTAAGGTACTGATTGATACCTGCCCGCGCGGTGATGGTCTCTGGATTGACGGCGGTGAGCTGGTCCATATTGTGACGGAACTTGCAAAAAAATCTGATGGCAAGCTGGACGCCACGGGAATTATCGCTTTCCTGGGCAGTGCCTTCGCCGCCGAAGGCGAGGATTCGGAGAAAAGCTAGCCAGTTGCAGATAGATAGACCGAGGAGGTAGTTTTTATGATAGCACTCTGGGTAGTCCTGGGAATCGTGGTTGTCCTGTTGCTCATCTTCGTCGCCCTCTACAATGGCCTGGTGGGGATGCGTAACCAGTGCCGCAATGCCTGGGCACAGATTGATGTCCAGCTCAAGCGGCGGCACGACCTCATCCCGAACCTGGTAGAGACCGTCAAGGGCTACATGCAACACGAGAGACAGACTCTGGAAGCCGTCACGAAGGCCCGCAATATTGCCCAGGCGGCCTCCGGTTCCAGCGTTGGGGAACGGGCCAAGCTGGAGGGTGAGCTGAGCAGCGCCTTAGCCCGCCTGATGGTGGTAGTGGAACGCTACCCCGACCTCAAGGCCAATCAGAACTTCCTGGCCTTGCAGGAGGAGCTGACCTCGACCGAGAACAAAATCAGCTTCTCCCGCCAGTTCTTCAATGACTCCGTGCTGAAATATAACAACAAGACCCAGATGTTCCCATCCAACGCCGTAGCCGGCATGTTTAACTTCAAGGCAGAGGAGTTCTTCGAGGTCAAGGTGGCCGCGGAGCGGGAAGCCCCCAAGGTCAGCTTCACTTAGACTTAACCATGTGGGAGCAGATACGGTCTAACCAGGTCAAGTCTATTATACTGGTAGTCCTGATGGGCGTCGTCCTGCTGGCGCTGGGCTATTCCCTGGGCCTGCTTTTTCTTGGCAGTCCCACGGCCGGCCTGGTAATCGCCCTTGTCGTTTGGGCCATTATGAACCTCATCGCCTACTTCCAGGGGGATAGCATTTTGCTGTCCATTTCTGGGGCCCGGAAGATTGGCCCGGATGACCATCCCCGCCTTTACAACGTGGTCGAGGAGATGAAGATTGCCTCGGGCCTGGAGAAGATGCCCGATGTCTATATCATTGATGACCCAGCGCTGAACGCCTTTGCCACCGGACGGGATGCCAACCATGCCTCGGTGGCCATAACCTCCGGCCTGCTGCAGAAGCTCAACCGGGATGAGCTGCAGGGCGTCATTGGCCACGAGATGGCCCATATCAAGAACCGTGACGTGTTGCTGATGTCCATGCTGGCTGTCCTTCTCGGCACCATCGTCATCCTGGCCTGGTATGCCTCACGAATACTTCTCTTTTCCGGGGCCGCCCGCGGGGGCAGCCGGAGAAGCTCAGGGGGTGGTGGCGGTGGCGGCCAGCTCATAATCCTGGCCGTGGCTATTGTCCTGATGATACTGGCCCCTATCTTTGCCCAGCTTATCTACTTTGCCGTCTCGCGGCGGCGGGAATACCTGGCCGATGCCTCATCCGCCCTGTATAACCGCTACCCGGAAGGGCTGGCCTCAGCCCTGGAGAAACTGGCCAGCTCGGATACCCGTGTGAAGGCCGCCAACCAGGCGACGGCACCGATGTATACAGTGAACCCCTTACAGAAGAAGGGCATGGCCGCTACCTCCCTGACGGCCACCCACCCGCCTGTTGCGGAGCGCATCCGCATCCTGCGTGCTATGGGCGGGGCTTCCTACCGGGACTACGAGAGGGCCTACGCCCAGATGAAGCAGAAACATATTGTGCCGCCGACAGCCCTTGTTGGTGCCGCCCCCGTTCCTCTGCGGGCCGCCAGCCCGGAAGAGGCGGTGACCGAGAAGGTTGAGCACGCCCGTGACACCTCTGATTTGATGTGGCGCCTGAGCAACTACCGAACGATTGACTGCCCGTGCGGCGCGCGGCTGAGACTGCCCCCCAACGTCAAACAGATAACCGTCAGCAGCATAAAGTGCCCCCACTGCGGGCGGGTGCACGCGGTTTAGGGACAGCTTGGCACGCACTTTTTGCCACTACTGACACAACGAATTTACGCTTCGGACTGGGTATATTGTGAACGTGAGTAACAGTGGGTGGGACTTTTGAAGTAGTGCTCGACCCCACGCCTAACCCAAAGAAATTTGACCTTCTACGATTTTGCTATGCGAAGGCAGCAGGAGGTGTTCTGTGGACAATGCAAAGCGTAGTATCGACCGAGCACAGAGACTCCTGGAAACTCCAAACGATAATGGAAATTATGTTTTAATCAAAATCAAACCCATATCAGGAGAATGCTGCTGCTTTCATTGTTGGCCTCAAACTTGGAATGAGATAAACAACAAAATATCACCTTGTGGCCCTCTGGAAGATGAAGGAGACGTATTGATCGGTGGCCAGGATGATAGTTTTGTACTCGAATGTCATGAAACCGGACCTGAAATCATAATATATTTAGGTGTTGGAATTGCGAGCGCAAATCTTGTTAAATCTGTTCTTGATATGGTTCTAACAATCGTTAAGAACCGACAGCGAGAAAGAATGGGGGCTCAATTCAGAATTATGCGTAGGGTACTAAGAGGCACTAAGACAATTGAAGAAAACGTAATGGAAATAGGTTTCCCCCTGTCGCGAGAAAATGTTGCTCTGTTGAACAAGAAAATAAAAGATGCAATACGCAGAGACGAAAATTAGGATTACGTGGCGCTAAGAGCATTCGAGCCCTCTTCTTCGCATGCATTCACAAACCTCACCGTGACAGACCGTAAGCCACCTACGGTCCGCCCGTTGCTGGCGGGTCCACCGTGACCGGCACTGGTGCTGCCACTGTCTGTCCTTCTTCCGTCTCCACAACCCTCTTGAGCGCGGTGACGGCTACCTCTATCTGGCTATCATCTGGCTCCCTGGTGGTGAGAGTTTGCAAGAGCAGTCCCGGTGCCAGCATGGCCCTTACGAGGACATTCCTGACATGGCGGGCACCGAAGTAGGTGACCTCGTAGCCCAGGGCGGCAATCACCGGCACCAGGACAATGCGTGACAGCACCATCATCCACAGCGCCGGCAGCCCGACAAGGGCGAAGACAAAGACGGCGATGATAAGCACGGCGAAGAGGAAGCTTGTCCCGCAGCGCACGTGGGCGGTGCTGTAGTTGCGGACGGATTCCACCTCCAGGGGCACGCCAGCTTCATAGGCGTTCACCGTCTTGTGCTCGGCACCGTGATAGGCGAAGGTACGCCGGATATCGGGAATCAAAGACACGAGCTTCAAGTAGGCCACAAACATCACCATGCGGATGAGGCCGTCCACGAGGTTAAATAGTATAGGCGAGCTGAGGTGCAAGAGCCGGGTGAGGAAAAGGGGCACCAGGAAAAAGACGGCCACGGCGAAGCCCAGGGCGGCAACCATGATAAGCCACATCAAGCCCCCGGAAAGCTCTTGCTCTTCCTCTTCCAGGGCAATATTGGCCGAGTAAAACAGGCTCTGGATGCCCAGGACCAGGGCCTCGATGAGCACGATAACGCCGCGCACGAGCGGCACCCGCCGGAGCCGGCCGGTATAAATCGAGGCCAGCGGCCGGGCCGCCACAGCGACGCCACCACTGGGACGGCGCACCGCCGTCACCATATTCTTGCGGCCACGCATCATGACCCCCTCAATGACCGCCTGGCCGCCGTAATAGACTCTATCTGTCATATGATTACAGCTTTCAGCGTTCAGCTATCAGTCATCAGCTATTGCGGCGTGGAAGCTGAAAGCTGACCGCTGATTGCTGAGAGCTTTTTTGCATCCCACAAACAAAAAGGAGCGGCTTGTGCTGGCCGCTCCTGCCGCAGTTTGGCTTTGTCCTTTAGCTTTCTGCTTTCCTGTAGCGCCTGCGGAACCTCTCCACCCGCCCGCCGGTATCCACAATGCGCCGCTCGCCCGTGTAAAAGGGATGACACCGGCTGCACAGCTCGACCTTGAGCGTCTTCCTGGTGGAACCAGTGGTAAAGGTGTTCCCGCAGGAGCAGGTCACCACCGCATCAGTGAAATACTTGGGATGAATCTTTTCTTTCATGCCATTTAGATAGCGTAGACGCTGACCTTTCTCCTGTCTTTGCTGGCCGGCTCGAATTTGACAACGCCGTCCGAAAGGGCGAAGAGGGTGAAGTCCCGCCCCACGCCGACGTTTTCGCCGGCGTGAATGTGACTGCCCTTCTGCCGTACCAGGATCGTCCCGGCGGCAACCTTCTCCCCGGCGAACCTCTTGACGCCAAGCCGCTTTGCCTTGCTATCGCGGCCATTATGGGTGCTGCCGCCCCCCTTCTTATGTGCCACTTGCCATCACCTCTTCCTTTTCCTGGGGAGGTTGCTGCTCCGGCTCACCCTCTGTTCCCGGTGTGACTATTCTCTCAATGAGCAACCTCGTGAAAGTCTGCCGGTGCCCAGTTTTCCGGCGGTAATGTCCCTTTGCCTTGAATTTGAAGACGATGACCTTATCGTCCTTATACTCCCCTTGTGAGACGGCCTCTACCTGCGCACCGGCCACGAGTGGTGTGCCGGCAGTTACGCTGCCACCATCACCAATAAGCAAGACCCTATCCAGTGCTACGGTATCACCAACCTGCACAGCCAGGCACTCCACATCAACCGTCTGCCCCGGGGTCACCCTGTATTGCTTGCCACCGGTTTCAACTATAGCGTAAATCGTAGTCCTCCCAAACGAATCTATTGTAGCAAGTGATTGCGTCAGGTGTCAAGCCGCCTTGACTTCTCCGGGGGGCTGGTATAAGCTGAAAGATGACGCTTCTACTACATGGCTGGGGGTGTGCGATGAAGACGATTACGAAGCTAGTGTGCAAGTACGTCTGCCTGGGTTGTGGCTATGAAGCCTTAGTGCCTGGTGACTGCCCTCACTGCAAGAAGCCATTGGTAGCTAGCTGTCCCACCTGCGGCAATCCCGTAGTGGGCGAAATTATCCGGCCGCAAGACTAATGTCACCAAGAGTCCGGCTGCTTGAGGTATACTGATGGCGGAGAAGAAGGTCTTTGTTTATTCCACGCCTACCTGTCCCTATTGCAAACGAGTGAAAGAATACCTGTCACGCAAGGGCATTAACTATACCGAGTTCAATGTGGCTGAGGACAGAAATGCGGCCAAAGAGATGATACAAAAATCGGGACAGATGGGTGTCCCCGTCACGATTATCGATGGGCAGATTGTCGTCGGTTTCAACCAGAGTTTGCTGGACAAGCTACTTGATACCCAGGTAACCTAACAGCGCCAATATGGAGCAGCCTTGTTCGATTTAATGATAATCGGCGGTGGCCCGGCCGGTCTGGCGGCGAGCGTCTATGCCGCCCGCAAGCGGCTCGATACTCTATTGATTGCCACCGATATTGGTGGCCAGGTCATCCGCACCATGGGCATCGAGAACTACCTCGGCTACCAGTTTATCGAAGGGCCGGAGCTAATCGAGAAATTCCGCACACAGATAAGCCAATTCCCCATCGAGCAGAAAATCGGCTACACGGTTACCCGCCTCACCAAAGTGGACACCGCCTTCCAAGCCGAAACGGATAGCAGCGAGAAGTTTCAGGCCAGGGCTGTCATCTACGCCACGGGCAAGAAGCCCAGAAAGCTGGGGGTCCCCGGCGAGGACGAGTATGCCGGCAAGGGGGTGACCTACTGCGCCATCTGTGACGGCCCGGTCTTTGCCGGGCAGAGGGTGGCTGTGGTGGGCGGGGGCAACTCGGCGCTGAGCGCTGCCCTGGATATGGTCAAGATTGCCGAGCATGTTGACCTGGTCTCCCTGACCAAACTTACCGGTGACGCCATCCTCATTGACAAGCTGTCTGAGGCCCGCAACCTCAATATCCTCACTGAGTACCAGACCGAAAAAATCGAGGGCAACAGTCTTGTCACCGGTATGCGGGTTCGGGGCGTAAAGAGCGGCGAGGAGAAACGGCTGGATTTAGCCGGCGTTTTTGTCGAAATTGGCCTGGTGCCTAACTCGGAGGCCGTAAAAGACCTGGTCAAGCTGAACAGGTTCGGCGAGGTCAAGATAAACTGCCGCTGCGAGACGCCTGTGCCAGGCCTTTACGCCGCCGGCGACGTTACCGATGTGCCGGAGAAGCAGATAGTTATCGCCGCCGGTGAAGGGGCGAAGGCCGCCCTGCAGGCCCACCGCTACCTGCAACGCCTGGCCTACGTTCATTATTAGGGCTACAATGGTCAAAGAGATAGAGAAACAGGGGAAAACGCTTTACGTCTGCGAGGAGTGCGGCCTGGCCTACGAGGACAAGCACTGGGCGGAGAAGTGCCAGCAGTGGTGCAAGCAATACCAGTCATGCGACCTGGAAATCACCCAGCACGCTGTCCTTGACCAGTAGGCTAGCCCCCCTACCGCGGTTTGCCTATTATTTCGTTGCCCTGGTTCCGCCACTCGCCCATACCGCCCTTGAGATTCCAGATGTTCTTATAGCCCAGCTTGACCATCTTCTTGGCGGCAATGGCGCTCATGGCGCCCGATTGGCAATACAGCACTATCTTGGAACCCTTATTGGTGGGAAGCTTACCCAGATTTGGCTCTATGGCATTGTAGGGGACGAAAAGGTCAGTCGGCTCAATTTCTCCCGCATAGGGAATATGGACGTTGACCAGAAGAAAGTCCTTGTTCCCCAGCATTGTCTTAAGCTCATTCGGGCCAATATCCCGATAGGCACCGCCCTCAACCTTGACCTCTTGTCCCCGGGGTGACCCCTGGCCCGCCTTACCGCAGGCGCCCAGCACCAGGACCACCACGAGGAATAGACTCAATACTGTGACGATACGCTTCATCAGCACCACCTCCCTACTTCACAATAGATGATTTACGCGGACGGCGTCAAATCACAATTCAGAGCACTAAATCCGAGAAAACAATTACCAATAGCAGTGTCATTGTTATGAAAATAGCCAGACTCCTCTCCCTTGATGGGAGAGGCATGGGTGAGG
>JACQTX010000210.1 GCA_016210585.1 Chloroflexota bacterium
GGATTAATTTCCTAAATCTTAAATTGTAAATCATAAATCTAAGATTGGTGATATGTAGTTGGTGGCTGATAGCTGAAAGCTTGATTGTTTCCGGCTTGTCCGGTTTTAGGAGGTATCGGTGGTAGCTACAAACCAGCTTGTTGAAATCAGGTGGCACGGTCGCGGCGGCCAGGGGGCAGTTACCTCTGCCGAGCTGGTGGCACAGGCGGCTATTCATGAAGGCAAGTTTGCCCAGGCCTTTCCCAGCTTTGGCCCGGAGAGACGGGGCGCACCAGTGCTGTCCTTCGTCAGGGTTGACGCCAGCCAGCCCATCAGGGTGCGTACCGAAATCAGAGAGCCGGACGTGGTGGTGATCCTTGACCCCAGCCTGCTACGCATAATGAAGGTCACCACCGGGCTGAAAGGGGACGGTCTTGTGGTCGTCAACAGCCGCAAGACCCCGGAGGAACTCAAACAGGAGTTCGGCATTACGCAACCGGTATTTGTCGTGAATGCCACGAAGATTGCCCGCGAGATCCTCGGTGTCAATATTACCAATACTACGATGGTCGGGGCGCTGGTCAAAGCTACAGAAATTGTAAAGCTGGACGCGATGGTTGGGCCGCTGCAACACCGCTTCGGGCGGCTAGCGGAAAGAAACCTGGCCGCAATGAAGCGGGCCTATGAAGAAACAACCGCCTATAGCAAGGAAGGAGTGGGTGTCCGTGACTAAGCCGGAAGGGGAGATGACCTGGAAAGACATAGAGATTGGTGCCATTGTCACTGAGCCAGGGAGTGGCAGCCAGTACCAGACCGGGACATGGCGATCGCAAAGACCTACCTATGAGTTCAACCGGTGCATCAAATGCGGCATTTGCGCCATCTTCTGCCCGGAGGGCTGCATCGAGGAGAATGAGAAGGGCTACTTTGTCGCCAACCTCTACTGGTGCAAGGGCTGCGGCATCTGCGCGCGGGAGTGCCCGACGAAAACAATAACCATGGTGGATGAAGAAGAGTAATGGCTACGAAAACGGGTGTTGAAGTCTCTATTGCGATTGCTGATGCCGTCAAGCTGGCCAACGCGGACGTGGTGGCGGCCTACCCCATTACGCCACAGACGCACATCGTGGAGCATCTGGCTGAGCTGGTGGCTAATGGTGAGCTAGACGCCGAGTATATCCCGGTGGAGTCAGAGCACTCCGCCATGAGCGCCTGCCTGGGTGCCTCCGCCACCGGTGCCAGGGTGTTTACCGCTACCGCAGGCCAGGGCCTTGAGCTGATGCATGAGGTGCTCTACGTGGCTGCCTCCATGCAGCTACCCATCGTCATGACCGTGGCCAACCGGGCGCTATCGGCACCGCTGAGCGTCTGGGGTGACCACTCCGATGTCATGGCCGTGCGTGATACCGGCTGGGTCCAGATGTTCGTGGAAAACGGCCAGGAGGCCGTGGACAATACGATATGTGCCTTCCGCATCGCGGAAGACCGCCGCGTCCTGCTGCCGGTCATGGTCCATGTTGACGGGTTCTACCTGACCCATGTAATTGAGCCATTGACCCTCCCGGAACAGGCCGAGGTGGACAAGTTCCTGCCCCCGAATGATTACCCGCTCCCGCTCTGGCCGGACAAGCCGGTGGCGATGGGCGATTTTGCCCCGCCCGTTATCTACTCCGAGGCCAAAAAGGCCCAGGAGGTAAACCTGAGAAAGGCCAAACAGCCCATCCTGGAGTGCTGGGAGGAGTTCGGCAAGCAGTTCGGGAGATACTATCACCCGGTAGAAAGCTACAAGACAGAGGGTGCTAAAGTCCTGCTCTTCACCATGGGCAGCTTCAGTGAGACGGCCATGACTGCCGTTGACAAGATGCGCGGTGAGGGCAAAGAAATCGGCCTGGTCCGCCTCCGCCTCTGGCGTCCCTTCCCCTTTGCCGAGCTGCGGCAGGCAGTGAAGAATGCTGATGTCCTGATTATCCTGGACCGGGCGCTTTCCTACGGCGGTCCCGGCGGCCCGGTCGCCTCTGAGGTCAAAGCGGCCCTCTACGGCGAGGCTAAGCGACCAAAGGTGGTCAGCTTTATCGCCGGGCTGGGTGGCCGGGACATCACCGTCTCCGGCTTTGAACAGATAGTCAGCCGGGGCATTGAGCTGGCGCAAAAGGGCAGTGAAGAGGAATACGAGATGTTCGGGGTGAGGGAATAATGGAAACATATACGGTCTACGCGCCCAAGCTGGTAACCAGGAAAGAATACTTCGCGCCCGGCCACCGGGCCTGCATCGGCTGTGCCGAAGCCCTGGCCCTGCGCCTCGCCTGCAAGGCCATCGGGCCGAACGCTATTATTGTGAATGCTACCGGCTGCATGGAGATAGTCTCCTCGCAGCTACCCTATACCACCTGGCGCCTCCCCTGGATTCATACCCTCTTTGAAAATACGGCGGCTGTCGCTTCCGGTGTTGACGCTGCCCTGAAGGCAATGGTCCGCAAGGGCCGGCGCGAGGACAAGGGAGTAAAGGTGGTCGCCGTCGGCGGGGATGGGGCCACCGCCGATATCGGCCTGCAGGCCCTCTCCGGGGCAATGGAGCGCGGGCACAACTTCCTCTACATCTGCCTGGACAATGAGGCCTACATGAACACCGGTATCCAGAGGTCATCTTCCACGCCCTTCGGCGCCTCCACCACGACCTCTCCCGCCGGCAAGGTAAGCATCGGGCAGGTTACCTGGAAGAAGAACATGCCGGCCATCTGTGCCGCCCATAATATCCCCTACGTGGCTACCGCCTGTCCCAGCTACCCCTTTGACCTCATTGCCAAGGTAAGCAAGGCCGTGAGCATCAAAGGCCCCGCCTATGTGCACATACTATCGGTCTGTCCCACCGGCTGGCGCAGCGCGCCAGACATCTCGGTCAGGCTAGGCCGCCTGGCGGTGGAGACCGGCATCTTCCCGCTCTACGAGATTGAGAACGGCCAGTATAAGCTGAGCCGTGACACCATCAAGAGAAGACCTGTCCAGGACTATTTGAAACTACAGGGTAGGTTCCGGCACCTCTCCGCTGAACTTATCGCGCAAATCCAGGAGAGGGTTGACCGGGAGTACACTCAGCTTCAGGAGAAGGCACGTGGACATCAAGGTTAAAGAGACAAAGGGGCAAATAGCCGCCATTCTGGAGAGCTATCACCACGATAAGAAGTGGCTCATCTCCATCCTGCAGGACATCCAGGGGCAGCACCATTACCTGCCCCGAGAGGCCCTGGTCGAGGTCAGCGAGGGGCTGAAAATCCCCCTGAGCCAGGTCTATAGCGTGGCCACCTTCTTCAAGGCCTTCAGCCTGAAGCCGCGCGGGGAGCATACCGTCACCTGCTGCATGGGCACCGCCTGTCATGTGCGGGGTGCGGTGAAAGTCCTGGAGAAGCTGGAGCGCGACCTGGGCGTCAACCGCGGTGATACCACAGCGAACGGCAAGTACACATTGGAGACGGTCAACTGCGTCGGTGCCTGCGCCCTTGGCCCCATCGTGATTGTGGATGGAGAGCACTCCGGTCAGATGACTACGGACAAAGTCAAACCTTTGCTGGAGAAGTATAGCTAAGATGATAAGTGTGCGTGTAGCCAACAAGCTGGACTCGGCCGCGGCGCTGGAAGACTTAAGGAAGTCCATCCTGGCCAGGAGAGACCCCAACAAGACCTGCGTTACCGTCTGCAACAGCACGGGCTGCCATACCCTGGGTGGGGAGAAGGTCGCTGAGGCCTTCCGCCAGGAGATGGCGCGGCACAATCTGGATGTCAAAGTGGACATGCGCGTCACCGGCTGTCATGGCTTCTGCGAGCGCGGCCCCATCGTGGTCATCAAGCCGCAGAATATCTTCTATACCCGTGTCACGGCCAAAGATGTCCCTGATATTGTCTCTGAGACCCTCCGCAATGGCAAACCGGTAGAGCGGCTACTTTACCAGGACCCCAGTACTGGCGAAAGAATTGTCCACGAAGGGGATGTGCCCTTTTATAAGAAACAGAAGCGGCTCATCTTCGGCAACAACGGCAACATTAACCCCAACATTATTGAGGACTATGTCACGGTGGGCGGCTACTCAGCATTAGGCAAAGCGCTTGCCATGTCACCCGATGATATTATCAGCGAGGTCAAGAAGTCCGGCCTGCGCGGGCGGGGCGGTGCTGGCTTCCCCACCGGCCTGAAGTGGGAAAGCACCCGCCGGGCGCATGGTGATATCAAATACGTCATCTGCAACTGTGATGAGGGCGACCCCGGTGCCTTCATGGACCGCAGCTTGATGGAGGGGAACCCGCAGAGCGTCCTGGAGGGGATGATTATCGGTGCCTACGCTATCGGTGCCCATGAGGGCTATATCTACATCCGCAATGAGTATCCCCTGGCGGTAAGGAACGCCAGCATAGCTATCCAGCAGGCTGAAGAGTTCGGCCTGCTAGGCAAGGATATCCTCGGCTCCGGCTTCGACTTTACTGTAGAAATAAGTCGCGGTGGCGGCGCCTTTGTCTGCGGCGAGTCAACGGCGCTCATGGCCTCCCTTGAGGGTGAGGTCGGCGAGCCGAAGGCCAAGTATGTCCACACCTCAGAGAGGGGTCTGTGGGACCGCCCGACTAACCTGAACAACGTCGAGACCTGGGCCAATGTCCCCCTGATTATCAACAACGGTGCCGACTGGTACAGCCGTATGGGCACCGCCGGCAGCAAGGGCACCAAGCTCTTCGCTCTGGTCGGCAAGATTAACAACACCGGCCTGGTCGAGGTGCCCATGGGCATTACGCTGAGAGAGATTATCTATGACATCGGCGGCGGCATCCTCGGCGGCAAGAAGTTCAAGGCTGTCCAGACCGGTGGCCCTTCCGGCGGCTGTATCCCGGAAAGCCAGCTCGACCTGCCCGTTGACTTCGATGAGCTGGTCAAGGCCGGCTCCATGATGGGCTCCGGGGCCATGATTATCATGGATGAAGACAACTGCATGGTGGATATTGCCAAGTATTTTATCTCCTTCCTCGAGGAGGAGTCCTGCGGCAAGTGCGTGCCCTGCCGTGAAGGCATCAAGCGCATGCGCGAGGTGCTCACCGATATTACGGAGGGCAGGGGTACAGAAGGCGATATCGAGCTGCTGGAGCATTTGAGCTTGGTCATGAGGGATGCCTCGCTCTGTGCCCTGGGCAGCACGGCGCCGAACCCTGTCGCCAGCACCATCCGCTACTTCCGTGACGAGTACGAGGCCCACATCAAGGACAAGCGCTGCCCGGCCGGCGTCTGCAAGGGACTTATTCACTACTATATCCTGGACAAGTGCCCCGGCTGCGGGCTGTGTGTCAAGGCCTGCCCGCAACAGGCGATTACCTTTGTCGCCAAGAAACAGCCCGTTATCCTCGACCAGAGCAAGTGCATCCAGTGCGGCGCCTGCTTTGACGCCTGCCGCCTCAGTTCCATTAAGGTGGAGTAGAAAGCAACATGATAAATGTAACCATAGACGGCCGCAAGCTACAGGCGAAGGAAGGCCAGACGGTCCTGGAAGTAGCCAGAGATAACAATGTCTATATTCCCACCCTGTGCTATAACGAGACCCTGGAGCCTTACGGGGCCTGCCGGCTCTGCCTGGTTGAGGTCAGCAGAAATGGGCGCTCGCGACTGGTGACCTCCTGTCTTTTCCCCGTGGAAGAGGGACTGACCGTCCAGACCAATACGGAAAGAGTGGCTACCAACCGCAAACTGCTGATGCAGCTATTGCTGGCCCGCTGCCCGGAGAACAAGGTAATCCAGGATATGGCCAAAAAGCTCGGTGTGGAGAGCACGCCCTTCAAGCTGGAGGACAAGAACTGCATCCTCTGCGGGCTGTGTGTCCGTGCCTGCGAGGAAGCGGTGGGCGTCAGTGCCATCAGCCTGGTCAACCGCGGTGTGGAGCGTGAGGTGGCCGCGCCCTACTACGAGACCTCCGATGTCTGTATTGGCTGCGGCTCCTGTGCCTTCGTCTGCCCCATAGACGCCATCACGATGGAGGATGTGGGTGACACTCGCACGCTCACCCTGCCGAACCCCAAGATGCAAAAGACGGAGTTCAAGCTCAAGAAGTGCGTGGTCTGCGGCCAGTGCTACGCCCCGGAAAAACAGCTTGACTACATCGCCAAGAAATCCGGCGTAGACCCGTCCTTCTTCGATAAGTGCCCGACGTGCCGGGACTAGCGCAAACGCGAGGCCAAACCTGCTGGGGACTATCTTAAAACACTACTGCCCAAGCGGTCCTGTCATTCCGTGCAAACGGGAATCCAGTATAAAAGGTTATTTTTATTAGCCTGGATTCCCGAGCAAGTCGGGAATGACAATTTTGGGACAGTATGCCTTCAATCGTAGGGTGGGTGCAGCCTGGACGGAGTCGAGGCGTAACCCACCCGCAAGTGCTTATTCTCTTAGCTAAACGCTTTCCCCCGAGCCATCCGCGAAACGTTCGAAATCCCCCTCAAATCCCCCTTTTTGAAAGGGGGAGGCCGGGGTTTCCCTCTTTGACAAAGAACTTGTCCTGAGCCTGCCGAAGGAGGGATTAAGGGAGATTTTGACGGACTTGGTTGAGTTTCGTGGGACGCTTTCCCCCTGTAAATATGGCCAACGCTGTCCGTTAGTGCTATCATAGTGGGCAAAGGGAATACTATGCCGACAAACTGGAGAGATCATATCGTAAGCACGCCCGATGTGCTCCGTGGCAAGCCACGTCTTAAGGGGACCAGACTTCCGGTCAGCCTCGTGCTCGGCTATCTGGCGGCGGGCAAAAGCCTGCAGGAAATCAAGAAGGAGTTTCCCGACTTGACTGAGGAGCAGGTGGCGGCTTGCCTGGACTACGCCCGGGAGCTGGCGGAGTTCGAGGTTGCCACTGCGTGAGTCTCAGGTTCTTTGCCGACCATTGCGTTCCCAGCTCGGCAATTCAGACACTGCAAAAGGCGGGACATGAGGTCATCAGGCTAAAGGACTATATTCCCACGGACTCGTCTGACCAGCTTGTCATCGCAAAGGCACAGGAACTCACTGCTATTCTGCTTTCTTTAAATGGCGACTTTGCCGATATTGTGACCTATACCCCAGCCAAATATAGGGGCATCATCGCGCTTCAAGTCAGAAACCATCCCGAAGTTATCCCACAACTCCTGGATAGGCTGATAGCCTACTTATCGGCTCATCCCGATATGGAGCACTATTCAGGTAAGCTGCTGATAGTAGAGCCGCACCGGATTCGGAGTCGGGGGTGAGTGGAGTGCGGAGGGGCTAGCTTACCGTTCGACAGCACCACCATTTCCCCCCTCATGATTCCCGACCAGAGCCTGGCCCGTCCCTGACACGGGACGGGGGATGACACCTCTCGGACAGCCTCCAGTAGCATGGTCCTTCGTGTCTAGCGCTGCAAGATGCTGGGCAGCCACAGGACGATTTGTGGGAAAGCGGTTATTAACACCAGCAGCGCAAAGACGGCCGGGTAGAAGGGAAGACCGCTGAGGGCAATCTTCATGGTATCAAACTTGGGGACCACCCCTTTCAAGGCAAAAATGCACAGGCCGAAGGGCGGCGTGACCAGGGCCAGTTCTGCCAGCACAATGTAAAGTATGCCAAACCAGAGAGATTTCATCCCCAGACTCAACACCAGTGGGACAATAAAGGGCAGGGTTACAATCAGCATTGACAGGTCATCGAGGAACATGCCCAGGATAAAATACAGGACGTAGATGAATATCATTGTTCCCCAGAACCCCAGGTGCAGACTGCTGAAAGCCGCCGTAAACGCCTTGCTCAAGGCGGCATATTGAAAAACGAAAGCCATCATGTTGGCCACCGCAACAAGCAGGGCAATCATCGCCGTCACTTTGGCCGTGGTGAGGAGACTGTCCCTCAGTGCCTTCCAGCTAAACTGCCGGTAGGCTACGGAGGTAACAATACCGACGAAGGCACCCATGGCGGCACCCTCGGTGGGCGTCATGATACCGCCAAAGATGACACCGAGGACCACGCCGATAATCCCCAGCCAGGGGAGCAGATTCCTGACCGCTATCGCCTTCTCTTTCCAGCTATACGTGCCGCCCCGCGGGGCGACGCGGGGACTAAGCTTCGCCCACACGATGACAGTAGTCAGGAGCAAAATAGTCAGCAGAATCCCGGGTATGACACCGGCCGCAAAGAGCTGGACTATGGATACGCTCTGCAACATGCCAAAGATAATCAGGAGGATGCTGGGCGGGATGAGAACACTCAGCGTCCCTGCCACCAGTATCGAGCCAAGGGCGAGACGAGAGTCATAGCCTTTCCTCTCCATTTCCGGGTAGGCGATAGAGCCGAAGGTGGCCGCGGCGGCTACTGCCGAACCTGATATGGCCCCAAAAATAGCGTTGGCCACCACGACAGCCGCAGCCAAGCCGCCGGGGAAGCCACCAATCAGTTTCTCCGCGACGTCAAAAAGGCGGCGGACCACACCAGTATTGGAGAACATCAGGCCCATAAACACGAACATCGGCACGGCCGTGAGCACAAAATTGTTCAGTTTCATAAACGATGTCCAGGCAATCTGCGACAAGGGCTGGTGGATAACGAGGACAAAGCCAAGCACTGCGGCCACACCGATGGCTATAGCGATTTCCAGTCCCAGCGCCAGTAGCACAACGAAGACACCAATCACCAGGAGAACGGTCAGCCCGATGCTCATATGGCCTCTTCCCCCTTGCCTTCCTTGATAGCGCCTATGGCTCGAACAAACTCAGCGATTATCTGAAGTAACAGCAGGGCAAACCCCACCCCCAGGGGAATCAGGGGCCATAATAAGAATATCCGGAGCTGGGTCATGGAGACCAGCTGCCGTTTATAGATGTCAACCAGAAAGGCATAGGCGACCTGTGTGGAAAGACCGACAAACGCCAGGGCAATGACGAGGGTGGCCAGCCTTATCCACCTGGCTACTCGTCTCGGCAGGCGGGTCACCAGGGCCTCAACCCGGACATGTCCCCTCTGTTGCCACGTGTAGGCAAGTGCAATGAAGCCGATAGCCAGGAACAGGTAGCCCGATATTTCATCGGCATAGCCTGCCGGCTTGCTGATAACGAACCTCGTAAACACCTCATACATTATGAGGAGCATCAGGATGAAGACGAGGGCCCCGGAGAAATACCCGCCAACCTTAGAGATGGCTTCAATCGCCTGAATCAGCTTACGCACTATGCCCCCTTTTCGTCACAACAGGTAGCTTCCGCCGATGTTATCGGCGGAAGCTACTTCAGGACATTGCTCCGGTAGAGAAGGAGAAGTAAGCCAGGCTTGGCTTACTTCGATAGCTCCAGGGCCTGCTTAATGCCGGGGCCAGTGCCGTATTTAGCCATGATGCCGAGTATTTGCTTACCCAGTGCCAGGTCGCCTTTGAGGGTGCCCAGCCACTCCTCATAGACTGGTTTCAAGAGCGGGCCAATCTTGTCCACCTCGTCCTTGCTGGGAGTGACTACCTGGGCCTTGCTCTGCACCCAGTTCATCAGATAGCCGGTACCCAGCTCCTCGCCCAGGTCCAGGTCGAAGCTTAGCTCCCGGGCGGCGCGCTTGAGTACCTCTTGCATGTCTTTGGGCAGGGCATCGTATGTTTTCGCATTGATAAGAATAACACCCTGCATGGTTGCTGGAATCTCCCAGAGATTCATGAACTGGATAAGGTCAAGCAGACCGATAGCCGCACCATAGGGTATATCAGTGAGGATAGCATCTACGGTGCCCCGTGCCAGCAGCTCCGATAGCTCGATTTCAGTCACGATTACCGGGCTGGCGCCGATGGCTTTCACCGTAGAGGCCTGGACCTGACCACTGGCGCGCACCTTCAGGCCTTTCCAGTCAGCCAAAGTGGCCACCTTCTTCTTGGCCGACCACATCACCTGAGGGCCGCTGACATAGAAACCCAGCGGGACATTGCCCTGGCTCCGGTAGGCTTTCTCCAGTAGCTGCATCATCCCGGGGTCATACAGGGCACTCTCAAACTCATACAGCTCTGTCGGGAATGGTGCGGTCAGACCGGGCAGCGAAGTGAAATCAGCTACGGGCAAGGTGCCGCTGAAATCAGGCACCATGGACGTGCCCGTTTCAATACGCCCGTCACCGGTAGCGTAGAAGGTATCCTCGGAGTAGAGTGCCTCCTTGATGTCAAGCTTTATCTGCCCGTTGGAATACCTTGTCAATAGTTGCTCAAACCTGCCGCCAGGCCGGAACCCGATGACGGGTAGGATGGCCAGGTTGAGTGGATAAGGAACATTGAACCTGATGACATATTTGCCTGGGGTGACCGGAGTTGCCGCTGGGCTAGCTCCTGGTGACGCGGTTACCGTTACCGCTGGCGGCGCTGGCGCGGTAACGGTCACAGTCGCTGCCGGGCCAGCACAAGCGACGCCAAGTGTCAAAGCCAATACTAGAATCAAGGAAATACCGGATACCATCTTGGAGAGTCCCTTCTTGTGCATGCGAACCTCCTAATCAGAATTAGGTTGCCTGGTCCGGCGCGCCCAGTTCACTATGTCATCTCTCACCCCCCTCACGTTTGTTTCTTGGTGCCTGCTGCAATTCAGACATGGTAGTTGTTTATAACATGCGCAACACGGTTTGTCAAGAGAGACACTAGCGGGCCGCAAGTTAATGGGCCGCAAGTAGTCCCGCCTTCATCGTTTATGCTAGAATAATAGCAGTTTGTTCCTCGAAAGGTAGCTGTGAGCGAAAGGATTTTCATCGGGGTGGCCTGGCCCTATGCCAACGGGCCACTGCACCTGGGACATGTGGCGGGCGCCTACCTGCCGCCGGACATATTCGCCCGCTACCACCGCATGAAGGGCGACGAGGTGCTGATGGTCTCCGGCTCGGACGAGCACGGCACGCCCATAACCCTGAAGGCGGAGCAGGAGGGCAAAACACCGGCGGAGGTCGCCAGCAGATACCATCAGGAGTTCCTCGAATCATGGCAAAAGCTGGGCATTTCCTTCGACCTTTTTACGCATACGGAGACGCCCAACCACGCCGCCGTCTCGCAGGATATTTTTCTCACCCTGCTGCGCCAGGGCTATATCTACAAGGACAAGGTCCTGCAGCCCTTCTGTCCCCGCTGCCAGCGCTTTCTGCCTGACCGCTACGTGGAGGGCACCTGTCCCTTCTGCCGCTATGCCGGCGCCCGCGGTGACCAGTGCGACCAGTGCGGTCGCCCGATGAACCCGGTGGAGCTTATCGAGGCGCGTTGCCGCACCTGCGGCACGCCTCCGCAGTTCCAATACTCCGAGCACTTCTTTTTGAAGCTGACCGCCTTCAGCGACCGACTTTTGGACTGGGTAAAACAGCAGACACATTGGCGGCCGAATGTCTGGAACTTCACTGTCCGCTACCTCGAGGAGGGGCTGAAAGACAGGGCCATCACCCGTGACATAGAGTGGGGCATCCCGCTGCCCGTGCCCGGCTACGAAGGCAAACGCCTTTACGTGTGGTTTGAGGCCGTTATCGGCTACCTCTCGGCGAGCAAGGAGTGGGCAAAGTCCACCGGTGACCCGGAGCGCTGGCGGGCCTTCTGGCAGGGTGACGCCAGGACTTACTACTTCATCGGCAAAGATAATATACCCTTTCACACCATTATCTGGCCAGCCATGCTCATGGGCTACGGCAATCTCAATCTGCCCTACGATGTCCCGGCAAACGAGTTCCTAACCATTGAGGGGAAAAAGCTCTCCACCAGCCGCAACTGGGCGGTCTGGCTGCCGGACTACCTCGCCCGCTACGACCCTGACCCGCTACGCTACCTGCTTTCGGCCAATATGCCGGAGACATCAGACATGGACTTCTCCTGGCGTGAGTTCGTGCGCCGCAACAATGATGAGCTAGTAGCCACCTACGGCAACCTGGCGCACCGGGTGCTTACCTTTACCTACCGCCATTTCAACGGCTGTGTGCCGGCACCCGGCGAGCTTGACAGCGCCAGCCAGGCGATGATTGCGAAGGCACACAGCGCCCTCAGCACCATGGATAACCTCCTTTACGGCTGCCATTTCAAAGATGCCATCAAAACAGCGATGTTGCTGGCCCAAGGGGCCAACCGCTATCTCGACGATAAATCGCCCTGGAAAACAATCGGGCAGGACCGGCCGGCCACGGCGATGGCCTTATACACTGCCATTGCCGTTCTTTCCTGTCTGAAAACAGTGCTTTACCCCTTCCTGCCCTTCAGCGCACAGAAGCTGCACGAGTTCCTCGGCTTCAAAGGCAGTGTTGGCGAAGGCGGCTGGGACCTGGCTGTGCCCGTCCCCGGGCAGGTACTATTGCCACCGAAGCCACTTTTTACCAAGCTGGATGAAAAGGTTGTCGAGGCGGAAAGCGCTCGGCTCGGCCTGGCAACGGTGTAGCGGGAGAGACTATTGTCACTCAATCATATCTATGCACCCGTACAGGAAGACCTGGCCAAGGTGGAAGAGAAGCTAGAGGCACTGAGCAAGGTTGATTTTGCGCCGCTGGCCAAACTTCTTGAGCACAGCCTTGGCGATGGCGGCAAGCGTATCCGCCCGGCACTGGTCTTGCTGGCGGGCAAGCTCTATCGCTATAACCTCGACTCCCTGCTGCTCATGGCCACGGCGGTGGAGCTGCTGCACACGGCGACCCTGATACATGATGATGCCGTTGACTCCGCTGACACACGGCGGGGCAAACCGACCATCAACAGCCTGTGGGACATAGACAAGGCTGTGCTGCTAGGCGACCACCTGTTCGCCTGGGCCGAGGAGTTTGCGGCGACTACTGGCAATCTGCGTGTCATCAGGCTCTCCGCCCGGACATTGCAGGTCCTCTCCGGCGGCGAGATAAACCAGTCCTTCAATGCCTTCAACCCGGACCAGACCCGTGAGCAGTACCTCAAGAGAATTGCCGCTAAGACGGCGGCCTTGCTGGCCACCTGCACCGAGTGCGGCGCCATTTTGAGTGAGGCCCCGGAGGCATCTATCCAGGCCTTACGTGCCTATGGCTATGATGCGGGCATCGCCTTTCAAATCGTGGATGACATATTGGACTTCACCGCCAGCGAAGAGGAGCTGGGGAAACCGGTAGGCTCTGACCTGGTCCAGGGCACCCTCACATTGCCAGCCCTGTGCATCCTGGAACGCTATCCGGGCGATAACCCGGTCAAGGAAGTCTTCCGGAAACGCGGTAAAGACGCCGGACAGGCCATCGCGGAAGCTATTGAAATCGTCCGCAGCGCCTCTATTGTGGACGAGTGCTATCAGCTAGCCGCCAGCTACGCGGACAGGGCCTGCGCTAGCCTGGGCGCTTTGCCCGATAAGCCAGCCCGCCAGGCCCTGCGCGACCTATCTGATTACATTGTGAAGCGGAGGAGATAGAATCACAAATAAATAGAGCCTACTTACAGGAAAACAGCCAGATACAAATTATTCTAATAGATAAAAGAGTACGATATGGAGCGACCAACAGATTTAGATACATACGAGAAATGGCTAAAAGAAGAACTTAGATGTAAAATTGACGCAAAGGTAAAAAGGCGCTACGAAACCGTTTCGCTTTTGGTGCGTTCTGAGTTTGAACAAACCGATTTTTGGAAATGTCTCAAGCATGAACTAGAAGAGAGCGAGGCAGCTTATCGATTGAAAACAAACGGATACTCTCTTTTAATGACTAAGCCTGGCGAATTGGATTTAGACATAAAAGGATTCGATTCCTTCTTCCTGAAAACTGGACGCTGGAATGCTTTTGAGAATAAGAATTGGCCCAGTGCGCCTGATGGAGGTTGGGTTACACCGGAAAATTGGTTTTCCAAAATAAATGATATTGTGAGAACTATGGTTGTAGTGAAGTATCTTGACGGGGTTGAGATTCTGGTAGAAAGACTTCAGCAACTATGCAATATCCCTGTTCTGACCACGAATGTCGATTGGGAGGCAAGAGAGGAAGGATACTATGCCGCTCACCTTTACGTGGAAAGAGAGTATAGTATTCCTACGTTGGACTTTAATAGTGAGAAAATACCTATTAAAGTCGAAATACAGGTTACGACTCAGCTGCAGGAAGCTATAAATAGACTCACACATAAGTATTATGAAGAACGTCGCAGAAAGGTGAAGTCATCGGACTCGAAATGGCAGTGGGATTATGAAAGTGATGAATTCATACCGAACTACTTAGGTCATATCCTTCATTATGTCGAAGGCATGATTATGGAAGTTAGAAATAGGGAGGTTAAGAAATGAACATGTTTATTGACTACCTTAATTCAATAGATATTAATACCGAAACACTGATTAACAAAATAGAAAAAACGTTGCAAGCGGCTAGAAGGATATGTCCAGAAGAGATACAGAGCATTTATATTTCGGATTGGATCCAAACAGAAGGTCAAAGGGCATACGAACATCTATACTTATTCACTAACACTTACATCATAGA
>JACQTX010000211.1 GCA_016210585.1 Chloroflexota bacterium
ACCGTCTGCACCAGCGCCAGGTCATCCGTAATCTTATAGACGCCGGCATTGTCCATGCTGTCCACGCCCCGCAGCACGTTTGGGCTGGAGAAGTAGGACAGGCCACATAGTGCTTCCGTGAGGTCACCCGGACCCAGTTTGGCCGCTCAGCCGGCCCCGCGCACGCTTTCCGTAAGGCGAGGATTCGTCTTTACCATCTTCCTTCCTTGTGCCCTGCAGCAGTCACTATTTTATTATAGCATTGCCGCACTCTGGTGTTTGCCAGCACGCGCCCGATATTCGGGCGTCGGTGAAAGCACGACAGCTTAATGCTAGCAGATACGTAGAGGGGATACAAGGGTGTGGGGGGTTTCTATGCGTAGCTACACAAAACATATGCGAATATACCCAAATCCTAAACTCTAATATCTAAACCCTAAATAATGTCAAAATTCAAACATCAAATGACCAAAAAGCTTAGAATATTTGGATTTAGACAATTTGGATTTGTTTCGGATTTAGGGTTTAGGATTTGATTTCACTATGCGCAATTGTTTGAATGTTTTATCTAATCTCACTCCCTCAGCACATGCACCGCCGTGGCCTTGAAGGTGGCATGGACTGTTTTGCCAAGTATCAGCTCCATTTCCTCTGCGGACCGCCTGGTTACCAAGGCGACAAGCGGAAAGCCGCAGTCCACGGTAAGCCTGACCTGGGAGCCCAGCGGGAATACCTTGACAACTTTACCAACCAGCCGGTTGCGGGCGCTGGTCAGGGCACTCTGTGTCGGCGGTAGCGTGAGCGTGACATCCTCGTGACGCAGGAAGAGGGTGACCCTGGTGCCCACAGCGAGGTCGGAGACGGCGTCAAAGTGGTGGTCACCCACAGCTACAGTGGCCAGCCCGCCGCTCTGGGCGCTGACCACGCCGCGCAAAACATTGCCTGCCTCGACAAACCGGGCCACCTCCTCATCCACCGGGTAAGAGAATACCTCCTCCGGCGTCCCCACCTGGCGAATACGCCCGTCCATGAGCACCGCCACCCGGTCGGCCAGCACAATCGCTTCGTTCCGGTCGTGGGTGACCATGACGGTAGTCACCCTGGTCTCCCGCAGGACGCTCTCGAAATCATCCAGAAGGGCCTGGCGGGTGGGGCTGTCCAGGGCCGTGAATGGCTCGTCCAGGAAGAGGACCTCCGGCTGCAGGACAAAGGCGCGGGCCAGGCTGACACGCTTGGCCTCACCGCCGGAAAGGGTCCGTGCCTGCCTTTTGGCCAGTGCCGCGATGCCGAAGCGGGCCAGCCATTTTCTGGCCCGGGCCACCGTTTCTTCCTTGCCAACACCGCGGAGGTGCAGGCCGAGCGTCACATTGTCCCAGACGCTCCCGCTGAGCAGGAGCGTCTCCTGGAAGACCACGGCGAACCGCCGGCGCAGGCGCAGTGCCGCAACACCATTCGCGACGGGCTGCCCCTGGTAAAGGATACTGCCGCCTGCCGGCCGCAGCAGGAGCGCCAGCGAAAGGAGGAGAGTCGTTTTCCCTGAGCCATTGGGGCCGATGATGCCCAGCACCTCGTTGGACATAACCGTAAGCGATGGTATGGCAATGACCTCGTGGCCGCCCAGGACCACAGATAGGTCTCGCGCTTCCAGCATGATATGGTCCTGGCTCATCGTGCCCGGCTCCGCTGCTGAATTATTGTCAGGGCCATGTTGACCAGGAAGACCAGCACCATCAGGATTACGCCCAGGGCAATGGCCAGGGCAAAGTTGCCCTTGCTGGTCTCCATAACAATCGCTGTAGTGAGCACGCGAGTCTGCCCGGGGATGTTGCCACCGACCATCATGGAGGCGCCGACCTCGGATATAATGGCACCGAAGCCGGCCATGACCGCCGCCAGCAAGGGCAAGCGAGTTTCCTTCAGGAAGAGCCAGAGCATCTGGAAGCGCGAGGCGCCCAGGGACAGGATCTGGAGACGGAGCTTGGGGTCCACCTGCTGAATGGAAGCGATGGTGAAGCCAGTGACTATCGGCAAAGAGATAATAACCTGGGCAATCACCATGGCAAAAGGCGTGTAGAGCAGGCCAAGGGCGCCCAATGGGCCATTGCGCCACAGCAGAATGGTTACTATCAAACCCACCACCACCGGCGGCGAGCCCATGCCTGTGTTTATCAAGCTGACCAGAAAGCGCCGTCCCATGAATTTGGTCAGGCCGATGGCTGTTCCGGAGGCGACCCCCAGCACCAGGCTGATGGCTGTGGCCCCCAGTGATACCGCCAGCGATAGCGCGGCGACCCGCAGCATCTCCGGGTCGCCGCGCACCAGTAGCTGAAAAGCCTGGACAATCCCTTGCAGTATCAGGTCCATATTTACACTTATTCCCGCTGACTAATCTTGGCTAATGTTGTGTTTCTAGCCTTTCGTTTCAGGGTGAACACGTAACCTGATATGGGGCCGGAATGGAAACAAAGTACATCACAAATGTTATTTCGGGCATATACACTATACGCTGCCCAGCTCCGCCTCCGTCTTACCGGCATCGGGGAAGAACAAAGGCTCGCCGAATTTGTCTATGCCGAAGTTACGGATTATCTCCTGTGTCTCCGGTGATACCATGAAGTCGGCAAATGCCTTGGCACCTTCGGCGTTTATCTTGTCAGACTTCTGCGGGTTCACCTGGATGACGTGGTAGATATTGAGCAGGATAGGGTCTTTCTCCACCAGTATGTCCAGTCCCAGGTTTTTCCTCAGTGCCAGGTAGGTAGCACGGTCGGTAATGGTGTAGGCCCGCTTCTCGGCGGCAATACCAAGAGTGGCGCCCATGCCCTGGCCGGACTCCTGGTACCAGGTCTGCCCCTTAACATCAATGCTAGCAGTCTTCCAGAGCTTCAGCTCAAGCTGGTTTGTCCCCGAGTTGTCCCCGCGACTGATGAACAGGGTCTTAGCCGCCGCTATTTTCTTCAGGGCCGCAGCGGCGGAAGTCGTCTCTTTGATACCTGCTGGGTCAGCCGACGGGCCAATAATAATGAAATCGTTGTGCATGACCAGCTTGCGATTCACGCCATGCCCGGCCTGCATGAATTTCACCTCGGATTCAGGGGCATGCACCAGCAGGACATCGGCCTCGCCCCTCTCCCCCATTGCCATGGCCTGGCCAGTGCCCACGGCTATGGGCTTCACCACATAGCCGGTCTTCTGCTGGAATATGGGCACCAGCACATCGAGCAGCCCGGAGTCCTGGGTGCTGGTGGTGGTGGCCAGGATAAGCGCAGGATTCGCCGGTTTGGGCGGCGCTGCCGGCGTAGGTGAAGACACAGGTGTCAGTGAAGAGGGCTTGCTGCATCCGGCTATTCCCAGCACAAGACTGGCTAATAACAATAGGCCAATAAAAGAAAAAACAGCATTCTTCATTCTTGTTTGTTTTATTCCTTAATTTCTTTAGCAATAGTCGAAAATGAACCATAAAAAAAGCACCTCTTTAAGGAGGTGCTCGTATGATAGGCACAATAAATGCCATTCTCAATACCCTCCTTTCCAAACACGGGAGGCACCACCGTTTCCAGCGGTACCCATCGGTCACGCTCCATCCCGCCGCAGGCGGGCCAGGAAACGTGACTCGGAGAGAAGCTCAGTTGTTCAGGTGCTCTTTAATGCCTTTATTCTACACAAGTTGTCCGCTGCCGGTCAAGGTGGCGAATTGACGGGGGCAGCGGCTGCCGGGACATGCGTTGCTCTTGCTGGGAAGACACAGGTAGTCCTGCAGATGCCCAACACCTTATTTGGACCCTTCCTCAATGGGGCCACACAGCTCTTGGCGTTTTTAAAGCTGAAGCGCAAAGCTAAATTTATGGTAGGCCGTGCAGGACTCGAACCTGCGACCAATGGATTAAAAGTCCACTGCTCTACCAACTGAGCTAACGGCCCCCGTTGCGGATAGCCTCTTGTTATCTTAGCAAAGCGGATGTCTCTTATTCAAGAAGAGCCGGACGGAGCGTCCCACGAAACGGCAAAACCCCCATTATCGCAGATATCCCTTCCACTGCATGCCCTTCCACTGCATGGGCCTTGCCCAAAATGTCCTTCTAAGGAGCACATTCGCTTCGCTCAGTGTGAACTCCGCGACGAGGAATCTCAGGCTTCGCATTAGCAAAAGGGCACACGAAAAGATTCTTCGCTAAGCTTAGAATGACAGGGGGTGGGGACTTCTTGGGCAAAGCCCACTGCATGAGAAGGGGGTAGTGGGATGGCGAGCTTCGGGAAAATGCAGCTATGAGACCGCCGCCCACTCGGGAGGGCGTACCTCGGCGAGTTTTATGGCGCGCGCCTCACAGCCCACGGCGCACAGGCCGCACCCGTAGCACCTGTCCGGATCCAGCCTGGCCTTGAGCCTCTTCTGTCCCACAACGCGGACCATCTCCAGGGCATCAAAC
Organism: Chloroflexota bacterium; assembly: GCA_016210585.1. Taxonomy (GTDB): domain Bacteria; phylum Chloroflexota; class Dehalococcoidia; order Dehalococcoidales; family JAFGLR01; genus JACQTX01. The sequence goes on from JACQTX010000211.1 coordinate 4,407, forward strand.
TGGCAGCGCTCGATGCAGTCCTGACACCCGGTGCAGAGGGCCTGGTCCACATCTGCCTGGAACCGACTCCGGGCAACACCCTTCTCCAGCCCGCCATATTTCATGAGGGGATAGTAGAGGATGCAGCAATCGGAGCAGCAGTTGCATATGACCGAGGTGACCTCAGCCGAGTTAGGAACGGTGTGTATCAGCCCTGCTTCCTCTGCTTGCCGCAGGACTTCCATGACCTCCTCCCGCGTCAGCTCTCTTCCGCTCCCGCGGTTTATGGCGTATTCCGCCCCACGGCTAAGCTGAAGGCAGACATCAAGGGGACGGCTACAGCTCCGGGCGATGCGGCGGCAGGGGCAGGGGACAACGGCAAAGCGAGTTGCCCTCTCCAGAATAAGCTCCAGGTCCTCAGACGGGAGAATCCGGCTCCCCGGGGCGGTCACACCGAGGGCTGGGACGATTCTCCAGGCCGGCTTCTCCCGCTCCTGGGCGGTCTTCGCCCGGTCCTGGAACCATTCCGCATCACAGAACTCCTTCCACAGGTCAAGGAGCTCCCGCCCATAGGTGGCATCCAGGCTCGCGTTGCTGCCGGTGGCATCATGTAGCTGGAGGACACTGCGGGCGAACTGGTAACCCTTAGAAGTCATGAAGATAAGGCCCTTCTCAAATAGCCCGTCCAGCAGACGGTGTGTCTCATCCACGGGCTTACCCAACCTGCCGGAGATCTCTTCCACTGTGGCGGGGAGGCCTGCCACAAGGCCCGACTCCTCGGCATCCATAATCTTCCGCAATACTCTCTTCATTCTTTCCGAGCCCCCGTAGCCCAGCCTCCCCGCCAGGTCAGTATAGGCGTCCGTCATGCCGTCCTCCTTCTCCTTCGTATCAACGTGTCAGGCCCCGCAAAGCACCAGATTGAACATATCCGGAGCTTTCAGGGTGTATCTAAGAATCTATCAGGTTATGTCTTGGCTTACTCGCTTTATAGACCATCCTTGGGTCTGACTCCGTAGCCTTATAAATCTTCACTCTGGCCGAGGTCTCGATATTCAAGCTGATAGGACAGCAATGGTCTAAATCGCCCTCGAGCAGGACATTCATATTAGTCCCTCTGTTGCGGGACAGGGGCATCCCTTGGGCAAATTTACCAGCCCCGACGATGAGCGCCACGCACTGCGGGTGCACTCCCTCCATTGTGTGAACCCTGCCCTTGGCCTTCCGCCCGCGGGCGTTCTCCAGATAGACCCAGTCCAAGTCCTTCAGCCCCTTCGCTTCTGCTGTCTTCCGGTTGATCATGATGAAGTTATGCCACGGGTTCCGGTCGCTAATCTCAGCCAGCCAGGGGATGCCGTGAGTGCCACTGCCCGTATGCACGACATCTTTATAGGAAAAGGCATACAAATCCAGCTCGGGATTCCTCTCGCGGCGAGGCGCCGGAGGGAACCAGCTCAGGAGAGGCGTATATTGTTCCAGGTCAACCTTGACGCCGCGTGGCTCACAAATCTTCTTTATCTCTTCACCGTGGTCAATGAGGAACTCCATATAAATTGAGGACCTGGCATTGATAAACGGTCGCCAGTAGGCCTCCTTGACGTCCTTGTGCCATCGGGCAAAACCATTTTCCCTGAACCACTCCAGATTGCGCTCCGGGCCGAATCGGGCGACGAGTATGCGGTCGCATATCTCCTCCCAGGTGTATATCTTGTCAACATCCAAAGGCGGGGGCGCACCGAGCATAGTGCCATTGCTGTAATTGATGTGAGTATAGTACTCCTTGCTGAAGCCCATGCGGATAGCCAGCTCATTCAGCACATCTTCAAAAGACCGCCGCTCATACATGGGTGGGACGACCGGTTGCTGGATAGGGAAAGTATGATCCAGCAGCCCCACCGGATGGCAGTGGGCGAACATATCAGCCCCGACTGCCGAAAGCGTCTCCAGACCGCAGGTATCAGGCAAAACTATATCGCAAAAGCCCTCCGTGGTCTCGTTATGGAAGATGTAGCTGCCGGCGATGAAGGGGACGCTCTTGAGGAATTTCTCGGTATTCTCCAGCTCATGGGTCGTGACGGCCATGTTGCTGGTGAAACCGAACATCGCCTCAGCCCGGTAGGTCAAACCGAGCTTCTGGTAGAACTCCTGTGACTGCTCATTGAAGGGAAAGGAAGAGAAGCCCGGGCAGCAGGTAAACAGGTCATTCAAAGCCAGCGTCTTGGGCAATTTCGGCTCGGAGTGCGGCCAGGTGCCGGGCATGAAGGAGGGCCAGTTTGTCGAGGTGAGGTGGCCATCTTTGGTAGCCTTGGGGTCCCATTTTAGAGTCCCTGTCCAGGGGTTACCGAAGCTCCTGGCCACCCAGCCAATAGCCCCTCCCGGCACCTCACACGCCCCTACGAGGTGGTTCAGCAAGTCCACCGCCAGGTAGGTATGAAAGCCATTGCTGTGGCCGCTACCGCCACGGAACTGTATCGCCGCGACTGGTCTGTAGGGTAGGGTTACCCCATCAATCGTTATGCAGCCGCCGATATTGGCGTTTTCCCCGAACTCGCGGGCCACACGTCTTATGGTGGCTGCCGGCACCGTAGATATTTTCTCTGCCCACTCCGGAGTATATTGCCTGAGGTGCTCCTTTATGACGGCAAAGGCCGGGCGGCACTTCACCCCCCTTACCTCAAACTCCCCTTCCAGTGCCGGCTCCTTGACATCCGCCTTCCAGTTTCTCGCGGTCCCGTCAGCCATGTCCCACAGCAATGGCTCACCTTCGTCATCCCTGACATAGCGACCATCGGCTTTTATCAGATAGGGGCCATTGGTCTTCTGCATAAGGAACTCTTTATCGTATATTCCCCATTCGTTGACCAGCAGGTTCGCCATAGCCAAACAAACGATGAGGTCAGTGCCCGGCAGGATGGGCACCCACTCGGTGCCCTTGCCGCCGGAGGCGTGACAGATTGGGTCAAAGGCAATAACCTTCAGCCCCCGGTAGGCAGCATCCGCCCTCTCCCTGCCGACCATTGCCATAGAATGTCCTGTCCCCACTCCTTTGCCGGCACCGAACATAAGGATATAGCGGGCATACTTGAAGTCAGGCGTAATTGACCAGGAGGCGTGGTTCATGCCAGCGCCCAGGTGAGAGGCATCCCCACAGTGCAGGCCCGCTCCGGCCTCGTTCCAATTCTTCGAGCCAAAAGCCATCCGCCATTGCCCCAGAATCAAGAGGCAAGTCCCGGTCCTGCCCACATTGGGGCCGTTGAAGATAAGCAGCTTGTCCGGATTATCTTTGCGAATCGCGCTTAGCTTTTCGGCAATCTCTCCCAGGGCCTCATCCCAGGAGATGCGCTGCCACTTTGGGTCAACACCCAGGCCCTTCTCCGGATTCGTTCTCCTTACCGGATAGTTGATGCGGTTCGGGTCATACAGGATTTGCAGGGCCGAAATGGCCTTGCCGCAGGTGCCGCCTCTCGCCCCATACGTTGAACTCGGGGTCGCCCTCCAGGGCCACGGCAACACCGTTTACGACATGCACTCGAATGGAGCAGTTCCCGTAGCACATCCCGCAGATGCTTCTCACCCACCTGTCTTCTGTCGCTTTGGCAACTTCTACCGACATATGACATCCACCTCCATTTGTGGTTGAATCCGCGCTTGCTGGCTTTATGCGGCATCCTGAGTCTAATCTTGTCCGCCGACATGCCAATTCTACCATACTGCACGATATTGGGAAACGTCTTGATAGAATATGCCAGTGTCGCGCCAGGTAAACAAGGAGCGCTCTGCTGTTGTTGAAAGTCGTGGGGCTCGATAGAAGTTCTTGCCTTTGCCACAGGGAATACCCATCCCCCTAACCCCTTTCCCAAAGGGAAGGGGGTTGAGTAAGGGAGGAGGCTTCGCCCCCCTTCTTTGAAATAATTTCCCCCTCTCCCACACGTATGGGAGGGGGGACTTAAGGGGGTGAGGGCAGCTCCGGCTGACTGTGATCGTGCTGGCCCCTAAACGGGCTTGGGCGTTTCGCGGCAAGCTCATCCGAGATAGGATTTGACAATTATGTCATTGACAGGTAATGTGGGAAGAGAGCGCCATGTTACCCCTGCGTGTGCTGATTGTTGATGACTCGGAGCAGGATGCCGCACTGCTCCTCAGGGAGCTGAAGAAAGCGGGCTACTCCCCTCTGCACCAGCAGGTGGATAGTGCCGAGGAGATGGACCGCGCCCTTGAGGGACAGGACTGGGACGTCATCCTCTGCGACTATATCATGCCGGGCTTCGGCGGGCTGCAAGCCCTGGAACTGGTCAAAGAAAAGGGGCTTGACTTACCGTTCATCGTCGTCTCCGGCAAAATCGGGGAAGACGCGGCCGTGGCGCTGATGCGGGCCGGTGCTCATGACTGCGTCCAGAAAGACAGCCTGAAAAGGCTTGTCCCGGTGGTCCGACGGGAGCTGGCGGACGCCAAGAACCGGCGAGAGCGTGCCGAACTGGAAAGGTTCGGTGACCTTACCAGTGCCCTGGTCCGGCTCTTCTGGCAGTCCCCCTCGGCGGAGGAGTGCTTCCCTAAGGCTCTGGCCCTGATGAGCAATTGGAGCCGCTGCCGCTGTATCGGCATCCGTTGGCTGGATAGCGACGGGAACATTCCCTATCTCTCCTACGCCGGCTTCAGCCCCGAGTTCATCGAGCAGGAAAACCCCCTTTCCATCAACCGGGACCAGTGCGCCTGCATACGCGTTATTGCCAACCGGCTGGAAGCCCAGGATGCCGTGACGCCGGGCGGGTCTTTCTGTAGCAGTGACATGGCCAGCTTTGTCGGCTGTTTGAGCACAGGAGAGCAATCAAGATATCGCCACGTCTGTGCCCAGTTCGGATTCAAAACAGTGGTGATCGTGCCCGTGCGTCATAACGAAAAGATTATGGGGGCTATTCACCTGGCAGACGAGCGTCCGGGTCTCTTGTCAGAGCCAATGGTGGCCGCCATTGAATCGCTGTCGCCGCTCATCGGGCAGGGTATCAGCCACTTCCAGACAGAGGCGGCGCTGCGGCGGAGCCAGGCCAGCCTTCTTGAGGCACAGCGTATCGGCCACCTGGGCAACTGGGACTGGGACGCCGTCCGCGACAGGGTGACGTGCTCGGAAGAGGTCTATCGCATCTTTGGTGTGAATGAAGGAAAACCCGGTGTCACTCATCAGGACTTCCTGGGATCAATTCATCCCGATGACCGCATGGCAGTGCAGCAAGCGATAAACGAAGCTTTGCACAAGGGCACGGCTTACAGCATTGACTACCGCATTGTCCGGCGGGGCGGTGCCGAGCGGATACTGCATGAAAGAGGCGAGGTGACACTTGATGCTTCCGGGCGTCCGCTCCATCTTACGGGCACCGTCCAGGACGTCACCGAGCAAAAGCGGACGGAGGCGGAGCTGCGGTCCCTCTCCAATCGCCTGGTCCAGGCCCAGGAGGCGGAGCGGCGGGACATCGCCCGCGAGCTACATGACCAGGTTGGCCAGCAGCTGACAGTGCTGAAACTGCTGTTTCAAAAGGCCAGGCAGTCATTGGGTGAAGGTTTGCCCCCAGCGATAGCTGAGGCGGAGAAACTGACAGGTGAGATACTGGCGGAGGTGCGCAGCCTGTCCCTTAGCCTGCGGCCGGGCGTCCTCGATGACCTGGGCCTGCTGCCCGCGCTGGAGTGGTACCTGAGCAATTTTGCCACCCGCACCAAGATAAGGGTGGACTTCAGACATGCGGGGATGGAGAGACAGTTTGATTCGGATATTGGCACCGCGGTCTATCGCATAGTCCAAGAGGCGCTGACCAACGTGGTGCGCCACGCCGGCGTGGACAACGTGGCCGTCCACATCCGCGCCGACCACGCTAAGATGACACTACGTATCGAAGATAATGGTGCCGGTTTTGACCCGGCCAAAGTGTCATTTACATCCAGCGGCTTGCGTGGCATCCGGGAACGGGTGCAGTTCCTTGGCGGCAACCTCGCCATCAGCTCCGCCGTAGGTCAAGGGACGCGGATCCTGGTGGAGCTGCCCCTCCCGAACAACGGCGGCAATACGAAGCAATGACGCCACACTCGTTACTCACAACACGCGGAACCATGGCGGTAAGAACTGGATGAGGCCGGCGCCGGCGTAGCAGAGCAAGAGGTACCTGATGAACTTACCCGTCCAGAGTGACGGCAGGAACTTCCACAGCGGCATCTTTATCGCTCCGGCCAGGAGGCCGGCCACATCAAAGGGCAGGACAGGCTGCAGGGCGATCAGCCATATGGCCCAGAAGCCATACTTATTTATCCAGCCGCGTATTCGCTCATACCAGGTAATATAGTCGGCGATAACCAGCTTCTTGCCCAGGTAACCGGCGTAGTAGCCGCTCAGTTCGCCGAAGGTGCCCCCGAGGCTGGAGACCAGGGCTACCAGCAAGGGGTCCCACTGGGTAGCTGTGGCAATCATGATGGCGGTGGCCACCGGCACCGGTGCCAGGATAGTCAGGTTTGTCACCAGGAAGACCAGGAACAGGCTAAGATAGACAATCCAAGCCAGACCGTCGGTGCCAATCTGAAGGTGGGTGAAAAGCCTCTGCAGCAGGTAGGCCAATACAAAGCTGATGGCTATCAGGCTGGCCAGCAGCATGGCCAACCGCAGCCATCTATGCGGTCTCTTTGCCGGCGGTGCCGCGGCCGTTGGCGCCTGGCTGCACTCCTGTACTTCCTTCTCCGTCATTCTTCACTACCCTTTGACTAAAGAACAATAGCCCATCACTGGCGCAAAGTCAAACAAGGAGACCCTTCCCAAAATCAGCGATTGGCCACCGTAGGTCGGGTTTCCCAACCTGCCCGCCACTTCAAGTCGGGTTAGGAAACCCGACCTACAGAATGAACCGCTGATTTCGGGATCCTTGCTCGTTACCGCATTGACAAGATGTTTCTTGGCTTATATACTGCAAGGCGGTGCGAAGTAGCGTGGCGGTGTGGTAGCGTTTCATGAGAGGAGATAGCATGGACATGATCGAGGCCATCAAGGCGAGAAAGAGCATCAGGGGCTTCAAACCGGAGCCAGTCGCCAGGGAGACTATCAGCCAGATACTGGCGGTTGCCGTGCGGTCACCCTCATCGCTGAACACGCAGCCCTGGGAGTTCCATGTTGTCACCGGGGAGGCGTTGAACAAGATCAGGCAGGCTGACCTGGAGGCCTTCGAGGCCGGTGTGCCACCTGCCGAGGGTGTCCCCGGGCAGCGGCCACTGACCGGTATCTACCGCCGGCGCCAGGTGGAGCAGGCGGCGCAGATCTATGAGCTGCTGGGCATTCCCTGGGAGGACCGGGCCAGGCGCCGGGAGTGGGACAAAGGGACTTTCCGCTTTCACAACGCCCCGACGGCGATTGTCATTGCGGCGGACAAGTCCCTGGGGGAGAGCGCCACCATGTTCAATAGCGGCCTCATCACCCAGACCATCGCCTTAGCCGCCCTGGATTTCGGCCTGGGCACCTGCATCCATGACATAATGTATGCCGATATTTTCCGGCGCTTCACAGGTGTGCCGGAGTCCAAGCGAATCGTTATCTGCCTGGCCATCGGCTACCCGGACTGGACGCACCCGGCCAATAAGCTGGAGAGCAAGCGGGAGCCTTTCCAGAATATCACCACCTGGTATGGTTTCTAGTGCTTAGTTGCTGAGAAGGCGTCATTATTATCCGCTCGTGGTGAGCCTGTCGAACCACCCTTCGACAAGCGCAGAGCCTGCCCTGAGCGAAGCGAAGGGGTGAGCGGTATCGAGTTGTCTAATATTTCGCTCGCTTTCGCAACTAAGCACTGGAGGGTTGGGCTTCCTGTCCACTCTCATGGGGAGTTGGTGCTATCAAGAAAGCCCAGGCCGCTTCGGTTTGACTTTGCGCTTTTGAGAGCGCTATTATTCAGTCATCAGACATTAATTAGTTTGACCTTACCGAACCTTTCAACTCTTAACTTTTGCAACGGTAGTAGGGGAGCTTGCGAACAGCGGACGAGCCATGAAGATGATAGCGGTGGATGTGGACAAGTGCTATGGGTGCCGCCTGTGTGAGCTAGCCTGTTCTCTCAAGTATGCCCGGGAGTTTAACCCGGCACGGTCGCGCATCCATGTCCACGGCTATACGGAAGTATTCTGCCTCCCCGTGACCTGCTTCCAGTGCACCCGGCCCTATTGCATCGAGGTCTGTCCCGAAGATGCCATCATCAAAAACAAAGACACCGGGGTCGTCAAGGTGCTCCGTGAGAAATGCACCGGCTGCAAGATGTGCACCCTGGCGTGTCCCTTTGGCAATATAGCCTTCTCCAGCGAGGAGCAAGTTGTGGTGAAGTGTGAGCTGTGTGACGGGGCACCAGAGTGCGTGGCCTTCTGCCCTACGGGTGCCCTGAAGTTCGAGGAAGCCGATACTGCCATGCTATTCAAACAGCGGGCCCTGGCAGAACAGCTCAAAGCGGTCCATGAAAGGGTGTAGTCCGGGACAATGGGGAAAGTGGTGGCTGGTGTGGCCGGCTCTCCTGTTCTCAAGATGACAAATCTGTTGATGATAAGAACGCGCGACAGAGGAAACAATAGCAGTCAGCACTCAGCCGTCAGCTTTCAGCTCATTAGTGTGTAAATCAATGGCTGATGGCCGACTGCTGAAAGCTTTGGCTTGTCCGTATCAGGAGGAAGTAGGAAATGTTTGGCTGGGCAGGGACAGTCCTGCGGGTGGATCTGACCTCGGGGAAGGTAGAGAAGGCGCCGCTGAGCGACTACCTGAGACTAAACTATCTGGGTGGCAGAGGGCTTAACACCCGTATCCTGTATGAAGAGACCGGGCCGAATACGGACCCCCTCGGCCCGGAAAACCGGCTCATCTTCGGCTCTAGCCCCATAACGGGTACCATGGTGGCCTCCAGCCGGGTCAACGTGAGCGGCAAATCGCCGCTGACCGGCATACTCGGGGACTCCAATGCCGGGGGTCACTTTGGCGCCGAGTTGAAGTTTGCCGGCTATGACCACATCGTGATTTCCGGCCGCGCCCCAAAGCCCGTATACCTGTGGATTAACAACGATACCGTGGAACTGAGAGACGCCGGGCACCTCTGGGGCAAGAGCACCGAGGAGACCGACGATATCATCAAGCAGGAGGTTGGCGACCCGGGCACCGTGCTGGCCTACATCGGGCCGGCAGGGGAAAACCTGGTGCGGGTGGCCACAGTAATAAATAGCGAGCACTGCGCTTGCGGGCGGACGGGAATGGGCGCCGTGATGGGGTCCAAGAACCTGAAAGCCGTTGCCGTGCGGGGCACCAGAGGCGTGAAGGTTGCCGACCCGGAAGGCTGCCGTAATCTCGCCAAAGAGCTGCAGGAACGCCTGGTGCACAACATGCGCTATCCCACCTTCAGCATCTACGGCACCACAGAGCTATTCGACAAGGAACGCAAGGTAGCGCCCTTCCCTATTAAGAATATCCAGGAAGCGGATACCTCGGACCGGTTCGAGGCGTTGCGCCATGAGGCGATGAAAAAGAAATTCGGGGTGAAGAACCGGGCCTGCTTTGGCTGTGCCAACCACTGCCAGCATTTCTGGGAAATCAAGGAGGGCCCCTACGCCGGAGAGAAGGGCGGCAAGGTGGAGTTCGCCACGCAGCTATACTTTGGCCTCCTTTGTGATAACACCGACCCGGCATCTATCCTGAAGGCCCATAAGCTCTGCAATCAGTATGGTCTGGACGTGGGTGAGGTTGGCCAGCTAATCGCCGCGGCGATGGAGTGGTACCAGCGCGGGCTGATAAGCAGGGAGGACACAGGTGGCATCGAGCTGGACTGGGGCGATTATGAGGCAATAATTGAGATGGTGCACCAGCTTGGCCGCAGAGAGGGGTTCGGCGCGGTGCTGGGAGAGGGAGTCCTGCGTGCCGCGGCAAAGGTGGGCAACGGTGCCCTCAACTATGTCAGCCACAGCAAGGGCATCCTGGCTACGGCCGGCGGTGATAGCCTGCGCGCGAACAAGGCCTACCAGCTTGGACTGGCCACCTCCACGCGGGGTGCCGACCACCTGAGAGGAGCACTGGCTTACCGGCCTGGCGTTTTCCTGCCCAGCGATTCGCTCTGGAAAGGGCCGAAGGTGGGACCTATGTCTTCCTATGATGAGCAGGCTGGCGGCGTGCGCTATATCACCACTATTGCCACCATGGCGGATACGCTGGAGATCTGCAAATTCAATACCGTCCGTGTGGGACAGGAAATCGGCTTGAAGGAGATGGCCGCCCTGGTGACGGTAACCACGGGCGTAAAGACGGATGAGGCCGCCTTGCAGGATATTGCCGATAGAATCTGGCTGGTGGAGCGGTCTTACCTGGTCAGGGAAGGGATAACCAGAAAGGATGACGCCATTTTCGGACGGGTCACCAACGAGCCGGGCGTGGCGGAGCCATATAAAGGCCTTAAGCACGACCCGGACGGGTGGGACCGGATGCTGGACGAGTTCTACGGCCTGATGGGACTGGACAAAAATGGTATCCCCACCCGCAGCCGTTTGGAATCGCTGGGACTGAAGGATGTGGCTGATGAGCTGGCCCGTATGGGAAAGCTGAGCTAAGATAGTAGCAGAAACTGCATTGGATTGCTGGATAACCATCCCGACGAAAGTCGGGATCCAGATAGTGTTCTCCAGTGACCTGGATTCCGGCTTTCGCCGGAATGGAATGTGGTGAATGGGTGCAGTATTCAGAAAGCTCGCTCATATACGAATGAAACAGATTATGATTACACATTGGGCTCCAAAAATCGCAGCAGGTAGAGTTTGACAAAGGCCATAACCGAGAGAGTATAATAACTTACTTCTTATGTGCTAAAGAAAGGGGGGCTATATTATGAGGTATGGCATGGTGATTGACCTGACCAGATGTGCCGGTTGCTATGCGTGTCAACTGGCCTGCAAGGCGGAGCACTTCCTGCCGGCTGGTATCTTCTGGGGAAGGGTCCTGGTGGGTGAGGTGGGGACATACCCCACGGTAAGGAAGGTCAACCTGCCGGTCCTGTGCAACCACTGTAAGGAGGCGGCTTGTGTGGACGCCTGTCCCACCGGGGCGACGCAGCGCCGGGAGGATGGCCTGGTCTGGATTGACTATGACAAGTGCATGGGCTGCCGCTATTGCCTGATTGCCTGTCCTTACCAGGCCCGCACCTTCTACTCTGACGATAAGAGAGCGTATGAGCCAGGGCAGCCGTTTACGCCTCTCGAGGAAATCGGGCACAAGCTCTACCAGCCTAACACAGTGGTCAAATGTGACTTCTGCCGGGAGCGGATTGATGCCGGGGTAGCCAGGGGGCTGAAGCCCGGCATTGACTGGGACGCTACCCCCGCCTGTGTCAACGCCTGCTATACCAAGGCGCGCACCTTTGGCGACCTGGATGACCCCAGTAGCGAGATAAACCGCCTCATCCGGGAGAAGAAGGGCTTTCAACTGCACCCCGAACATGGCACTGACCCCTCGGTCTATTATCTCCAGTATTAGTTCGGGCCACTCAGAAGAAAATGGACTTGGAGGAATAAAATGGCTCAACAGATAGCAACGCAACCCTTTGAATGGATGGTCAAGCATACCCGGCAGACGGAATGGATAGAGAAGTGGGGCACCTTCCTGTGGCTGGCCCTGTTCTGGGGCATCGGCGCCGGTGTTTATCTGATAGGTGTATTCTTTGATAGCCTGGCCGCTATGTTCGTGGGCTGGCTAATCCTGTTTGTCGGCAAGGGCGGCTTCCACATGCTGTTTATCGCCAAGAACATGCGCTTTATGCGGGCGATGAATGTGTTTCTTACACCACGCACCTTCAAGACATCGTGGATTTCGCGGGGGCTTTTCTTTATCATGCTTTTCGGTGTCTTCGGTGCCGCCGGGCTAGCAGTCCGCTACTGGGCGCCGGATTCCGGAGCGGCGTTGCCCCTGGAGATAATCGCCGGCATTTTCGCCTTCGCCGCCGCCCTGTACACCGGCTTTGTCCTGAGCTTCGTGCGCGGCATCCCCTTCTGGAATAACAGCCTGTTGCCCGTTATCTACGTCTTATCTTCCTTAGAAGGCGGCGCCGCTATTGGCGTGGCGATGGGCGCCTATTCTAACGTGGGCATTGATGCCGTTGCCCTTGAGGAGGCCTTACGCGTCATGCTCACCGTGTTTGCTTTCATGCTGGGTGTCTATCTTTGGAACGCTCGCTACGGTGGCAGCACCAGCAAGCTATCCGTTACGGCGCTGACCAGAGGGCCGGCTGCTTTCTCCTTGCCTTTCTGGCTGGGCCTGGTTGTGCTCGGCATTGTCGTCCCGATGGTGCTGGCCTGGACACCGGTGAGCGAGGAGCTGTCACCCCCGGTAATTATCCTGGCCACCGTCTGCAGCTTTATCAGCGGGCTTTCCCTGCGCTACTCACTGCTCAAGAGCGGCTTCTACAAGCCTCTTATCCCCCTCACCTAGCTGGTAAAGCAGAAAGAGAGAAGGAGGCTACCAGGTGAAGGAAATGAGGTTGCACGGGCGGGGTGGGCAGGGAGTGGTCCTGGCCGGCAATATGCTGGCTACAGCACTGGCACTGGACGGTAAGTCCGCTTCGGTTATTCCGACCTTTGGTGGAGAGAGACGGGGTGCTCCCGTATCAGCCTCTCTCCGTTTCGATGATAAGCCCATCAGGCAGCATACGCTGGTATATGCGGTTGATGGTCTGATTGCTTTCGACCCGGTCTCCGGGGTCTTCCCGGAGGTCTTCAGCGGGCTGAAACCGGGCTGTATTTTTCTGATTAACCGGGCTAAGCCACTGGCCACAAAGCCTAATCCCGGCCTCGGAAAGGTAGGCGTGGTTGACGCCACCGGTATTGCCCTACAGGAGCTAGGCGCACCCATCCCCAATACCTCTATGCTGGGGGCTTTTGCCGCTTTCACAGGCTGGGTGTCCATGGATTCCGTGCTGAAGAGCTTGAAAATCCAGTTCTCCGGCGACCGGCTGGCCAGAAATCTCCGTGCAGCGGAGCGGGGTTTTGCCGAGGTCCGGGTTATGGAGTTCACTAAAGAGGCGGTGAGTCATGGCGTTTAAGCTGAAGTCCGAATTCCCGCATGGGGAGCTGCCGCTGAATGTGTTCAAGAGCGGGCAGATGCGTGTGCAGCGTCCGGTGGTAAACGCGGCCAAGTGTGCCTGGTGCGGTAGCTGCCACCTTTTCTGCCCTACGGGCTGTTTGATTGACAAGGACGGGCACTTCGAGGCGAACCTCGACTACTGCAAGGGGTGTGGCATCTGTGCCCAGGTCTGTCCGGTGCAGGCCATCGCCATGGTAAGGGAGGAATACTAGGATGCAGACCAAAACAGCCAGAGGCACACTCCGTGTCATGGATGGCAACCGGGCGATGGCGGAGGCGGCCAAGCTGTGCCGCCCCAATGTCATCGGGGCCTATCCCATCACGCCGCAATCGCCTGTCGTGGAGTACCTTTCCCAGTTTGTCAATGAGGGCGAGCTTAATGCCGAGTATGTGGCGGTGGAGGGGGAGCACTCCGCCTTCAGCGTCCTCATGGGCGCGGCCATGGCGGGGGGACGCACCTTTACGGCCACGAGCGGGAGCGGACTGATCTTCGGCTTTGAGCCTTTCTGCATCGCCCCCGGGCTGAGGCTGCCTATCATCATGGGCATTGCCAGCCGGGAGGTGAACGGGCCTAACATCCTCGGCTACTCCACACAGGACCTGGTGGTGGGTCGGGATGCCGGGTGGATACAGCTGGTAGTAGAGAACAATCAAGAGATTATGGATACCACCATTATGGCCTACCGGCTGGCGGAAGACCCGGAAATCATGCTGCCTGTAGTCGTGGACTATGCCGGCTGGTATCTTTCCTACGCTTCCGATACGCTCTTTGTGCCTTCTCAAGAAGACGTTGACGGTTTCCTGGCACCGGTGAGCAAACCCCGTGAACTGAGACTACAGCCGGAGGTGCCGGCGGCTTTCTATACCTCGGTAATGAACCCCTGGCGCTACTCGGAGTTCCGCTACTATCACTGTGCGGCGATGGCAAGAGCTAAGGCGAAGTTCGACCAGATAGATGCGGAGTTCGGGGAGTTTTTTGGCCGCAGCTATGGCGGTCAGATTGAGGAGTACCGGACGGAAGACGCTGAGATCGTCCTCGTGGCCATGGAGATTACCTCCGGAACGGCGAAGGTAGTGGTGGACGCCCTGCGGGATGAGGGGCTGCCGGTAGGCCTCGTCAAGGTCAGGATGTTCCGCCCCTTCCCCAGAGAGCGGTTGCAGCAGGCATTGCGGGGCAAAAAGGCCATCGGCGTGATTGACCGTAACGTCTGTTTCGGCTGGAATAGCGGCACACTTTATTACGAGACCAAGGCCGCACTCTATGATTCAAAAGAGTTCATCCCGATAGTGAGCTTTATTGATGGCCTCGCCGGCGGCGATGTTACCGTTGACCATATCAGGAAGGCCATTAACATAGTGCATGAGGCCGCTCACGGCAAGCCTGTTCCAGAGGTGACCTGGCTAGCCATTGAAGACGATAAGTAAAACGGAGATAGACTAATGGCAAAGAAACATCTGGTTATTGGCTGCGGTGTGGCGGCACTTAGTGCCCTGGAGGAGATCAGGCGAATAACTGCTGAGGATGAGGTCACCCTGATTACCAAAGAGGACTTTGCCCCCTATTCGCCCGCCATTCTGCCTTATGTCATCGCGGGCAGGGCCGCGGAATCAGAGGTGGCTCTCCGGGACGCCGGCTACTTTGATAGAATGAAAGCCAATCTCGTCAAGGGCAAAGAGGTTGTCAGCCTGGCCCCGGAGAAGAAAGAAGTTACCTACAACGACGGGCAAAGCGAGAAGTATGACAGCCTCCTCCTGGCCTGCGGTGCCCACCCGGTGCGCTTGCCCATCAAGGGCCTGGATAAAGCGAGCTTTCTGGGGCTGCATACCCTTGCCGACTGTCGGCGGCTGCTGCGCGAGCTAAACACCAGGAAGGAAGTGGCCATCTACGGCGCCGGGTTTGTGGCCAGTGAGCTTGCCGTCGCCCTGCTGGAGAGGGGCTGCCCCGTCAAGCTCATTGTGCGGAGTTGGGTGCTGCGGCGCTATTTTGACCGGGATGTGGCGGCTATCATTGAAAACATGCTGGTGGCCCACGGGGCGCAGGTGCTTTCCGGCCAGGAAATAGCCGAGGTAAAGAAGAGCAACGGCAAGCTGGTGCTTCTGCTGTCCGGCGGGGGCTCGGTAACGGCGGACATCCTGATTAATGCGGTGGGCGTTGAGCCAAACACGACCTTCATCAAAGAGGCCGGCATCAAGGTCAACAGGGGTGTGCTGGTTGACCGCCAGATGAAGACCAGCGCCGACGGTGTCTATGCCGCGGGCGATGTGTCGGAGGCGCCGGAGTTCCTCTCGGGTGAGGCGGGGCCGAACCCGATTCTGCCCAGCGCTATCGAACAGGGGCGGGTGGCTGGGGCCAATATGGCCGGCAAGACCACTAGCTACGAGGGCTGGATACCGACAAACATCTACAATTTCTTTGGTAAAGTCAGCTTTTCCGCCGGATTGGCCATGCCGAGCAATGGCGCTTACCAGGTGCTGATGGACAAGAAAGAGGCCAGCCAAGAGGTCCGCAAGCTGGTCTTTCAGGACGGCCGCCTGGTGGGGGCGATGTTCCTCGGCGTTGATGTGCTGCCGGGCGTCATCTACTACCTCATCAAGCACCAGGTGGACGTGGGTGCAGATAAGGAGCTACTGCTTCAGAGACCGAGAGAGGTTGGCCTGTGGCTGATGCAAGAAGCGGAAAAGAAAAAGACGGTTATGGGGGCATAAGCGATGCGTGCATTCTTTGATACCCTGAAAATAGACTACGGGCTATGCCCGCCGGGCTGCACCCTCTGCGAGGAGGCCTGTGCCCGGGGAAATGGCAACGGGGCCGAGCCAGTGCGCATAGCTGCCAATCATCTGCCGGAGGTAGATTTCCACAATGCCTCAGTCTGCCATCAGTGCGGCCAGCCGCGCTGCCTGGAAATCTGCCCCGTAGGTGCCATCACCAAGAGTGATGGCACTGGCGTGGTGCACATTGACAGCGAGAAGTGTGTCGGCTGTAGCCTCTGCACCCTGGCGTGTCCCTACGGCAGCATTCGCTACAACGTCGTAGAGAAGAAGTCCTACAAGTGTGAGCAATGCGATGGCGAGCCGAGATGCGTGGCTGCCTGCAAGCATGGCGTCCTGTCCTACCTGAAGAACCGCAATGCTGCCAGCTATATCCAGTGTGAGGACCGGGTGACGCCGGGCAACATGCTGTGCGTGGGCTGCGGCGCCGAGCTGGCCCTGCGTTTCACCTTTGAAGTCCTCGGTAAGGACTTCATTCTCTTCAATGCCCCAGGGTGCGCCTTCCTGGGCTGCGGCACAATGATGCCGGAGGGGATGTTCGCCAAGGTGCCCATGGCCTTCTGTCTCCTGACCAATGTTGACGCCCTCATGACCGGGGTAAAGAGATATTACAAAAATGTCGGGCGGGATGTCAGGCTGGTGGCCTTTGTCGGTGATGGGGCCACGGCTGACGCCGGTTTCCAGGCCCTTTCCGGGGCGGCGGAGAGAGGAGAGAACATCATCCACATCTGCTATGATAATGAAGCCTATATGAATACTGGTATCCAGCGTAGCAGCACCACGCCTTTCCAGAGCTGGTCAACTACTACGCCGGTGGGCCGCAAAATCCGGGGCAAGCAGGAGCCGACCAAGTATATGCCGCTTATTATGGCCTTCCACGGGGTTCCCTATGTGGCTACGGCCAGCGTGGCCCATCTGGAGGACTACGCCCGTAAGCTGACGAAGGCCATGGCGGTGAAGGACGGTATGGCCTATGTCCATCTATTTTCGCCTTGCCCAACAGGGTGGCGTGCCCCGACCGAGTCCAGCGTTGAGCTATCCCGGATGGCGGTGGAGACCAACTACTTCCCGCTATGGGAGGCGGAGCACGGTGAGTTCCGCCTCACGCATGAGCCGAGGCTTGTCCGCCCGGTGCAGGACTACACCAGCCTGATGGGCCGGTTCAACCACTTGAAAGAGGATGACCTGGCGGAGTTCCAGAAGACGGTGGATGACAGGATGGCCCTCCTGAAGCATCTATGTGCCATGTAGCGCTGTCAAGTCCCCCAAATAGCATCAATTATTGTTCTCTCTCCCCTTGTGGGAGAGATGAAAAGCCTGCCCTGAGCGAAGCGAATGGG
>JACQTX010000215.1 GCA_016210585.1 Chloroflexota bacterium
CCCTAAACCAGAGTCCGTTCCGACCGCGGTCGCCAGACCGCACTGGTTTAGTATAGACTTCGGACGCATTTGATGCGCGATCATGCTTGTTACAACAGGCAATAAGACGATGGTGTTAAGCTAGCCTAACAATGAGACCAAAAAAGGGTATCAATAGCTGAGATACTGGAATATGTGTCATGGCCGGGGTTATTTCGAGGCCTGGGTTAGAGGAAGAGATCAGCTACACCTCACACGGGCTGCATGTAGGCTAAACCGAGCGAACAAAAAAGATTTGTCATAAATGAGCGTCCTAACCAAGGGGCAATCACCGACCTGGTGTGGAGCAGTTGCTTTATGAGAAAAGAAAACCCGTGCGAGAAATGGCAAGATTCACGAAAAGGCAGTTTATGCTTGTTCACAAGACAATGTTGGCGACCTCCACAATTCTTGCCTGGTTCCGATTCCATATGCAGGTACGCTTGCTACGGCGGTCACCACAACCAGATATGGGCCGAGTTTGTGGCTGCGGCCTACAAGCTGGTCCGCATGGCCAGACTGGCTCTTAACGCGGGCCCCGCAGGGACGTAGTGCGCCCTTGAAACCCCAAAAGGCTCGAAAAACCCT
Organism: Chloroflexota bacterium; assembly: GCA_016210585.1. Lineage (GTDB taxonomy): Bacteria > Chloroflexota > Dehalococcoidia > Dehalococcoidales > JAFGLR01 > JACQTX01. Next base: position 607 of record JACQTX010000215.1, read on the forward strand.
CTCCGAAGCCTCCACCATGACCCCCAAATCACCGCAAAACCCTCATTGTCGTCAGTGGGACAGACATCGGGATGCCCGCCAAATGTTCGCACTACAAACCGTTGGGGCTATTGACATTATACACTCCGAGGTACATAATGTAGCGTATGAGTCAAGGCAAGAAATTGAAGCTAATCACACTCACTTGCCTGCGTTGCAATCACGAGTGGGTGCCTAATAGACCGGTGGAACCCAAGGTCTGCCCTAAATGTAAGTCTCCATACTGGAATAAACCCAAGTGGAAAGGGGTGAAGAAATGAAAGCAGCACTGTATGCTCGGGTATCCAGTGAGGAGCAGCTTGAAGGATACTCCATAGATGCACAGAAGAGGTCATTCCAATCGCTTGCTAGGGATAAGGGATGGGAGACCTACCGCGAATACGTTGATGAGGGCAAGTCCGCCAGAACCGACAACATCAACAAACGTCCAGCCTTTAAAGAGGTGATTACCGATGCTCTCGCCGGCAGATTCGATGTAGTAGTGGTGCACAAACTTGACCGCTTTGCCAGGAATCTTCGAATAACACTGGAATATTTTGACAAGCTGTCTAAAGCTGGCGTAAGTTTCGTCTCTATCAATGAAAATATGGACTTCTCGACACCATGGGGCAGGTTGGCACTGACCTTGCTTGGTGGTTTGGCTCAGTTTTACTCAGATAACCTAAGTCAGGAGACCAAGAAGGGTTGGCACGAAAGAAGGGAACAAGGTCTATATTGCGGAACGTTACCGTTTGGGGCGATCAAAAGCGAAGGTGGTATTCCTATGCCCGATATGCAGGAAAGAAAGAGCGAAGTAGGTGGACAGGAGATTGTCGTCCATAACTACGACGGGTTGAAGATGGCATTTAAGCTTGCGGCGAATGGGGAATCAGATAGGGAAGTAGCCGTTGCCTTGAATACGGCAGGATACAGGACGACCGGGACACACGGCTCAAGGCCTTTTTCTAAAGACACCGTTAAGGATATGGTTACAAACAAGTTCTATGTCGGTTATATCTCGGATGGAAACGGAGGATGGATTAAGGCCAAGCACGAACATTTTGTCGAGCCTACGCTATTCGACGAGGTGAAAAAGATGAGGGACCTCAGGAAGACGAACAAGTTGACAGTGAGGGCCGATGCGAGCGTCTACTCACTGTCGGGTATAGCAAGGTGTGCCGATTGCGGCAGTACCCTGCGGTCATTCAAAGGCAGAGGCAGGGTGCGACTGGCTTGTAATGGAAGGCTTAAAGGTGGGCAATGCACTCAACCATCCACTTTCTTAGATATCTATGAGGAACAGCTTGTGGCCTACCTCAAAGCCTTCAGCATACCTGATGACTACCAGGGAAAGATTCTTGAAGCCCACAGGAAGCTGGATCAAGCTTATGACGTCAAGAAACAACGGGCGACTCTGGAAAGCCGGTTGCAGAAGCTGACGGATCTCTACGAATGGGGCCACAAGACAAAAGAGAAATACTTGGCAGAATATGCGGCCGTGCAGCGGGAACTCCAACAACTCGCGCCGGTTGAATCTAAGAAGGGTATGCTTGAGAAGCTCGCCATATTCCTCTTGGATGTAGCTTCGGCATGGGAACAGGCATCTCAGGTACAGCGAAATCGTTTGGCCACTTGCCTACTTGAGTCAGTGTTGATCAAAGACAAGAAAGTGGTAGCGGTTGTACCGCGTCCTGAGTTCAAGCCGTTCTTTGATTTGCAGTATGAAGGACTGTCACAAGGCGTATTGCACTGGCGACCCCGGGGGGATTTGAACCCCCGATCTCCACCGTGACAGGGTGGCATGTTAGACCGCTACACCACGGGGCCATTACATTAGGCGAGGACTTCTTTCACGCGCGCTCAAGTTTATCAAGAATGGCAACCCATGTCAACGCGTGGGCGAGGCAAACGGCGCCTCTTCACTACTCGTTCTTAGCCATAAGACAGCGCCATGATTACCCGCTGGTAGTGGCCCTTTCTCTTGCTCAAGTCTGCTTTGAGTCCTTCGTAGAGGACGAATGGAGTGAAGGTTATTGGGCTGTCCCAGCGTGTCGCCTATTGCTGCAACGAAGCACTAGGCGTAGAGGCCGCCATCAACAAGGATGTTGTGGCCGGTGATGTAGCCAGAAGCGTCCGAAGCCAGGAAGACGGCAGCCCCCACAATGTCCTCTGGCTCGGCGATACGGCCCAAAGGACGGCTCGCCGCCGCCTGCTTAATTGCCTCCGGCGTGAGCAACGCATAGCTGCTCATATCGGTCTTGACCATCGCCGGGCTGATAGCGTTGACCCGGATATGATACTGGGCCAGCTCGATAGCAAGCACACGCGTCATCATGAGCACACCCGCCTTAGCGATAGAGTATACGCCTGTCCCCGCCAGCGGCTTGCTGCCCAGGCCGGAGGCGATATTGATGATATTCCCACCACTCTGGGCGACCATCCTCCGGCCAACCACCTGGCAACAGAAGTAGTAGCCCTTAAGGTCGGTGTCTATGACCTTGTCCCAGTCCGCTTCAGAAAGCTCAAGGAAGGGCGAGCGAAGCAGCATCCCGGCATTGTTGACCAGGATATCAATGCGGCCGAACTCCTTGACTACCCGCTCGACCAGCTTTTCCACGTCATCCCTGATAGTGATATCGGCCTTGACGGACAGGGAACGCCGGCCCAGCTTCCGGATATCAGCCGCCGCATTCTCAAGCTGGCCATCGGTCAGCGTGCGCCCGCAGACAGCCACATCCGCACCCGCCTCGGCAAGTGCCAGGGCAATTGCCCGGCCAATGCCCTTTTTACCGCCGGTGACGATGGCTACCTTACCATCCAGAGAAAAAAGCGACCTCTCCATGCTGTCCTCCCTTCGAGAAGTTGCATTGCCCGCAGAAATATGCTCTACATATAGAAATCATTTTATGATAGAGAGACGTGCTTAAGCAAGGTGGTTCCGGGCGGGTGCAGGTCGTCCGTCAGCAAATGCCCCCTCATTAGTCCCCTCACAGCAAGACACGGGGTCACAGGTTAATAGCCAGCCAGTCAACAGCGCGCGGGGAAGGCTAGATTGCCCTCCCGCTTTTCATCCTCATGGCGACTGTGCTTGAGTTTTCGGGTGTGATAGGCAACCTCTATGAAGCAGCCTACAAGTGGTTTGGCCCCCTGCGCGGCGGCTTGGCTATTGGCAAATTGGCAAAGGCGCCTGAATTTGGTGTATATTAATCTCATAAAGGAGTTGAGGGGATGAAGAAAATTCTTGTCGTAGAAGCTGACAACTGCAATGGCTGCCGGATATGCGAAATGTATTGCTCCATCACCCATACCGGTGCCTGTAACCCGGAAACGTCACGTATTCGCATCATCAAGCGTGATGAGAGCGCCGTCTTTCTCCCTACCGTATGTCACCAGTGCGAGAGGCCGCTGTGTGCCGAGGCCTGCCCCACCAACGCAATTACCAAGAGCGATGAGAGCCGGCTGGTGTCCATCAACAACGATGAGTGCATTGGCTGCGAGGCCTGCATCATTGCCTGTCCCCTGGGCGGGCTTTCCCTGGACCCGCAAACCAACAAACCACTGATGTGCGACCTCTGCAATGGCGACCCGATGTGTGTGAAGACTTGCCCTACAGGGGCGCTGCTGTTTATGGATGCCACACAGCTCGCTTTACAAAAGCGGCGGCAGGCCATGGCAAGGGCCGGGTGTCTGCCGACAAGATCACCGGATGGGCCAGCCAAGGTTAGCAGCCAGGTCCTGGACAACACATATGTCCTGTGAGCCTTGTGCAGGACTCACTGGTAATGTTATCTGTAGGAAAGAATGTAAGTAAGCTGCGTATGTCAAGAGTCTAAATTCTAATATCGAAGCACGAAACAAATTCCAATTATAGAGCATACGCACATTTTAAGACGCTATATGTAAAGGAGGCTAGCATGGTGGAATGGTGTGGCTGGGCAGGTGCTATTCTGGATATCGACCTGACCGAGCGAAAAATCAGGAAAGAGCCGCTGACTCTGGAGATGGCCAAGAAATACATCGGCGGCTCCGGTCTGGCTACCCGCATACTCTATGACGAGGTTGGCCCGGAGACTGACCCGCTCAGCCCGGACAACCTCGCTATCCTAACCAATGGCCCCCTCTGTGGCACCATTGTCCCCTCCGGGGCACGGTATGAGCTTGTCAGCAAGTCGCCACAGACCGGTATCTACACCCGCAGCAATGGCGGTGGCTTCTTTGGCCCGGAGATGAAGTGGGCCGGCTACGATATGATTATCATCCGCGGCGCGGCGGACAAACCCGTCTATCTCTGGATAAACGACGACAAGGTGGAGATAAGGGACGCCAGCCACTTATGGGGCAAGGATACCTGGGTCACCCAGGACATGATACGCGCCGAGCTTCACGACCCTGAGATTATGACCCTGAAAATCGGGCCGGCCGGGGAGAACCTGTGCTACTCCTCCTGTGTCATCAGCGATTGGAGCCGGGCCGCTGGCAAGAACTCCCAGGCCGCCGTCTGGGGTGCGAAACGGCTGAAGGCCATCGCCATACGGGGGACAAAGGGCACGAAAATCGCGAAGCCAGACGAGCTTGTCAAGCTGACCCTGGAGCTCAGGCGCCGCTTCAAGAAAGACCCATCCTACCCGACACACACGGTCTACGGGACAGGCTACCCGGTGTGGAACCTCTATCGGAACAAGTTTTACCCCGGGCGCTGCCCCAATGTTGACGCCGTGGTCTTTCAGGAAAAGTTCGTGGACAAGAACCTGGCCTGCTTTAGCTGTGATTTACACTGCAGTCACTACTACTCGGTGAAGGAAGGGCCTTACAAGGGCACGGCGGGTGAGGGGATGGAAGGGAATGCCTATCTCTTTGCCTGCGGCAACCTTGAGATTGATGACATGGGCTTCCTCTGCAAATATAATAACCTTTGTAACCAGCTCGGCGTCCATGTTGACCATCCCGGGACCTCTTACAAATGGGCGATGCGCCTCTACGAGGACGGGGTCATCACCAAGGAAGATACCGGCGGCATCGAGATAACGAAGGGCAACCAGGAAGCCGTGCTGAAACTCCTCGAGCTGATGGTGCGCCGGGAAGGCTTCGGCGCCGTGATGGACGACTACCCCCGCAAAGAGGTGGTTGACAAGGTCAAGGACTCCGAGCTATATGTCGAGCATATCAAGAGAGTGGGGCAGCTGGCCGAGCCTGATGGGCTTTTTGTTTCATCGGGCATTACCCTCTGTCTGGCTGTAGCACCAAGAGGTCAGGACCACCTCTACGGCATCCCCTTCAACGCGCAGCCGCCCATCTGGACCTATGAGGAGTTGGAGAAGGTCGGCATCGAGAGACATGGCGACCCCAAGGCCCTTTACCCACCGTGGGGCTACTCACCTGGCAAGGCCCACCTGGTCTTCTACAATGAGAACGAGTTCACGGTTACCGACCAGACCGGCACCTGCAAGTTCAATGGCGTGGAAAAGCTGGTCAGGGAAGGGCTGAACTCCAAGGACTTCGCCCGGCTCATGACCCTGACCACCGGTGTGGAGTTCACGCCGGAGGAGATGATTGCCGCCAGCGAGCGTGAAATCCTAATGGCCCGGGCCTTCAATGCGAGGGAGGGTATCAGGCGCGAAGATGACTATCCCCATGCCTACTACTGGCTGCGCAAATTCGGTAAGCCACACCCCAAGTATAACTATGATGACCTGGCCAAACGCCTGACCTTCGAGGACTACGAGAGGATGCTTGACGACTACTACCGGTGCCGCGGCTGCGATCCGGAGACGGGCACCCCCACCCGCCAGAAGCTGGAAACACTCGGCCTACAGGATGTCGCTGATGACCTGGCCAAGCGGGGACTTATTCCGCAATAGAGTTGCGGGTCATTATCGCCACGAGTGTCACCGTTATGAAAATGGGGGACAGTGACGAAACATACATTGGCCTACGTTCAGCCGAATGCCCATCCCCCTGCCCCCTTCCCCCAGGAGAGGGGCAAGGGGGTGAGGTCATACGTATTGGCTGAGGCCTTTTCATAGATTGCCGTGTCTCCCAAGGAAGAACATCCAGGATTGCTTCGCCTCCACCTGCGAAGAATGCGCTCAGAATAACCTGTTTGTATAGCAAAAAGGAGGGGGCGAAAGCCCCCTCCTTTTTCAAGGTCCTCTGCTTGCGACCAGGTCTATGGTGGCGTACCACCGTCACCACCGTCACCACCTCCGCCGCCGCCCCCACTTACGGGTGGTAGCCCGGCCACAATCATCTCGGTCCTGGTGATGTCCACAGCGTTGATTTTGCCGTCCTGGTTGGCGTCTGCCCCGGGAGTCGGCGGGTCAAGGTGGCCAATGATTCTCTCCACCGCCGTAATATCCTGGGCATTGACCACGCCGTCATCGTTGGCGTCACCGGCCAGGGCTGTCGTGATGAAGCTCTTTTCCTCCCCATAGACGGTATAAGCGGTGCCCACGCCCACCGCCTTCGTGCGGTAGTAGTAGGTGGTATGCGCCTTCAGGCCGGTCACGTCAAAGCTGAATGTCCCGGCAACGGTCAACGTCTTGACCGTGGTGACTCTAGTATAGCTTCCCGAAACCTCACCCCACTCTATGGAGACCTGCACCTCGGCGGCAGAGCCTAACGCTGTCAGCTCACCGTTCAACGTGGCCCCGGTAGCCGTCACGTTTGTCGCATCATGGGTGACGACCGCCGGCGGCACGTCATAGAGCACATCTATACCCCTGCCCACTAGCTGTGGGATGTAGGTATTGAGCGAAACGGCACCCAACGGGTTAGCCCTCAAGTCAATGCCGTCTCCCTGAGCCAGCCCGGCATTGTCCACCAGGGGCTTTATGTCGGTTATACCATTACTCTCAAGGTTAAGCTCTGTCAGATTAGCCAGCCCGGACAGCGGCGAGAGGTCGCTTATCTGGTTCTGGTTAAGAATGAGTATGTCCAGGTTGGTCAGCGCCATCAGTGGTGCGAGGTCACTTATCTGGTTACCGCCGAGAGCCAGTCCCCTGAGATTAGTCAAGGCCGCCAGTAGGGAAAGGTTAATTATCTGGTTATCACTGAGGCTAAGCTCATTCAGGTTAGTCAGGCCAGTCAGTGGCGAAAGGTCGCTTATCTGGTTCCCGATTAGGTCAAGATGAACAAGATTAGTGACATACTCCAGCCCGGTCAGGTCAGCAATGCCTTTGTTTGCCGCAAGAAGCTCGGTGAGGAGCAGCAGGTCGGCCTGGTAGATATCACCGGTGGGACGGCTGAGGGCCTCGCGGATGACCGCCTCCAGGTTGGGGTCGGGGAAGAGGACGGCCACACCAATAAGCGTGGTGAAGGTGGCTTCCGCGCTCTGCGCCGCGTTGCCCACCTTGTCGCTGCTCTGCACTACGTAGTAGTAGGTGGTCTCCGGGTCAAGGCCGGCCAGCCGGATGCTGTGGGCAGTAACCTCGGTGAGGTCACCCTTCTGCCAGGGATAGACCCCCGTCTGGACACCGAACAGGAGCAGGCTATCACTTGGCTCATTGGTGTCCCAGGTAATGGTGGCAGTGGTAGCACCCAGCTTGCTCACCCGGACATTGCTGATTTGCGGCGGTGTGGTGTCAATGCCGAAGGCCCAGCTCAGCGTCTTCGGGTTCGCACTGGTGTCCTCCACATAGACCGAGACAGTATGCTGGCCATCAGCCAGGGCCTGGGGCGGGGTATAGGACACGTGCGACTCGGTTACCGTGGCCTGGGCGGTCACGTCTGTGCCGTCCACTGTGATTTTCACGGAGGCCACATTGATGGCCACGTCATCCGCGTAGTCCGCACTGATAGTGGGAAGATTGTTCTTAGTGGTCAGGTTGGGGGTAGGCTGCGGGCTGGTTATCGTCGGCGGCGTGGTATCGCCAACCAGGACATTGTAGCTCCTGGTCGCCTCGTTATTGCTGAAGTCCTTCTCCGTGCCCACCCGCTGCGGGTTAACCTTCACAATGATATTGTGCAGACCGCCATCCGGCTGCCAGGGCACCGTGATGACCCGGCTGCCGAACCGTGGGATGACTACCCGTTTGCTCACTAGCAAAGAGGGGGCGTTGAAGACCTCCACGATGGTATCACCGCCCAGCGTGCCCTGATTGTAGATGGTAATGTCAAGGGTAGCCGGCTGCCCGGCATGCAGGTCAGCCGGGTTGGCCTTTATCCGCTCCGGATAGACAGCGAAGTCCGGCATGAGCACCCTGGTGCCACTGATACCGGCCACCTGCTGGTCGGCCTCGGTCTGGGTGCTGGCCAGCAAGGGGACATTGATGTCCCGCAGCAGCAGGTAGATGGTGAAGCCGGTGGCTACCCAGAAATGCCCCGGGTTGAGCCGCTGCGTCCACACGCGGACATCATTGCTGGCCACGCCGCTGCCGGTGAAGTTAAGCCAGTTGGGTGGGAAACCAAAGAAATAGAACCCTTCGGGCAGGGTATCGAGGAGCGCTCCGGCCTCATTGCCATTGACCAGGAAGTGGATATCATGCGGCAGCACGGTCTCCGAGGTATTCTGGTAGAGATGGGCACCCAGCCCGGTGGCGGCGATATTGTCCGGCTGGATAGTGCTGGGAATGCCGAAGCCGGGTTGGACCTTGGCGCCGTTAATGCAGTATTGCCCGTTCACCCCGAAGAGCTCATCCATGACCGCATCAAGCTCCATAGCGTGGCGCGTAAAGATGCGGGCGCCTGCCTCCAGCGTCCCGAAGCCCATCTTCAGTGTGGCATCAATCAACGGACCGACGCCCGGCACCTTCTTGACGACATCGGAGACGCCCATATTGTAAATCCGCTGGGCGGTATTGGCGATGCTCAGGGCCTCGTAGGCGTTCTGGTCAATAGCTCCCTGTCGCACCGCTTCATCATAAAGCGATTGGGCGTCACGGTAGTCCCGCACCTGCTCATAGGCCGTCCTGGTCCTGTTATAGACGTTATAGCCGGTAGTCACGGTCTGCCTGACACGGTCAAAGCTGCCACCGGACACCAGAGCCTGGAAATCTGAGTGGATTTTCCCATCCGCTTCGGACCAGCCAATCTGGGGGGCATACACCCCCAGCCCCAGGTCAAGCTCTTCCTGAGTCGGCGTATACTCGACCTTCGGGCCAAACTCATAGACCCACTCCACCGTATCATCTAGGGATGGTGAGTAGGCCCTGAGCTGTAGCCTGGCATCGGTGAACTCCACTATGGTGATTTCCCAGTCCGTTGGGACCAGGCTGGCATCAAGCTCATTCCTCAGTGTCGCCCGGGCGCTCCCGATATACACCCGCTTGCCTTCCGGCAGGGTGAAATCGAGAGGTAGAGCGACCTGTTTGCCAGCGCCGGCAGCAATTATGTTACCCTGCAAGCCGGCAAAGTCAGGGGTAAGGATAGGGCTGACGTTGAAGTCCAGCGATTGCCCGCGCCCCAGGTAGGCATGTGACACTGCCGGCTGGAACAGGACACCATTGCTCAGGACTTCATCACCATAGACCATGAAGTCGGTGACCGGGTCGCCATTGTTGGTCAAACGGACAGTCTTGGTTAGATTGGTGGGATTGGTCGCCAGCTCTGTGAGGGTGAAATCAATCACCGGCACAAAAATGTGCAGGTTGACCGTAGCATAATCGTAAATCGGCTGGACACTGGAAGCGGTCAGCCTGATGACGAGCTTATAGTCCAGCAACTGGGCGTCCTGGGCATGGAAGGCGAGGATGACGTTTCGGCTTTCGCCTGGCTGGAGCACGATGGGCTGGTCAACTGACCCACCGCCGACAAAGCCCACGGCCAGGTCTATAGGCAAAGACTCTACCTCTAACGTAAGCTGGTGTGGGACACTATCGCTGTTGCTGACGGTCAGCGTCACCCTCTGGTCATAGTCCCTGTTGATAGTGAAATCATAGTTGCGCTGGCTGAAGGTGATGCCGTTGCCGACAAATAGCCGCCGCACCTCGCTCCGTCCGGTGCCGTGTGCTGTGCTGCTTTCGACATAGAACTCATACCAGGTATTGCGCAGCAGGTCCTGTGCCAGCACCGCGTGGGCTAGGCCGGGGTCACCTGTAAGCTGGGCATAGTCCGCCGTCCCTTCCGGACGGATGAAGACCTCACTGCTGCTGACCACCGCGGTCCGCCAGGTGACCATAACCGCGGTGGCACCAGTATAGCTGTTATTGCCCGGGGACAGGTTAGAGATGATTGGCTCGGCAATCACGTTCAGTGCTGCCGATGCCTCACGGCTGGTGCCCAGCCTACCGGAGGTGGCCTTGGCCGTGATGGTGTAGCTACCCGCCGTCGCCGTGTCCGGAATGACTATTGGCAGGGCGATGACCCGTACCTCGCCGGCGTTCAGGGCATAGTTGGCGCCGACATAGAACCACCCGGCGTCAATGCCCGTCACCGCCAGGGCAAAGCTATCAGGTGCCTTCTGGTTGTTCTGGATTCTGATTTCGTAGCCGGCGCTACCCAGGATACTGACCGTGGTGCTGGCCGGCCCGATACCGATAGTAAAGGACGGCAGGACATCGGTATAGACGGTGACACTGTCCCTGACACTGGCATTGGTCTGCGAGACGATAGTTACGCCGACCGGATAGCTGCCCTGCGTCTCATCGGTCACCTCCAGAGTGACCGCGGTCTTACCCCAGGCCGTCATGGCGATGGTATCCTGACTTAGCTGAACTATAGCTGCATTGCCACCATTGTTCAGCACCAGGTTAAAGGCATCAGGGTAGGGCTGCTGGTTAATGATGGTCAGCGTATAGGTCGCTCTGATGTTCTCTATTGTCTTCTGCTGGGTGGGACTGGCCGAGAGAGTGACCACCGGGGTGTTGAAAAGGGTAAACCAGGCCGTTGATTCATCGCTGGCGCTCACGCCCAGAGAATCGGTGGCCGTAATGCGTATCTTGTTCCAGGAGCCGTCTCTCGTCCGCGAGCCATCCAGGAGTCTTCTAGTGTCCCACTCGTAAGTGCCCGTATTCTGCATCTCAGCGACCGGCCTGTAGAAAGAGCCATCGAACAGGTCAATCTTGATGCTCAGGTTGCCGCCGGCCTCGCTCCACGCCTCCCAGGTGATGGTCTGCATACCGAACCAGATTTCGCCGCCATTAGGCACGTTCAATATCACCTGTGGGGGTGCCGGTATGGCGGGCAAGGTAGCGAGGGCGATGTTGTTGGTCTCATCGGACTCGGCCACCACGCTAGAGGAGTCCGCCGTCACCCGGACATTCTGGGCACCAACACTGGCCACCCATGGTTGATTGACGGTAATACTACTGGCGAGACCGGAGACCTTCTGGGCCCCAATCACGATACTGTTCACCTCGAAGCGGACAAGGAACTCACGAGTAGTGGCCCCGCCCTTGTTCTCTACCGTGGCGGAGAAGGTCACGATTTTACCATGCAGTATTGTCTGTGGCTGCCAGGTAACGCCGCTCACCCAGAGGTCGGGGTAGGCCACGGCGGGCGTATTCCGGACGAGGGCGTTGTTGCTCTCGTCAGCCTCGATAACAGCATTGGCGTCGTCCGCGGTCACCCTGACATTATGACCGCCCGACCGGGCAATCCAGGTCTGGCTCACGGCAACCGAGCCGCCGGCGGCCAGGCCAATGATCTTCTGGCGCCCGATTTCAACATTATCAACCTCGAACTTGACGGAGAACTCCCGGCTGGTGCTGCCCGTCCCGATATTCTGGACAGTGGCAGTAATAGACACTGGAGAGCCATCATCGAGAGACGTTGCAGAGAAGGTTATGTCCGCTACCTTCAAATCGGGGGCAGGAACAGTCGGCAGGTTTGCAGTCAATGCGTTGTTGAACTCGTCTGACTCCGCAATAGCATTATATTCATCAGCAATTGCCCTGGCTGCGTGGTTGCCCGTCTTCGCTACCCAGGTCTGGCTGACGGTGGTGGAAGCGCCGCTGGCCAGTGCCGCCACATTCTGGCGTCCCACGAACTCCCCATCAACCTCGAAGCGGACAAAGGACTCCCGGCCCACATTGCCCGGCCCATTGTTCTTCACCGTGGCGCTCAGGGTTATCTGCTGGCCATCGCTGACATTGGCAGCGGGGGCACTGGTCAGTGCCGTGACTGTCAGGTCGGGCGCCAGGACCTGCGGCAAGACCCTGGCTAGCTGGTTATTGGTCTCATCGGACTCGGTGACCACGTTGGCATCATCAACCGTGACCCGGACGTTGTGGAAGCCGGACTCGGCAATCCAGTCCTGGCTGACATCCAGCGAAATACCGGCCGCCAGGCCAAGCACACTCCGCCGCCCGATTAGCTTACCGTCAACCTCAAAGCGGACAAAGAACTCTCGGACAGTATTGCCGGCGCCAGCGTTCTTGATAGTCGCTGTGAGTGTCACCCGGTCGCCTTCGCTGGTATTGCCCGTAATGGTCGTGGCAAAGCCGGTAATGGTCAGGTCAGGCGGCGGCACATTGGGCAGGGTCACTGAAAGCTCATTGTTGGTCTCATCGGACTCTTTGACGGCATTGTACTCATCAGCGACGACCCGCAGGGTGTGGAGTCCAGAGCGGGCCACCCAGGTCTGGGCAACGGATACAGAGGCGCCCGCGGCGAGGCCGCTGACCTTCTTGCTGCCGACAAACTGGGCGTCCACCTCGTAGCGAATGAAGAAGTCACGCAGGGTGCTACCCTGACTGAGGTTCTCTACCGTCGCCGTGATAATTACCTCGTCGCCCTCATTGACATTTTCTGTCGGCACCCAGGTGACGCCACTGACCGTCAGGTCCGGTGCGGTCACGGCGGGCAGAGCCTGGCTGAGCTCGTTATTGGTCTCGTTGGACTCGGGGACGGCTTTCTCCTCATCGGCCACGACCTTCACCGTGTGCGTGCCGGAAAGGGCGACCCAGGTCTGCCGCACTTCCACGGAGCCACCCGCCGCCAGCTCCCCCACGGCCTGCCGCCCGATGAACTGGGTGTCCACAAAGAAAGAGGCGAAGGCCCCCGCCGGCAATCTGCCACCACCAGCGGCATTCTGTATGGTAGCGATAAGTGTTACCTCAGCGCCGTCACTAAAACCAGCCGCCGGCAGCCAGGTGATATTGCCTACCGTCAGGTCGGGGAAGGGGATGTCCGGCAGAGCCTTGGCTAGCTGGTTGTTAGTCTCATCCGACTCGATAAGGACGTTATACTCATCAGCTATGACCTTGACGGTGTGCGCCCCTGATCTGGCCGTCCATGACTGGCTCACCTCTGCCGAGGCGCCGGTGGCCAGGCTAGCGATGAATTGCCGGCCAAGGAAGACATTGTCAATCTCGAAGCGGACAAAAAAGCTCTTGGTAGCATTCCCGGTGCCTGCGTTCTGCACGGTGGCCGTAAAGATGACCGCATCGCCATTGTCTATAGCGGCGGGCAGCCAGGTGACATCGGTAACTATCAGGTCCGGCGCGGCGACGTCCGGCATGGCCTGGGTGACCTCATTGTTAGTCTCGTCAGCTTCCTTGACGATATTATACTCGTCGGCCATGACCTTGACGGTATGGCTGCCGGGCCTGGCTGTCCAGGCCTGGCTGACGTTGGCAGAAGCGCCCGCCGCCATACCCGCAATCTTCTGGTGCCCCAAATAGACCCCGTCAATCTCGAAGCGGACAAAGATATCCCTGACCGTGCCGCCAGCGCCATTGTTCTGGACGGCAGCAGTAATAGTCACCAGGTCACCGTCATTGAGGCCGGTATCCGGGACTACGGTCAGCGGCGTGACAACAGTGAAATCAGGGGCCGGAATGGCCGTCATAGCCTGGGCAAGCTCGTTATTGGTCTCAACAGACTCGATAACTGCATCATACTCATCCACAAGAGCCTTGACGGTGTGCGTGCCGGGAATGGCCACCCAGGTCTGGCTGACGGGCAGCGAGTCACCCGCCGCCAGGCCACCGGCGATGAAGCGGTGCCCGATAGAGACGCCGTCAACATCAAACCGGACATAGAAATCTTTACTGGCCCGCCCCTCCCCTATGTTATTCACCGTTGCCGTAAAGGTGACCACATCACCATCGCTGATTACGGTAGGTGTCCATGTCAGAGCGCTGACGGTCAAATCAGGCGGCAGCAGAGGGACGGAGACCGTCATCGTCCCGCTCAGATTACCGCCGTTGGAAATAATGGTAACAGTGCCGGTATGCGTAATCCCGCCGGCCAGCCCTTGCGTATTAATATTGACGTTCAGGGTGTCCGTCTCAGTAGTGGTGCTGCCGCTGGCCGGGTCAGCGGTGAGCCACGTCTGGTCACTGACCACCGTCCAATCGAGCTGTCCCTTGCCCGTATTGGTTATCTCCAATGGCCATGACCTCGTCTCTCCTTCGGGGACCGTGCCGAAATCATGGTCAAAGGGGTCCGGGGTTACCGTCAATATCGGCCCGGTGGGCGAGATAACCTTGACGGAGGTACCCGTCCATGCGGAAGGTATAAGTAAGCCGTCCCTATCACCCAGGACGCCGTTGGACGGCGTCAGACCGCTGGTATTGCCCTCCACGCCGATGACATGAAAGCGGAGCTGGGCCAGGTAGCCTGAGCCGCTCACGCCCGAGACGTTCGGCACATTGTTCACAATGCTCGCCTTGCCATTAACCGCGTTCCAGCCTGTAACAGGCACCTCGATACCGCCAATGCTGCCATTGGTGACGCCCGTCAGCTCCAGCACCGCCGGGTCATACGAAATATCATAGTTGGCCGCATCCAGGCCGTTTACGTAGCCGATATTTACGCTAGCGGTGAAGTTGCCTCCCTCCATGACCTCCTGGGGAGAGCTTATGCTGACATTGGCCACGGTATGGCGGGTGACCTGGACAGTATCCCCCACCCAGGCCACCGTAATCTCCAGTGCTGAGGTCTCGCTCAGCACGCCGTTGGCAATGGTAATGTCAGCGTTCTGTCCCGGCGAGCCAATCACATGGAAACGCACCCTGGCCAGAGAGCCCGTGCCAGTAACGCCATCCACACCGGCCACATTCTGTGCTACCCTGACCCTCCCCGGCTCAATCTCGTTCCAGCCGGACACAGGGATATCAGTCCCGCCTATATTGCCGCTAAGGACATCCTTGAACTCCAGAATAGCCGGGTTAAAGCGGACATCGTAGCTGGCGGCGTCAAGGTTTTGCACGATGCTCACATCCACACTGGCAGTGAAGATATTGTCTATGAGCACGAGGTAAGGGGCATTTATGGTAATCACCGGCAGCGTAGTATCTACCACGAAGCCATAGTTTGTGTCCGTTGCCATCTCATTGCCGATGACATCCCTGGCACTGCTTATCGAAAGCGTCTGGGGGCCATCGTAACCACTGGTGATGGTAAAACTCCCCACCCATGTCGTAGCATTGGCGTAGGCACCGGCAATAACCCGAGCGTTATAGGGACTGTCAGGGCCAAAGGTCACCGCCGGAGATACGGCAATGTCCATGGCCTCACTGAAAGTAACCCTAAAAGCAACATTGCCGGCCTTGACCGGGCTGGCGGCATCCAGCACCACACTGGTCACCACTGGCCTTACCGCGTCAATGACGATTGCCTTGTTGGCGCCGAGCGAGCCGGCCGCGCCGGGTGCCGGCAGTGTCAGCACCGCGTCAACGCTGGCGTCATCCTTGATGGTGCCACCGGCCAGTGCCAGAGAATCGGTGGCCACATAGTCCAGGTCAGGACTGGTATCGCCATCCTGAAGCGTAAGGTTAAAAGTAAGGGTAGTGGTGCCAGAACCGGAAACGTAGCTGGCACTGCGGTCAACATCGCCTGTCTCCAGCAGGAGAGCGGGCACACCGGTGACGGTAACGGCCTCGCTGAACTCCACCGTTACCGGGATGACCGTGCCCAACCCATACTTGCCGTCGGCGAGAGGCGAGGTCACATTCACAACGGTGGGCGCGACCTCAATGGCTATAGTATCGGCCACCCAGTCAGCGGCTATGTCCTGCGTAAGATTGTCTTTCAGCACGCCGTTGGAAAGGCTTATGGTGGCACTCTGCCCTGCGTCACCAATAGCCTGGAAACGAAGCGTGGCCAAAGAGCCGGAACCCGTGGCCCCATCGGCACCGGCAATAGTCGGTGCAAGATGAACCGTACCAGGAGACGGGACATCGGCGACGGCAGGAACCGAAACCCCGCCTATGCTGCCGGGAAGAGTCTCCTTATATTCCAGTAGAGTCGGGTCATAGATGACATCATAGGTAGCGCTGCCGAGATTGGCCACGTCAGTTATGTCAACAGAAACCGTGAAAATGCTATCAGTTAGAGCCAGGGATGGGGCATTGATACTCACCGATACAGACGCCTGGGCCCGCACACCTGTGGTCACCAGAGGTGAAAGGGTAGAGGCCAACAGGGTAAAAATAAGCATTACGGCCAGAAGTGCCCTTGATTTCTTTGGCATAGTTACCTCTCTTCCATTTCCGGAGAAACGAAAAATTTGCCACTATCTCCAGAAATCGCCTCAAGGGGGGCCCTCAGAGCGGGCCCCCCTTGAGCCAGGTGTGCGTTCCTAGTCCAGGCCCAGGATGATCCTCTCCACCTTGGTGATATCAAGTGCGTTGATGTCGCCATCATGGTTGGCATCGGCGCCGGCGGTAGCCGGGTCAAGACCAATGACAATCCTCTCTACCTTGGTGATATCAACAGCATTGACCTTCTCATCGCCGTTGGCATCGCCGGACAGCACATCAACCACGGTCACCTTATCCGGCATCCAGTAGGACTGTATCGGGTTAGAGACGACATCGCTGAGGACGCCGTTGGACGGTGTGATATTGCTTGTGGCGTCCTTGGTGTCAGGAAGGACGTGGAAGGTCAGGATGGCCAGGGTGCCGGCGCCGGAGACACCGGTGACACCACCAATGTTCTGGGTGATAGCGACCACACCACCGGTATCGTTATAGCCCTCACCAGGTCCCCCAACAGGCACGGCAACACCCGCTATCTCGCCGGCAGTGATACCCGTAAGCTGCATGACAGCCGCGTCATAGGTGATGGTATAGCTGGCGGCGTCAAAGTTCCGCACCTCATCAATCCGGACTACGGCGCTGAAGTCCCTATCGGCCAGCACCTCCTTCGGGGCATCAATCTTCAGGAGGACGACCCCGGCCTGGAAGGTGGTGCCGCTGGCTACATTAGAGAGACCGGACCAGTTGGGCACCTCGTCCGCCGCCTTGACGGCAAAGAAGTACTCGGTAAAGGCGTTCAGCCCGGTCACGACAAAGCTCTCCAGAGAGCCAGCTACCTGCGGCGCCGGCTCGCCGGTGGCCTTGGTGGCGGCATCCCAGTTCGCCGCCGTAATGGCAGCAGTTGCGTAGCGGACGTCATACTGCCAGGGACGGCCCTTGTTGACGTCATCACCGGGGGCGGTCCAGGTAAGCTTGAGGGAGCTAGAGGTGGGTGCACTCACCGCCAGGTCACCAATCGTCGCCGGTGCGGTGGTGTCCACCTCGTCAATACGGACGTCATCAATGGCCCACCAGGAGTCACTGTAGGTACCGGGGTAGAAGAAGAACCTGATGCGGACATCGGTCAGGCCGACATACGGGGTGAGGTCAATGGTCATCTGCTCCCAGCTACTCCGATTGTTATACCATTGTTGATGGAACAGGTTAGTGTATGACTCACTGGTGCCCCTGCTGGTGGAGATTTGGACATACAGATGGGTGCTGTAGTTTATATTGTAGCGCTGCCAGAAGGTGAGCTGGGGCTTGACGGCACCGCTCAGGTTGACGGTGCCGGCCAGGGTCAGCTTCTCATACGTCCCCGGCAGGGACATACCATTGGGATAGCTGGCCCAGAAGTAGGTGCCGCTCTTGCCCGGAGACTTCAGTGCCCAGGAAGAGGACAGCCAGTTGGCCTGGCTGCGGGCCACATCCTCCATGTCATCGAAGAAGGGGTAGCCCAGGCTGGGCGTGGGCGATTCCGCGATGCGGACATCGTCAATATACCAGCCGTCACCGGTCCCGCTGTCGTTGGAGCTAAGGCGGAAGCGGATGCGGACATTGTCAAACTGGGCATACTCCGTCAGGTCAATCCGCACCTCTTCCCAGGAGCGGCTGCCGGTAGCGAAGAAGATGGTGCTCCAGCTGTTGCCGTCAATGGAGACCTCCACCAGGCCCCAGTCGTTATTCTCCTGCAGAGCCGACTGGTGCCAGAAGCTGAGCACTGGCATCCTGGCCGTCCGCAGGTCAACGCTCGTGGTGAGGGCGGTATTGGCGTTGTTGGCATAGTTACCCACCGGGCTATCCGTCCAGGAGTAGCTGCCGCTGCGGGCCACGCTCCGGGTGAGCGCCCACGGGGCGCCATAGTCCCAGCTGGCCGTGCCGGCCTCCATGTCATCGAAGAAGGGGTAGGCCCGCTTGGGTGGCGGTGCATAGACAGCCTGCTCCACGCCGCTGCCCAGGCTGTGGACACCCTTATCGTTAAACACGTAAATCCGGTAGAAATAGTAGCCCGGGTCAAGGATGGCATAGGTATCCGTATAGGCGGTCTGCGCCTGGTCCGTGATGCTCGCCACCAGCATGCTGCCCAGGTTCACATCTGACGTAGTCGCCCGGCGAATCTCGTAGCGAGCGAAGTCGGTATCGGTATTCCGGGTCCAGCTCAGGTCAGCACTGTGGCGAGTGACACTGGCTGGTTTATTCAGGGTGACATCAGCCGGGGCTTCGCCCAGGCGGACGTCATCAATGGCCCACCAGGAGTCATTGTAGTATTCCGCGCGTATCAGGAACCGGAGCCTCACGTTGTCGAGGCCAGCGTAGTTGGTCAGGTCAATCTGGGTCATGCCCCAGCTACCCTGCCCGTTATACCAGCCCAGGGACCACACGTTGCTCCAGGAGTCCTTGCCGCCGTAGCTGGTGGATACCTGGACATAGAGGGCACTGCGGTAGTTCACATTGTAGCGCTGCCAGAAGGTAAGCTGCGGATGCACTGCCTGTCTCAGGTCGAACGTGCCGGCCAGCGTCAGCTTATCGTAGGTAAGGGGCTGGGTAATGCCATTGGGATTGCTGGCCCAGTAGTAGGTCCCGCTGTGCCCGGGGGCACGCAGCTCCCAGGAGGAAGACAGCCAGTTAGTCTCACTGGCGGCCGTCGCCTCCATATCATCGAAGAAGGGGTAGGCGAGGACGGGCACCGTGCTTTCGGCAATCCGGATGTCATCTACATACCAGCCGTCCGCCGTATTGCTGTCATTCGACCAGAGGCGGAAGCGGATACGGACGTCCTCCAGGAGGGCATACTCGGTGAGGTCAATCCGCTCCTCGCGCCAGGAGCTCGTCCCGGTCACGAAATAGATGGTCTCCCAGTTGGTGCCATCTATAGAAACAGCCACGAAGCCGAAATCAGCATTTGTCTCCAGGGCATACTGCTGCCAGAAGCTCAGCACCGGCATCTTGGCCGTCCGCAGGTCAATCCGCATCTCCAGGGACGTATCTACGTTGTTCCCATAGTTACCCACCGGGCTATCCGTAAAGGAAAACCCGCCGCTGTGGGCCGCGGCCTGGGTCTGGCCCCAGGGAGCACTCCAGTCGAAGTTGCCCGTGCCGCCCTCCAGGTCATCGAAGAAGGGGTAGGCCAGCTTGGGCGGCGGCGGAAAGACCGCCTGGATGATGTTGCTGCCCAGGCTGTGGGCACCCTTGTTGTTGAAGACGTAGATGCGGTAATAGTAGAAGGCCGGTGACACAATGACATTAGTGTAGGCCGTGGCGTTCTGGTCGGTGATGGTGGCCACCAGCGTGCTGCCCAGGTTCACATCCGATGTGGTGGAGCGGCGAATTTCGTAGCGCAGGAAGTCCACATCGTTGTTCCTCGACCAGCTCAGGTCCACGTTGTGCCGGGTGACATTGGTGGCCGGGTTGAGGACAACATCCACCGGGGCCTCCTCTATCCGGACATCATCAACGTTCCAGTAGGAATCGCCATAATACCTGGCAGCCATGAAGAACTTAACCCTTACGTCCTTAAGTCCGGCAAACTGGGTGAGGTCTATCTGTGTGAAAGTCCAGTTGCCCTGGCCGCTGTAGTAGCCCAGCGACCAGACATTGCCGTAGGAGTCCTTGGAGCCTTTGCTGGTGGACACCTGGACATACATACTGGACTGGTAGTTCAGGTTGTAGCGCTGCCAGAAGGTAAGCTGGGGATGGACGGCATTGGTCAGGTCAATGGTGCTGGCCAGCGTCAGACTACTGTCAGTACCTGGTGCCGTAACTCCCTCGGGGTTACTGCCCCAGTAGTAGGTCCCGCTGTGGCCGGGGACCTTCGGCTCCCAGCTTGAGGACAGCCAGTTGCTCTCCGTGATGGCGGTATCCTCCATGTCATCGAAGAAGGGATAGGCAAAGGCCGTCTTGGTCGTCTCGGCAACGCTGACATCATCAATATACCAGCCGTCCGCCGTGCCACTATCGTTGGACCACAGGCGGAAGCGGATGCGGACATTGTCCTGGAGGGCAAACTCGGTGATATCAATCTTCTCTTCCTTCCAGGTGCTGTTACCGGTCACGAAGAACATGGTCCGCCAGTTCGTGCCGTCTGTCGAAATATCAACGTAGCCAAAGTCATTGTTCGTCTGCAGGGCATACTGGTGCCAAAAGCTCAGCACCGGCATCTGGGCCGTCCGCAGGTCAACGCTGAACTCGATGGCCGTGTTGGCATTATTGGCATAGTTGGCCACAGGACTATCGTGCCAGGAGCGGGCCCCGCTGTGGGCGACGCCTTCCACCTGGCCCCAGGGAGCGTTCCAGTCCCAGTTCCCGGTGCCTGACTCCATATCGTCAAAGAAAGGATAGGCATTCCTGGTGAGGGCCGGATAGATGGCCTGGACGGTGTTGCTGCCGTAGCTCCGGGCATTCTTATCGCTGAACACCCAGACGCGGTAGTAGAAATAGCCCGGCTCCAGGATGGCGTGGGTATCGTTGTAGGTAGTCACCGCCTGGTCGTTAATAGTAGCCACCAGCGGGCTGCTGGTAGTCACGTTCGAGCTGGTATCCCGCCGGATTTCATAGCGCCCGAAGTTGGTGTCCTGGTTCTGCGTCCAGCCCAGAGTGGCACCATGGCGCGTTACGGCTGTCGGTGTGGCCAGCGTCACGTCAGCCGGGGCTTCCATGATGGTGACATCATCAATGCCCCACCAGGAGTCCCAGTAGCCATAGTTATACATAAGGAACCGCAACCGGACATTGGTGAGACCAGCATACTCGGAGAGGTCAATCTGGTTGAAGCTCCAGCCCCAGCCATTGTAATAGCCAACGGAATAGATATTGGTATAGGAATCGCTGGTGCCCTTGCTGGTAGAGACCTGGACATACAAAGAAGACCGCCAGTTCAAGTTTGCTTTATGCCAGAAAGTGAGCAGAGGATGCCTGGCCGTGCTCAGGTCCAGCACACCACCCAGGGTCAGGAAGTTGGCGGTGGTCTCCGGTGCCTGGTCCTTGGGATTGCTCTTCCAGTAGTAGGTCCCGCTGTGACCGGGCGAGCCAAGCTCCCAGGAGGAGGACAGCCAGTTGCTCTCAGTAGTAGGACTCTCCATATCATCGGCGAAGGGGTAGCTGAAGACAGGCGTAGCTGTCTCCTCGACCCTGATGTCATCAATGTACCAGCCATCGGCAGCACCGCTGCCATTGGAGGTCAGGCGGAAGCGGATGCGGACATTGGGGAAGACGGCATATGGGGTCAGGTCAATCCGCTCCTGCCGCCAGGAGCTGCTGCCGGTGACAAAGTAGATGGGAGTTGACCAGCTCGTCCCGTCTGTTGATATCTCAATCCAGCCGAAATCAGCATTATTTTCCAGAGCGTACTGCTGCCAGAAGGTGAGGACGGGCATCTTGGCCGTCTTGAGGTCAATGTTCATAACCAAAGAAGTATTGGCATTATTGGCGTAGTTGCCGGCCGGGCTATCTGTCCACGAATGTGTCCCGCTATGTGCCGCGCCCGCGACATCCGTGATACCCCAGGGCGCCGCCGGGTTCCAGTTGCCCACCCCAGCCTCCACATCATCGAAGAAGGGATAGGCCACCACGCCACCGGGGGTGGGCACGGTGGTGGTCACGCTCTCCTCGTTGCTGCCCTTATGGGCATCAAAGGCACTGAACACAAAGACCCGGTAGAAATAGGTGACGCCCGTGTTCAGGTTGGTGTCAGTAAAGGTGGTGGTGTTCTGGTCAGTGATAGTAGTGACCAGCGTGCTGGCCAAAGTAACGCCAGCCGCCGTACCGCGGTAGATGCGATAGCTCTTGAAGAAGGCATCGGTATTCTTGGTCCAGGACAGCGCCACGCTGGTGGGCGGCTGCTGGAGGACAGGGGCGTTCAACGTAACGGCAGTGGGCAGGTCAGAGACGCTAACGTCATCAACATACCAGCCATCGGCATTGGGTGCTCCGGCATCAGACTGAAGCCGGAAGCGGATGCGGGCCGAGCCGGTGTAATCTCCCAGCGGCGCCTGCACCCGGCTCCACGTGTTGATACTCTGCCCGGTTACAGTGCTCAGGGGATTCCAGGTGGCGCCGCTATCGGTGGAAAGCTCAACGATGGCGTTGTCACCGGCAGCGATATTGAGCCGTTGCCAGAAGACAAGCTGGGAAAGCGGGTTCACCTCAAGGTCATCCGCCAGGGTAAGTGTGGCATTGGCATTATCGGCGTAGCCACCCTGCGGGCTGTCTGTCCAGACCTTGTTGCCGCTATGGGCCACATCCGGCGTGACGAGCGTCCAGGTACCAGCAGGGTTGGGAATCCAGTTGTTGCCGCCGGCTTCCATGTTATCGAAGAAGGGGTACTGCAGGCCGACCAGGGTGGTGCCCACCACCCCGTTGCTGTCACTGCCCACACCATAGGTGTTGTCCGTAACGATTATGTAGTAGTATTTCGTCTTGGCCGCCAGGTTAGTGTCAGTATAAGTAGTAGCAGCCACATCGCTGACCATTGCTATCGTGGTAAAACCAGCCCCGGGTGCCAGGCTGCGCCGGATAATATAGCGGGCAAAATCGGGGTCCGTGCTCTGCGTCCAGCTGAGGTCAAGGGTGCTACGGGTCGGATTGGTAACCGCGTTCAACGTCACCGCCAGCGGCAGTTCGGCGATGCCGATCTCATCGAGGTACCAGCCATCCATGGCGCGGCTCGCATCGGAGACCAGCCGGAAGCGGATCTTGACATTGCTCTGGCTGGCGTAAGGCGTCAGGTCAATCTGCACCTTCTCCCAGGGGTTAGTGGGATTCGTTCCCGTGTTTGTTCCCGTGTAGGTAGCCAGACGGTCCGGCCATGTGGCCCCGCCATCGGTGGAGGCCTCTACATAGCCAAAATCAAAGCCAGGGTCAAACTGGTAACGCTGCCAGAACTTGAGCGTCGGCTTGACAGCCGTGGACAAGTCAACCGGACTGGCCAGCGTCAGAGAGACATCGGCATTATTGGCGTAATAGCCGCCAGGGCTATCCGTCCAGGACCAGCTGCCACTGCGGGCGCTCGCGTTCGTCCTTTCCCAGGGCGCGTCGGCAACCCACAGATTGGAAGCCGCGTTTTCTACATCATCGTTGAAGGCGTAAGTGCTGGCGCCACTTACCGCTGTCCCCCCTACCCCAAGAACAAGCATTATCAGGACCATGGCCATAGATAAGATTTTTCCGCCCCTTGATTTGTTCATGGCTAGACCTCCTTAGCAGTATAGTTTTGCCCCCGCTTGACTGGTTGTCATTTTCACGAGATTAGATTCCTCACATGGCTGCTTATCCGAGCTCCTTTTCTTTCAGGCTGTCCGAGAACTGTCATTCCGGACCCCGCATGAAATGCGGGGCAGGCTTTGGTTCGGAATCCAGGGGATGGGGTCTTACCGCCCAATCTCCCCCACTGGATTCCAGCTTTCGCCGGAATGACAGTGTTCGCGCAGTCTGAACCTATGGTAACCCTCTTTTCTCTGGGCAGGGGGCACGCCATGGCGTGCCCCCTGCCC
>JACQTX010000216.1 GCA_016210585.1 Chloroflexota bacterium
CCAGATTCTTCGTCGTCCTTCTGCGAAGGACTCCTCCAGAATGACACCTATTATCGGAGGACACTCCCATTATCCGCCGTGGATTTGCAGCCAGGAAGCCGAATCCGTCAGTCGAAGGGCGAAGCCAAGGCAATCTCCGAATCGTAATCTATTTGAGCCTGACTTGCGGCTGTGCTATGATGCTAAATTGATGGAAATCAATATCCTGATTGAGGAGAACCTGGAAGAAGGCATTGACGAGGCATGGCTGCAAGGCGTGGCTGAGACCGCTCTCACTGCTCAGCAGGTAGAGGCCAACGCCGAGTTAAGCCTGGTCATCACCGACCAGGAGACCGTACGACAGCTAAACCGTAACTATCTGGGCGAGGACGAGCCGACCGATGTGCTCTCCTTTGGCATGCTGGAGACATCTGCCGGCGAGGGCCAGCCAGCCAGCCCTTTCCTCACTCCACCGGACGGCAAGGTGCACCTGGGCGAGGTGATTATCGCCTACACGCAGGCAGTGGCCCAGGCGAAGGCACACGGGCATTCGGTGCAAAGGGAGCTGGCCATCCTCATCATTCATGGTGTCCTCCACCTGCTGGGCTATGACCATGACGTCCTGGAGCGTCAGCACGTCATGACCGCCCGCGAGAAGGAAGTCCTGACCCTGGTGGAAAAGACGAGTGGACTCCGTTAGATATATGTGACTCTCACTGTGTCCATACCGGCGAAACTTGTCCTGTACTTGATACGGGAGTCGGTATCCAAAAAAAGCACGGAATGGACAGCCCCGCATGGGACTAACGCCTTGGAAGACTATACTAGCTGGACCCTTTGCGTCTGACGTTTTTTTTCACCCACCGCACTGCTTCATCGAGGGGGGTGCCCGGCAGGAAGACCTCTTTGACTCCGGCATCTTTGAGTAGTGGAATGTCTGACTTGGGGATAATGCCGCCGCCGATGACGGCGACGTCACCGGCACCCTTTTCCCTGAGCTGGCGGACTACTTCCGGGAAAAGGTAGAGGTGGGCGCCGGAAAGGCAACTGAGCCCGATAAGGTCAACATCCTCCTGTATGGCCGCATTGACGATTTCCTCCGGTGACTGGTGCAGGCCGGTATAGACTACCTCAAAGCCGGCATCCCGGAACCCCCGGGCGATGACCTTGGCCCCACGGTCGTGCCCATCAAGGCCCGGCTTGGCGATTAGGACCCGCAGCTTTCTTTCCATACTCGTCCTACCATCTTCGTTTGAGTAGCTGCAATCGAAGGTCTAAAAATAGCGTTCAGCAATTCCGACTGTCATTGCGAGACCATCCGCCGCAGGCGGAGGCGAAGCAATCTCACCACTTGACTTAGCACAAGAGTTTTATAATCATACATAATCACATAATCGAAATCCCTCTCAATCTCCCCTTCGGCAAGCTCAGGGCAGGCTCTTTCGTAAAGGGAGAAGTCTCCCCCTTTGGAAAAGGGGATTAAAGGGGGATTTGAATATATGTTTCGATGACTATTCGTTTGTATTAATCACTAATTAATAGACACCCCTAAAAAAACCCCGGGTCGCGGTATTCCCCGAAAATCTCGCGATAGACATCGCAGATTTCCTGCTCGGTAGCGTGGGCTTTGACGGCCTCAATGACGGCGGGCATGACATTCCGGTCGCTGCGGCAGGTCTGGCGGATGTCCTGCAAACACTGTGCGACCCGGCGGTTGTCTCTAGCCCGCTTGGTCTCCTTCAGCCGCCTGACTTGCTCGGCCTGCACCTGCTCGTCTATTTTCAGTAGCTCCACCGGTGCTTCGTCTTCGGCAGCGTATTTGTTGACGCCCACCATGACCTTCTCGCCGCTATCAAGCTGCTTCTGAAAGGTGTAGGCCGCGTTGGCGATTTCAGTCTGCGGGAAGCCCCGCTCGATGGCGGCGAGCATGCCTCCCATCTGGTCTATCCTCTCGATATATTCCCAGGCTTTGGCTTCCATCTCGTTGGTCAAAGCCTCCACGAAGTAGGACCCGGCGAGTGGGTCTATGGTGTTGATAACGCCGGTCTCCTCGGCGATAATCTGCTGCGTGCGCAGGGCGATATTGACAGCGAAATCGGAAGGTAGGGCCAGCACCTCATCCAGCGAATTGGTGTGGAGTGATTGCGTGCCGCCCAGGACAGCGGCCAGGGCTTCGTAGGCGGTGCGGACAACGTTGTTGTAAGGTTGCTGGGCGGTAAGCGAGCCCCCTGCTGTCTGAGTGTGAAATCTCAGCCACCAGGAGCGTGGGTTCTGCGCCATAAATCGCTCCTTCATTATGCGCGCCCACATACGGCGGGCCGCCCGGAACTTGGCCACCTCCTCGAAGAAATCAATGTGGGCATTAAAGAAGAAGGAGAGCCGCGGGGCGAAGGCGTCAACCTCCAGCTTCTTCCTTTTTATAACATCAGCCACATAGGCAATGCCATCGGCCAGGGTGAAGGCCAGCTCCTGCACAGCCGTAGAGCCGGCCTCCCGGATATGGTAGCCGCTGATGCTCACGGTGTTCCAGCGCGGCACGTTTCTGGTGCCGAACTCGATGGTATCGCTGATGAGCCGGACGGAAGGCTCCGGCGGACACATGAAGGTCTTCTGGGCGATGAACTCCTTGAGCATGTCATTCTGGATAGTGCCGCCGATTTTGTCCCAGCCAATGCCCTGCTTTTCGGCGACAGCCAGGTACATCGCCCAAAGGATGGTGGCCGGTGGGTTGATAGTCATGGAGGTGGTCACCTTGTCCAGGGGAATGCCGCGGGTCAAGATTTCAAAGTCTGCCAGGGTATCAATGGCCACGCCGCACTTGCCGACTTCACCTATCGCCTTCGGTGAATCACTGTCATAGCCCATCAGGGTGGGGTAGTCGAAGGCGGTGCTCAGGCCGGTCTCCCCGTCTTTCAAGAGCTGGTGCCATCTCCGGTTGGTGTGCTCCGGGCTGCCGAAGCCGGAGAACATGCGGAAGGTCCACACTCGTCCTCGGTAGCCCGTTGCCTGGCAGCCGCGGGTGAAGGGGTAGCTGCCGGGAAAGCCTATCCTTTCCGCGAAGTCGGTGTCTTTGATGTCTTCCGGGGTATAAAGGGGCTTTACGTCCATATTGGAGACGGTGGTGAACTTCCTGGACGCGTTTCCCGGCGATTTTTCGATCTCGTCCCGCCGCGCCGCCTCGCCCTGCGCCACCTGATTGATTGTTTCATCGGCAAACATCATTCAGCCCTCGTCAATCGTTTGCTGGGAGATATTGGCATGCTCCACTCAGCCGCCTTAGCATTTCAGCAGCATTTTAGCACGAATTGACAGACAAGGTAAAAACTGCGGTGGGAAGCGCGGACAGCTACCGGTCGTCTCATATCCCATGCCGCCTGCCCTCACCTGTTCACTTCGGTTAGGGTAAACTCTGCGCCTCTCCCACCGAGAGAAGAGGAGTAGTTGGCTTCTCTTTGCAGACTCCTGGCTAAGTGTCCCGGACGAGACCTTTGCGGATGGCATACTTGATGAGGTCGGCACGGTTGTGGAGGCCGAGCTTCTCCATAAGATTGGTGCGGTGCGTCATCACCGTCTTGATGCTGAGGTCCAGGGTCTCCGCAATATGGCGGGTGGTATAGCCTTCAGCGATGAGCTTGAGCACCTGCTTCTCGCGGTCGCTCAGCCGCTCATACTCAGCTTCACTGGTAGTAACCTCAGTGGTGTGCTCTAAATAGCCCTTGATGACCTTTTCCGCTATAGACGGGTCAACGAAGGACTTCCCCTGATAGACAGCACGCACGGCGGCAATCAAGTCACTGCCCACCGCCTTTTTCAACACGTAGCCCGCCGCGCCCGCCTTCAAAAAGCGGTAGATATACTCGCTATCATCATACTGCGTCAGAACCACAACCCTGGTCTGCGGCCTCAGCTTCATGATTTCCAGAGTCGCCTCCAGGCCGCCCAGGCCGGGCATGGCCATGTCCATGAGGACAATATCCGGGGCCAGCTTGTTGACTAGGTCAATGGCTTCTCTGCCATCGGCCGCCTCACCAACGACCTCAATGTCATCGTGCATGGACAGGATGAGGCGAATACCCTCCCGCACAATGGCATGGTCGTCAGCAATCAGGACTCTTATCTTGTTCATCACGTAGCTTCCAGCGGGACTTCAATGGTCAAATGCGTCCCGCTCCCGGGCTGTGATTCGATTTCGAATTTGCCGCCAAGTAGTGTAACCCTTTCCTCCATGCCAAGCAAGCCTAGTCCCCTGGTCCGGTCCACCTGCGGGCTGACTGATTTCACATCGAAGCCCTTACCGTCATCTTCTACTTCAATTCTGATGGCTGAATTCACGAACTCCACATTGAGCATAGCGTTGCGGGCTTCAGCGTGCTTGATGATATTGGTGATGGCCTCCTGCACAATCCGGAACAGGGCAATCTCCAGCTCGGCGGGCAGCTTTCTTTCCTCGTGCGGGACCTCCACGTGGACCCGGATGCCGGCTGCCGGCAGGCGGTTCTCCGCATACCAGCGCAGGGCTGATAAGAGGCCGAGGTCGTCAAGGACGGAGGGGCGCAGGTCAAAGATGGTCTTATGGACATTGTCCAGGGTCTTCACAGCCAGAGCTTTGATATCGGCCAGGCGGTTTCCTGTCTTTCTGGTGGCCTCGACGGCCACCGCATTGAGCGTTTCCAGGCGCATTACCAGGGCGATGAGCGATTGCGTGGTCTCATCATGGAGCTCCCGTGCGATTCGCTTGCGCTCCTCCTCCTGGGCGGTGAGTATTTTGCGCAGGAGCTCCCGGCGGGCGGCCTCTTTGGTCTCGATCTCTCGGTAGGACGCCTCTAGCTGGCGTGTCCTTTCGGCGACCTTGGCCTCAAGCTCCTTGTTCCAGCGCTGGATCTCCTCGAGCGATTCCTTGAGGGCGATCCTCATAGCGTCGAAGCTGCGGCCAAGCTCCCCGACTTCATCCTGGCCTAGCTCGGGGACGGGCCTCGTGAGGTCACCGTGCGAGATGTTCTGGGCGGCGGTGGTAAGCTGAGCGAGCGGTTTCACCAGGCTGCGGGCCATGCCCCAGCTCAGGGATAGGGCAAAGAGCAGGGAGACCAGACCGAAGATGATAAAACGCTGCTCCATGGTGCGTACCGGTGCCAGGGCCATCCTCTGGAGCTGCCGCACGGTGAGCGTCCAGGAGGCACTGGCCAGGCTGGCTGATTGCACCACCTCTAGTTCGCGCGGACGCAGAGCATATTCGTTCTGCAAGACGCGCTGCGGCTCGCTGCTGGCCAGGACCACGCCATTGGCGTCAATGACATCAATAAAGCTGGCTTCGCCCAGCGCCGCCGGCCTGGTGAACTCCTGGAGGCTGCGTCCCAGCGGGTCAATACGCCCGCCCACCAGTCCTACTATCCGGCCTTCACGGCTATGAAGGGGGGTGACCATAAGGATTTCTGTTTTGCGGTCAGGCTCAAGAACAATGGCATTGGAAACAACAGGTCTGGCAGTCTGCAGGCTTTGCCAGATGGGGGCATAGTTATTGAGATTGGTGCCAACAAAATCCTCTTGGTATGGCTCCTGCCAGATGACGGTTCCGTTCTGGTCGGTGACGAAGACACCGCTGGTGAAGACCGAGCCGAAGTAGGTGGTGCGCAGTGCCCTTTTCTCGGGCTCCAGGTCGTTGTCCTCGATATCTACACCGGTCGCAAAGCGGAAATTCTCCAGGCGCGCCAGGTTTTGCCGGAGAACGTAGTCCAGGTGACCACTGGCCGCCTGGGCCAGGGCCTGTCTTTCGTAGAAGACACGGGCGGCGCTTTCACGGGTGGCCAGCCACCCGGAGATACCCAGGGCGCCGAGCACCAGCAGCATGCTGGTTATGACCAGCAGCACAATCCGCCGCCCCAGCTTCGATTGGAAAATCGGATACATACGCAGCTATATGGTAGGCCAGCAGGCAGAAGGTGTCAAGGCAGAAGGGGCATATTTGGCGTCATTGCGAGATCCTTCATGGCAAGACTGTGAAGGACGAAGCAATCTCACGCGATATGGATGCGGAAACGCTAACACCATAGAAGGCTAGATAGCGCCCGTTTCCATGAGCCGGGCTATTTCGGCGCCGGTCATGCCGAGCAACCTGCTCAGCACCTCTTCGGTGTCCTGCCCCAGGTCAGGGGAGGCCCGCTCGATGTGGCCGGGCGTGCGCGAGAATTTAAGCGGCGTATTGACTACCTTGAATTTACCCGCCTGCGGGTGGGACACCTCGGTAATCATGTTTCTGGCTGCTACCTGAGGATCGGCGACAGCCTGAGCAATGTTCTTGACCGGGCCGCACGGGATGTTCACCGTCTCGAACTCGGCGAGCCACTCTCGGGTCGTCCTCATCCGCAGGGCATCGTTGATGATAGGCTCAAGCATGGCGTGGTTCTGGCTGCGCCGCCAGCCGGTCTCAAACCGCGGGTCATCAATGATGTCCACCCGCCCGATGACAGCACAGAACAGCGGCCACTGGTCCTGGACGCCGCCCATGGTGGCAATGGCGATGTAGCCGTCTTCGGTGGGGAAGACCTGGAAGGGGGCAAAGACGGGGTGACGTGTCCCAAGCGGGGCGGGTATCTCGCCGGTGGCCAGGTAGCGGACAAAGGCGTTCTCCTGGATGGCCACCTGGCAATCGAGCATGCTGATATCCACCATCTGTCCCAGCCCACTTTTCTGGCGCTCCTGCAGTGCGCCCAGGATGCCGATACACAGGAATAGGCCAGCGGCTATGTCACCAAGTGAAATACCCGGCCTCACTGGAGGTCCACCCGGCTCACCGGTGATGCTCAGGATGCCGCCCATCGCCTGCACGATAATATCGAAGGCCGGTTTTGCTGCATACGGCCCGTTCTGGCCGAAGCCGGAACAGGCGGCATAGATGAGCCGCGAATTGCGCTCCTTGAGTGCGTCATAGCCGATGCCCAGCCGTGACATGGTGCCAGGAACGAAGTTCTCCACGACCACATCAGCGCGGTCAACCAGGCGCAGGAAGATTTCTTTGCCCTCTGGCGAAGCCAGGTTCAGCGTGATGCTTTTCTTGCCGCGGTTAAGGCTGAGGAAATAGGTGCTTACGCCGTTGACGTTCGGCTCATTGCCGCGGGCGATGTCGCCCATGCCGGGGCGCTCCACCTTGATGACCTCCGCCCCCATATCGCTCAAGAGCATGGTGGCAAAAGGCCCGGAGAGCACCCAGGTCAGGTCAAGCACCCGTATGTCACTCAGGGGGCCGGACATGGTTATCTCCTATAGGAAATGTCAAAAGAACTGCCCATATTGAAAACAAATCCTAAATAC
>JACQTX010000212.1 GCA_016210585.1 Chloroflexota bacterium
ATTTTATTCCTTCTTTCCTGGGACTTTGTTTGCTTTCCAAAGCTATTTTACCAGAAAAGTTGGGGTAAATACCCCCTTTACTTTTCGGGATTACGTATCTATTACGGAGTTTCGCGGATGGCTCTCAGGATAACTAACTCCTTGACACTGGCAGTAGGCGGGTATATTATCAGTCCCAGTGCAGTAGTGAGGTGAAGGTATGATACCAGAAGCTTACCGCCGGTATGAGCAAACGGTCACGGTCAGCGTGGTGAACTTTCACTCGGTGTGGGGTGATAAAGCCGCCAATCTGGCCAAGATCAAGGCAATGGCCACCGAGGCAGCTCAGGCTGGCACAGACATCATCGCCTTTCCGGAGTTGGCTTTAAGCGGCTATGAGTGTGGCGAGGAGTCCCGTCATCTCAACCAGCAGTGTGCCATGCATCGGGCAGCCGCCGAGACGATACCTGGCCCGTCCACGCTTGAGCTGGCCAGGCTGGCCCGGGAGCTTGACCTATATATCCTGGTTGGCATGCCGGAGGAAGGCGAGATCAAGCCCCAGGTTCATAACTCGGTGGCCGTCGTCGGCCCGGAGGGTGTCCTGGGGAAATACCGGAAAATCACCCTCTCGCCCTTCCCCATCTGGTGCGAGCGGGCGTGTTTTCACCGCGGCAATGAGCTGCCTGTCTTTGAGACGCGGTTCGGCCCCATCGGGGTGCAGATTTGTGCTGATTTCTGGACGATGCCGGAGCTTTCCCGCATCCTGCGGCTCAAGGGAGCCCGTCTTATTCTCAATTGCTCCGCCTCGGCGGTTGGGCCCGGCCGCATAGACAGCATGACCTACCAGACGGCTTCTCGGGGCAAGGAGAACGAGGTCTATGCCGCCAGCGCTAACCTGGTCGGCACGGAGCAGACAATGTCCTTCTACGGCCACAGCACCATTGCCGGGCCGTCCCATCCCGGCTTTGTCCAGGTCTTCGCCCAGGGCGGTGACAGCGAGGAGATAGTTACCGCCACCCTGAGCTTCGAGCGGCTGCACTACCTCTGGCATCTCATTGACCTGGAGCAGATACATGAGACGGAGCTGATTGCCGAGGAGTTCGCCAAGCTGAGGAAGAATGCCAAAGCAGGTATTCCAGACTAGGCTGGAAAGGCAGGGAGGGACCGGCTCCTGGACCTACATCACACTGCCCTTTGACGTAGCCGCAGTGTTCGGCAGCAAGGCACAGGTCAAGGTGAGAGGCACGGTTAACGGCGTGCCCTACCGTAGCTCCGTGATGCCTTTTGGGGATGGCACCCATTACATGGTCGTCAACAGGGCTATCCGTGAGGCGGCCGGCGCGAAGGCCGGGGACACCGTGACCGTTGAGCTGGACATAGACAGGGAGCCACGCACTGTGGAGTTGCCCGCCGAGCTGGTCGAAGCCCTTGGGGCCAGCCCGGAAGCCAAGGCCTTTTTTGACAAGATACCCTACTCCCACAAGAAGGAGTATGTTGACTTTATCACGGAGGCGAAGAAGCCGGAGACCAGGCGCAAGCGTGTCGCTAAGTCCATCGAGATGCTTTTGCAGAAGACCACGGCCAAATAGCGGAGCAAGGAGGCAGGCACATGGATATCAAGATTTACACCACACCTACCTCACCCTACTGCAAAATGGTGAAAGAGTATCTTTCACAGAAGGGTATTGGCTATCAAGAGATAGACGTTTCCCGTGACCCGGCCGCGGCGCAGGAGCTGGTCAACAGGACAGGCCGGCGAGCCGTGCCGGTCACTGTCATTGACGGGCAGACCATAATCGGGTTCAACCGGGCACAGCTTGAGCAAGCCCTGGCCACGGTCCAGGTGGCGCCGACCTTCGGCGCCTCGGTGGCGGACGCCGGTAAGATTACCGAGCGCCAGGGCTCGTGGGTGGCCGGCGCCTACGTGGGCAAGGTCCGCGCTGGCTCTGTGGCGGAAGAAATGGGACTCATGGCGGGCGATATTATTATCGAGATGAACCGCCTGCACATCGCCAGCGCCAGCGACCTCGAAGGTGCCCTGTCCCGGCTGCAAAAGGGCAGCCGCATCGTCCTGGTCTTCCTGCGTGGGACGCAAACGCTCACCGCGGAGGGAACGCTGTAGGATTTGCACGGATGGAGTGCCGTTGCGAGGAGTCCTGCACCGTTGGTTTTCCTTCACCAACGGTGCAGGACGACGAAGCAATCTTGCGCCCATATCGTGTGGGATAGCTTCGCCTTCATCCTTCTTAAAAGGATGAAGGGTCTCGCAATGACAGTGTGGATGAATCTTCTTTGAAATCTCAGCAATCAAAACACAGAAAGGAACCAGCGTGTCCTACGAAAAGATTATCTGTGAAAAGGGCGAGGACGGCATTGCCCGGATAACCTTGAATGAGCCGGAGAAGCTGAACCCCTTGGGCTGGCAGATGCTGTCTGAGCTTGATACGGCGCTCAAAGAGGCGGAAAGGGACATGCAGGTGAAGGTCATCATTATCAAGGGTGCCGGGCGCTGCTTTTCCACGGGCTATGATCTGGTCACCGGCATCTCCGCCGCTGAAGAGCCGAAAGGACACGCCGAGTTCGGCAGGAGCGTGTGGAACAGCCGGGCGCACGTGCAGGGGCATATTGACTACTGGTTCAATATCTGGAACCTGTGGAAGCCAGTCATCGCCCAGGTGCATGGCTACTGTCTGGCCGGGGCAAGCGAGCTGGCCTGCATCTGCGACCTGATGGTCATCTCGGAAGACTGCCGGTTCGGCTATCCGCCCGCGCGGTTCATGGCTACGGGCGATGCCATCGGCATCTATGCCTGGCACGCCGGCCTGAAGATAGCCAAGGAGATGTCCTTCGGGCGCGTGCTGAGCGGCAGGGAGTGCCTTCAGTTTGGTTTCGCTAACCACTGCTTCCCGGCTGACAGGCTGGAGGAGGAGACGACCAAGATTGCCCGGCGCATCGCCACCATCCCGGCGGAGCTTCTGGAGCTGTCTAAGCGAGTGGTCAACCGCACCTTTGACATCAAGGGTCTGCGGGTGTCTGTTGAGTCCAGCGGCGAGTTTGACAGCCTCTCCCACTTCTGCCAGACCCTTCCTTTCCGCAAAATGGTCGAAGAGATAGGACTGAATGCAGCCCTGAAGAAGCTGAACGAGCCGTGGGGAGGGGTGTAGGCCTCGCAAACATTCTCCTTACAAGAACCGTCATTGCGTGACCCTTCACGGCAAAGCGTGAAGGACGAAGCAATCTGCGATTCGCACCTCTGGCACATCCTTCTTAGAAGGATTTCGGCGCCGCCCTTCGACAGGCTCAGAGCGGATGCGCTCGCAATGACATTCGTGCCTGCTACGTTTACCAGAGGAAGCCAAAAAGGTTATAATGAAAAATTGTGGAAGCCTATTTAGGTATTGACGTCGGCTCAGTGAGCACCAAGCTTGCCGTGCTGGACAAAAACAATGAGCTTATGGCTCACTTGTATATGCCCACCCAGGGCAAGCCCATTGAGATGGTGCAGCAGGGCCTGTGGCAAATCAAGCAACAGCTGCCGGCAGACGTGCGCATCTGCGGGGTAGCGACGACCGGCAGTGCCCGCTACCTGGCCGGCGTCATCGTCGGTGCGGACGTCGTCAAGAACGAGATAACCAGCCACGCCGTGGCTACCCTCCACTATATCCCCGACGTGCAGACCATTATCGAGATCGGCGGGCAGGACAGCAAGATTATCATTGTCCGGGATGAGGTTGTGACCGATTTCGGCATGAATACCGTCTGCGCCGCCGGCACGGGCAGCTTCCTCGACCATCAGGCGTTGCGCCTGAACATGAGTATCGAGGAGTTCAGCCGGCGGGCGCTCACAAGCGATGTTCCGGTGCGTATTGCCGGGCGGTGCACCGTCTTCGCCGAGTCAGACATGGTGCACAAGCAGCAGGTGGGGCACCGCGTGGAAAACATCCTCTACGGCCTTTGCCAGGCCCTGGTGCGTAACTATCTCAATAACATTGCCCTGGGCAAGACTATCCTGCCACCAATAGTGTTCCAGGGTGGCGTGGCCGCCAACCAGGCCATCGGCAAAGCCTTCCGGGAGGAGCTTAAGACGGAGATTATTGTGCCGCCGCACCACAAGGTCATGGGCGCCATCGGCGTCGCCCTTCTCGTGCGTGAAGAGTTTACCCGCAATAGTGCGGAAAGCAAGTTCCGCGGTTTTGCGGTCAGTGAGGTCAAGTACCGCACCTCCTCGTTCGAGTGCAAGGCCTGCCCCAACCTCTGTGAGATTGCACAGCTCAGCCTTGACGGGCAGACCCTCGCCCGGTGGGGAGGGCGCTGCGATTTGTGGGAGAGAGACCCGAATGGTCAGTCCCCCAAACAAGAACTCAGGAAAGAGGAAGAGCGAAATCAGAAATCCGAATATCGAGACACGAAACAAATTCAAATCACCGAAATAGGAATGACAAATTCTGCTTGAAGTGATTTTGAACTTGTTTCGAATTTAGTGCTTTGGATTTACGGTTTATCCCGGTTAGTAGTCAGGCCTAGGAGACAACATGAAGATTGCCGTTGATGCCGCCGGCGGGGACTATGCCCCCCAGGCGATAGTGAAAGGGGCCATAAAAGCGGCCCAGGATTACAAGGACACGGAGGTAGTCCTCGTAGGCAAGAAAAGCATACTTACCATGCTTGCCGGCCCCTACATGAGGAAAACTAAGAATATCAGCATCGTTGACGCCGATGAGGTTATTGAGGACCATGAGCCGCCGGTAAAGGCGGTGCAGACCAAGCTGAACTCTTCGATTGTGGTTGGCACCAACCTGGTGCGGGACGGTGAGGCCGCAGGCTTTGTCTCGGCGGGCAGCAGCGGCGCCGTGGCCGTGGCCGCTTTGTTGAATCTCGGCCTGGCCGAGGGCGCCATCCGCCCGGCTATTGGCAGCTTCATCAATATTACGCCACCATACCCGGTCTTTCTCATTGATGCCGGCGCCAACGCCGAGTGCCGGCCAGAGCACCTGGTCTGGTTTGCCCGCCTGGGTAACCTCTATGTCAGGGAAATCCTCGGCCTGCGGGCGCCGCGCATCGGTCTGCTCAGCAACGGGCAGGAGGACACCAAGGGTAACAAGCTGGTCAAGGACACCCACAAGCTTCTGCGTGACACCAGCTTGAACTTTATCGGTAACATCGAAGGGCATGATATACTTAAAAGAGCGGCTGAGGTTATCGTAACGGATGGCTTCACCGGCAATATTGTCCTCAAGACCATCGAGGGCATCTGCGATAGCTGGCTGTATGCCTTCACCCAGGCCGGGCAGAGAATGGCCAAGGCCTACCGCTTGCAGATGAAGTCCTTGCATGAAGATATGGACATGAGCGCCTGGACAAAACGGCTGGACTACCGTGAATACGGTGGGGCCTGTCTTCTCGGCGTCAAGGGGACGATTATTATTGCCCACGGCCGCAGCCAGGCCAAGGCCATCAACAATGCCATCCGGCTGGCCCATCAGACCGCCGAGCACAATATTGCAGAAAAGATTAAGGAGGAAAGCAGTGAGCGATAAGACAGTTCCCGTAACGGACGCCGATTTTGACCAGAAGGTGCTGAAAGCGGCGACTCCGGTGCTGGTTGATTTCTGGGCAGCCTGGTGCGGCCCCTGCCGCATGGTGGCACCGGTGCTCGAGGAACTCGCTGAAGAATACAAAGACAAGATGGTTGTGGCCAAGCTGAATGTTGACCAGAACGCCAAGACCACGGCCAAGTATCATGTCATGTCCATCCCGACGATGCTCCTCTTCAAGAACGGCCAGCTCGTCACAAGCGTCGTCGGCTATAAGCCCAAAGCCGAGCTGAAGAAGAATCTGGACAGCGCCCTGGGGTAGTC
>JACQTX010000213.1 GCA_016210585.1 Chloroflexota bacterium
AGCCTACGCTGGAATCCAGGCTATGAATCTCACCGTTGTCTTCTGGATTCTGGCTCCTGGCCTGTCGCCAGGACAGGCTTCGCCAGAATGACAAAGGGGGAACTATTTTC
Source organism: Chloroflexota bacterium (assembly GCA_016210585.1). GTDB lineage: Bacteria > Chloroflexota > Dehalococcoidia > Dehalococcoidales > JAFGLR01 > JACQTX01. Next base: position 111 of record JACQTX010000213.1, read on the forward strand.
ATCCTTCGTGGTGCTGGCTGCAAGCCAGAATGAAAAATTCTCACGAAAATACCCTTTCCATTCCGGCGAAAGCCGGAATCTAGGCAAGAACTCTGCCTGGATACCGACTGGAGTCTATCCCGTACTCTGATACGTGATCGGTATGGTTACATGGTGTATTTTCATGCTTGGGAAGGCCTCACCCTCACGCCATTTCCCTGCCACAAGTGATATAATCAGAGATAGCCTCAAAGTTCGAAGAGAGCTGCTCAAGCTCTGTCACAACCGGCGCCTGGTCCAATAGCATAAGCGACCGAAAGGGAGGTTAAGCATGAAGCGCATCGGCGTGTTGACCAGTGGCGGCGATGCTCCGGGCATGAATGCCTGTATCCGGGCGGTGGTGCGGGCGGCTGACTCCTGTGGACTGGAGACCATGGGCATAAATCGGGGCTACCACGGCCTGATTAATGGGGACGTTACTCGGCTTGACCGCCGTGCCTGTGCCAATATCATCCACCAGGGGGGCACGGTGCTGGGAACGGCGCGCAGCCCTGAGTTCCGCACCAGAGAAGGCCGGGCGCGGGCCATAGAAGTCATCAAGCAGTGGGGCATCGAGGGCCTGGTCCTGATAGGCGGGGACGGCACCTTTCGCGGCGGCTCTGTCCTGGCCAGCGAGTACCCCGTGAAAATCGTTGGGGTGCCGGGTACCATTGACAATGACGTGTATGGCTCCGATTTCAGCATCGGGTTCGATACGGCGGTAAATAGTGCCCTGCAAGCCATTGACAAAATACGGGACACTGCCCTTTCGCTGGAACGCCTTTTTTTTGTCGAGGTAATGGGTCACCATACCGGGTTTATCGCCCTGGAGTGCGGCATCGCCGGCGGTGCCGAGGAGCTGCTGATTCCGGAGGTGCCCACGAGTATAGAAGAGCTTTGCGAGCGCCTGCGGCAGGGCTTCGATTCCGGCAAGCGGAGTGCCATCGTGGTTGTGGCGGAGGCCGAGCAGCCGGGCATAAGCTTCCGCATTGCGGATGAGGTGCGCGACCGGCTTGGCCTCGACTCACGGGTAGTCATCCTGGGTCATATCCAGAGGGGTGGTTCGCCAACCGCACGTGACCGGGTGCTGGCCAGCAAGCTGGGCATGACGGCAGTGGAGACGCTAGTATCAGGCCGGGACGCCTGCATGGTCGGCGAAATACGTGGCGAAATTGCGTGCTCGCCGCTCCAGGATACCTGGGAGAAAAAGAAACAGCTTCACCCTGACCTGAAGAAGCTGGGCGAGCTCTTCTCGGGGCGGAAAGCCTTTCCGGCAATGACAGAAGGGAGGTAGCACGATGAAAGCGATGTCCATCGGCAAGCTCAGGGGACTGCAACAGCTAGCTGATTCCAGCGGTATCCTGACGGTTGTTGCCATTGACCACCGCGGGTCGCTGCAGAAAGCCTTGAACAAGAAGAACCCGGCGGCAGTGGGCTACCAGGATATGGTTGACTTCAAGCTCGACCTGTGCCGTGCCGTGGCACCCTTCGCCAGCGCTGCTTTGCTCGACCCCATCTACGGGGCACCGCAGGCCATCGCCTCCGGTGTCCTGCCCGGGCACATGGGCTTACTGGTTAGCATCGAGCAGACGGGCTATACCGGTGACAGCACGGCCCGCCTTACGGAGCTGCTGCCCAACTGGGGAGTCAAGAAGATCAAGAAGCTCGGTGCCTCGGCGGTGAAGCTGCTTATCTATTTTCGTCCTGACCTGAAGGATATCGCGGCCCGGCAGCTTGACCTGGTAGCGCGCGTGGCTGACGAGTGCATCCGGGAGGATATCCCGCTCTTGGTGGAGACGCTTAGCTACCCGGTGGAAGCCATCGGCGAAAACTCCACCCGCTTCGCTGCCCTGAAACCGGAGCTTGTCATCGAGACCGCCCGCCAGGTCACGGCCCTGCCCATTGACGTCTTGAAGGCGGAGTTTCCCGCCGATATGGACTACGAAAAGGACGAGCCGAAGCTGCTGGACTACTGCAAAAAGCTGGACCTGGCGTCACGCTTGCCCTGGGTGCTGCTGAGTGCCGGGGCGGACTACGTGCACTTCAAAAAGCAGGTGGAGCTGGCCAGCAAGGCCGGTGCCTCGGGCTTCATGGCAGGGCGTGCCCTCTGGCAGGAGGCTGTCCAACTGCCTTCCCGTGATGCCAGGGCGGACTTCTTCAAGACTACCACGGCTAGCCGCCTCAAGGAGATTGCCGATATTGCCGATAAATATGGACGGCCCTGGTATGCCAAGCTGGGTCCGGCTGACGGCGCCTTCGCCCCCGCTGCGGAGGACTGGTACCAGAGGTATTAGACATTTACGAACAAGACGATGCAGGCGGGAAAGGGAAATCTTAAATCCGAATCTCGAAATCCGAAACAAATTCAAATTACCAAAAAACAATATTCAAAGTATGCTGGATTTTGTATTCTGAATTTTAGTATTGTTTAGGATTTCGTATTTGGTGCTTCGGATTTGTCTCAATAGAATCAGGACTTGTCCAGTCTAGTCCCATGATAGCGGATGGAGTAACATGAAACGTGCCAGGCTTTTCGGCAGGCGCACCAAGATAGTGGCCACCATTGGGCCGGCGACGAGCAGCGCCGCTTCTATCGGGAAGCTTGTCCGCGCCGGCGTGGACGTTGTCCGGCTTAACCTTTCGCACGGCACCTTTGCCCACCACAAAAGCTACGTTGAGACCATACGGACGTTAAGCGAGCGCCTGGGAATAAACGTGGCCATCCTGATGGACCTGCCCGGGCCGAAATACCGTATCGGCGCGCTCAAGGGCGGCCAGGTCTTGCTCAAGAAGGGCAGCACGGTAACGCTTACCACGAGGCCGGTCGAGGGCACAGCTTCACTCCTTCCCGTTAACTTGCCCAACCTGGCGCAGGCGGTAAGAACGGGGGATACGCTCTTCCTGGCCGATGGGGCGTTGCAAATCAGGGTAGAGTCAGTTGGTGGGGATGAGGTCACGTGCCGGGTACTGATAGGTGGTGTGCTCACCCCGGGCCGTGGCCTGGCTGTGCCGGGCAACCGCGGCTTTGGCCCCTTCCTTACCGATGTCCTCCGGGAAAACCTGCTTTTTGCTATCCAGCAGCAGCCTGATTTCCTGGCCCTCTCCTTTGTCGGCAATGCCGAAGACGTCCTCAGCGTGAAGGCCATTCTTAAAGAGGAAAAATCGGACATACCGGTCATTGCCAAGATTGAGCGGGGCGACGCGGTGGCCAATTTCGACCGTATTCTGGCGGCCAGTGACGGCGTTATGGTGGCCCGTGGCGACCTGGGCGTGGAGATTCCCCTGGAGCGTGTGCCGCTGGTGCAGAAGGAGATAATTCGGAAATGCAACAGGGCCGGCAAGCCGGTCATCACGGCCACCGAGATGTTGGAGTCCATGGTGCACTCCCCTCGCCCCACCCGCGCCGAAGCTACTGATGTCGCCAATGCTATCTTCGATGGCACGGATGCTACCATGCTGTCTGCCGAGACCGCCATCGGGCAGTTCCCCGTCCAGGCAGTGCGGATGATGGCACGTATCGCCCGGGAAGCGGAACGGCGGCTCCCTTACGAGGAGATGCTGACCGACCGGGGCAAGTGGCACGAACGGCAGACCGATGAGCTGATAAGCTATAATGCCTGCTACACGGCGCACAGCCTGGGGGCCAGGGCGATTGTTGCTTTTACGGAGTCAGGCAGCACCGCAGGGAGAGTGAGCAAATACCGCCCGCGGGTGCCCATCCTCGCGCTGACGCCGGACCGGGCCGTCCTGGGCCGGCTGCTGCTGCACTGGGGGGTCCATCCCATCCAATGCACTGAGCCAGAGACCGTTGATGAGCTTTTCGCCACCGGTGTGGCACTTGCCAAGGCGCTTGCCCTGGTGAGACCGGGCGACCTCATTGTCATCACCGGCGGCATTCCCATCGGGGTGGCCGGCACTACCAACATGCTGAAGGTGGAGAAGGTAGGCTGACCAGTCCCTTACTCCAGCAGCTCCATGATGTGCATGACTTTCTGCGGCATGCTGTGCCGCTTGAGGCCGTCAATGAGCTGGATACGGCAGCCGGGGCAGCTTGTCACCACGATATCGGCGCCGGTGGCGGCAACGGCGTCAATCTTCTTATCGCCAATCTTCCGGGAGAGGTCATAGTGGGCGATGCTGAAGCCCCCGGATAGGCCGCAGCAGCGGTCGGCGGCGGGCATCTCGATATACTCAATGCCGGGGATAGAAGTCATGATATGCCGTGGCTGGCTCTTGATGCCCAGATGTCGGTTGAGGTGGCAGGGGTCATGCCAGGTGATTTTGGTCCCTTTGGCCACGGCCGCGGCCCGGTAGGCGGCAGCGGGCAGCGCCAGCACATCAACCATAAACTGTGTAATGTCTTTGATTTTCTCGTTGAGCGTATTGTAGGCCGCCTGTCGCTCCGGGGTGTCCGCCAGGAACTTCCGGTAGTCCTTGATAGCGGAGACACAGGTGGGGCAGTCCGAGACCACGTAGTCAAAATCGGCGAACGTTTTCGCCAGGCTGTCCGCCATCCTCCGGCCAGTCACAAAATCGCCCGCACCGAGAAAGACCGGTGCTCCGCAGCAGCCCTGCGCGCGGGGTATGACCACCTCCACGCCGTGCCGGGTCAGGAAATCCACCGTCTTCTTGCCCACCTCCGGAAAGACGAACTCGGTCATGCAGCCGGTGAAGTAGCCCACCCTCAGCCTGGTCGCGGTGCCGGGCGGGGGGCTATTGACCTCGGGCAATATCTGTCTCAAGAACCTGGGCGCTATTTCCGGGATATGCCGGCCCTTGCCCAGTGCCGAAAGGAAAAGGGACAGGTGCCGGATGGAGCCTTCGGTCCGGGGCAGGAGAAGACCCTGGAGGCGGGAGGCTAGCCTGACGCTGTTGCCGAAGAGTCTGCGGTGGGGCAATAGCCAGCGATAGACAGCCCGTGACGGCCAGGCCAGGCCTCTGTTGTTCACGTTCTCGGCGCGGCCGGCGATTACGGCTGAGGGCGTGTCACAGCGGGCGGGGCAGTTGGCGCTGCATGTCATGCAGAGCAGGCACTTGCTCAGGCGGTCGGCAAGCTCGCCTGTCATCTCCAGGCCGCCCTCAAGCAGCGAACGCAGCATTACGTTCTTGCCGCGGGTCATGGAGGCCTCTACCCGCTCCTCCTGGTAAATGGGACACCAGAAGGCGCAGAAGCCGCACCGCATGCACCGCTCCAGGTCAGCCTGGTATTTCTTGATTTCCGGGAATACGTCAGCGCTGGCCATCAGACGCCTCTGGCCAGAGCTTGCCCGGATTGAGGATACCATTAGGGTCAAGAAGCTTCTTTATCTGTTTCATGAGGGCGAAGGCCGCCGGGTCAAGGGCCCGCGGCATGAAGTGCTGCTTGTCCAGGCCGATGCCGTGCTCCCCGGAGAGGGCGCCGCCCAGCTCAATGGCGGTGGCCAGGATTTCATCCTTGGCCTTTTTCGCCTTCTCGAATTGCACCGGGTCACGGTCGTCAGTCAGCACGTTGGGATGGACGTTGCCGTCGCCGGCATGCCCCACCACCGGCACGCAGACATCGTATTTCTGGGCGATCTCGCGGCACTTGCGGATTAGCTCGGCGATCTTGTCGCGTGGCACGGACACGTCCTCAATGAAGCCAGTGTGCGCGGCACTAAAGATAGCGGCGCCGGCACCGCTGCGGGCCGCCCACAGCTTATCCGCCTCCGCCTGGTCTTTGGGTACCCGGATTTCCCGGGCGCCGCCCTGCTGGCAGATGGCGACAACCTTCTTAGCTTCAGCCTCAACGGCTTCAGCGGAGCCATCGCACTGGAGCAGGAGGAGGGCATCAGCGTCCTGTGGCAGGCCCATCGGCATGAGCTGCTCGATACGCCGCAACACCCAGTTGTCCACGTATTCAATCTTGGCGGGTATCACTCCGCTCGCAATGATTCTGGAGACGACTTCGCCGGCGGCGACTATGTCATCAAAGAGGGCCAGCATGGTCTTTTGCACCTCAGGCATGGGCAGCAGCCTGAGGACAGCCCTGGTAACCACACCCAGCGTCCCCTCCGAGCCGATGAAGAGCGTCATCAGCTCATAGCCCATGCGGTTCTTGGGCACCAGGCCGCCCAGCCGCATAATCTCCCCTGAGGCCGTGACGACCTCAAGGCCGAGGATATACTGCTTGGTCACACCGTATTTCAGACAACGCGGGCCGCCTGAGTTTTCGGCGACAGTCCCGCCGACAGTGCAGCCCAGGAAGCTCTGCGGGTCAGGTGGGTAGAAAAGGCCTTGCCGGGCACAGGCGTTGTAGAGGTCTTGCAACACCACGCCGGCCTCAACAATGGCAGTCAGGTTGGTCTTGCTGATTTCGATAATGCGGTCCATCTTGACGGTGGAGAGCACAATGCCGCCCTTGACGGGGATGCAGCCGCCGCTGACGTTGGTGCCGCCACCGCGCGTCGTCACGGGAATGCGATGCTCATTGGCCAGCTTTAGCACCCGGGCTACCTGCCCGGCTGTGGTCGGCAGCACCACTACGTCGGGCCGGTGTGACCAGGTGGCCGTAGCATCATGGGCGTAGGTCTCCAGGTCCTCCTTGACGGTCAGGACAGCTTCTTCACCCACAGTCTGCTTGAGCTGTGCGATAAGACGTGACTCTATCATCTCACCCCGCCCCCGGGATCACTCTGTGGCTTCATTATAGCATTATGACGGTGCGATTGTCTGTGCGAGAGTAAAGAAAGCTTTGGCTATTGCTCAGAAAAAACAAGGTGCAACGATTGGTGCTACGTTTGTATGAGTCAACCTGTATCCTTATTGCGCTCCGTAAACCTACAAATTTCTATCAGAGTTTGCTTGACTTTTCGCAGCTTTATGGTATTATGAGCATGTTTGTGCGCTTAGGGGAGCGCCCAGGGTATTTCGAATACGTGGTTGCGGCGACCATAGTATTCTCAAAGCGGGAGGTCACCTATGAAACCACGTTTCAGGCTTTTGGCCACAATTGGTCTTTTCCTTTTGCTTTTCAGCCTTATCCCAGTAGCGGCGGTCAGCGCCCAGGTGTCTTACACCCTGACGATGCAGGTGAATGGTGGTGGCTCTACCACTCCTGCGGTTGGTGCCCACATTTATGAAGCGGGCACGGTGGTTGACATCACCGCTATCGCCGACCCCGGCTGGATTTTTGATAGCTGGACGGGCGGTGTGCTTGCCCCGTGGATGTTTTCCACTCAGGTCACCATGACTCAGGACAAGACGGTGACGGCCAATTTCGTCCAGATACCGAGCATCATCACCATTGATGTCATTGGCAGCGGCACCACTGACCCACCGCCAGGTGACCACAGCTATGACTGGGGCACGGATGTTACTCTTACGGCTATACCTGACCCGGGCTGGGAGTTTCAATTCTGGCTTGGTGACGTGCTTTACCCCGACCTAGCCACGACTACGGTAATAGCCGATGCTGGTCAAAAATCGGTCGGCGTGGTTTTCCAGCCGATAGGGGGGTCAGAGGAATATACCCTGACCATGCAAACCGTTGGCAACGGCAGCACCGACCCGGCGGTCGGTTCCTACCCCGGCTATCCGCCAGGCGCGGTCGTTACTATCACGGCGACGCCTGACCCCAGCTGGCAGTTCGTCAACTGGACAGGCGACGTAGATGACCCCAATGCCAACCCCAGCACCGTAACTATGGGTCCGGACAAGACGGCCATAGCCAATTTCAGCCCGATACAGTATACCCTAACCATGGGCGTCACGGGCACTGGCAGCACTGACCCGGCGGTGGGCAACCACGTCTATGATGCGGGCACGGTGGTTACCGTCACCGCCACGCCCGATCCTGATTGGCAGTTCGTCAACTGGACTGGCGATGTGGCTGATGCCAATGCGAACCCCACTAGCGTGACGATGGATGCCGACAAGACGGCAACAGCCAACTTCAGCCCGATACAGTATACCCTGACCATGGGTGTCAGCGGCAGCGGCAGCACCGCCCCGGCAGTGGGTAGCTACACCTACAATGCGGGCACGACAGTCAACGTTACGGCCCTGCCTGACCCCGGCTGGAAGTTTGCGGGCTGGAGCGGCAATGTGGCTGACCCCACCGCGGCGGACACCGCCGTGCTGATGGATGCCGATAAACAGGTTACGGCGAACTTCATGAGCGAGCAGACGCCCGAAGGTGGCGTCTCCTACTGGAACCTGGATGAAGGGAGCGGCACCGTAGCCAATGACTCCTGGGACGGCAATCACGGCACGATTGTGGGCACGGCGTGGGTGGCCGGCATTGTCAACGGCGCTCTGGAGTTTGACGGCACAACCTATATTGATGTGCCCAATGCGGCTAACCTGAACCCCGCTCAACTCACCGTGGAACTCTGGTTGAAGCCGAGTGACACTTATGGCAACAGTTGGTATGGCATACTTTCTCGTTTCCCGAACCCCACCGGCCAGGGTGCGTGGGAGTTTGAGTCCCAGGGGGCCCCGTTCTTTCTCCTTGGAGGGAACAATGTGGGGACCTACGTCGTAGCCTGGGCGGCCACGGTGCCCGAGGTGGGCAAGTGGTATCAACTGGTCGGAACGTATGACGGCAATGAGGCCCGCATCTACGTTAACGGCGTACTGGAAGGCACCGCTCTGGCAGCGGGGTTCGACCCGACGGGTCCTCAGGACCTTTCCATTGGCCGCCGGACGGACGATGCGAACAACCGCTTCAAAGGTGTGATGGACGAGGTCAAGGTTTACAGCCGTGCCCTGACTGATGCCGAAATCCTGGCCAACTACCAGGCTGTGGCGCCGCCCGCAGGACAATATCGCCTCGACCTCTGGGCAAACGGCAATGGCAGCACCAGTCCTGTTCTGGGTTCTCATACCTATGATGCAGGGACGGTGGTCGCCATTACCGCCACGCCTGACCCCGATTGGCAGTTCGACGGTTGGACGGGCGACGTGGCTGACGCCAATGCAAACCCCACCACTGTGACAATGGATGCCGATAAGACGGTCACGGCCAACTTCAGCGAGATAGCACCACTGCCCACACAATTCACGCTGACCATGGCCAAGAATGGCAGTGGCACTATCAGCCCGGCGGTCGGGTCCCATACCTATGCTGAAGGCACGGTCGTCGCCGTTACGGCAAACCCGGCGCCAGGCTGGGAGTTTGCGGGCTGGAGCGGCCCGGTGGCCAATCCCAGCGCCGCCAGCACCAGTGTGACCATGGATGCCGACAAACAGGTGACCGCCAACTTCAGCCAGATTACCAGCTACACGCTGAATACGTCCGTGAATGGCGGTGGCAATGTCAGCCCGGCCGCCGGGACGCATACCTACA
>JACQTX010000218.1 GCA_016210585.1 Chloroflexota bacterium
CCGGCATCGAATCTCCTCTCTGCAGTAGGCCGAGAGCCGGTCGGCGAAAAAACAGGCGTAAACTGCCCCCGTCAGCAGCGCCAGGGTCGCTCCCATGCCCGCGCTGATCAGGTCCCAGACCGCAGATTCCCGGTAGAGATTGAAATACTCCACGCCCTCCACGGAGAAGGCCATCCCCAGGGTCCCCAAGAACGAGACCGCGCCAGCGCGGGCGAGCCTCCGGTGCCTCCGCCAGGAGGCCAGGAACACGAAGTGCCCGAAGACCCCATAGGGAAGCAGGTTGCCCACCACGTCCGACCTCGACACGTGGAACCCGGCGGAGGGGATCACCCGCCACTCGATGTGTCGCGCGGCCGGATCCAGCGTAAGGCCCTGGGGCAGACACGCCTGGTAGAGCAGCAAGATCACGGAGACAGTCACCACAGCGCGAGCCGGGTTCTCTACAACCCATGTTAGCGGGAGTACTTCTACCACAAGGGCTTGACGTTGAAGCCAAACATTAGGAAGTGTTGGTCGAACCCGAACACCTCGTCCATCCCTGTCTGCTGTACGAGCACGAAACTGGTGCAATCGGTGAAAGAGAGCTCCTGGTCATGGTATTGGCGAAAGATGGCTTCAGCCACTTGCCAGGCAGCATTGTCCACATACAGCACATTCAACGAGCCCAACCGCTCTGCCTCCCAAATAAGGTCGAGGAAAGAAACCGCTGCGCTGTGGCTTACATCGTAGCGGATGCGCGTCACGGTCTCGTCCAGCACATAGTCAGACGTGAACAACCTTGCGTGACGGTTGATAAGTTCTTCGTAGTGAAGGACACCAAGGTCGTGGTATTGATCCACCTCCACGACAACTGCAATCCAGCCCCCAGTATCCACAAAGGTCTTCATGCCTTTTGCTTTCCGTAGAGGTATCTGTCGTGATGAGCTGCGGTGTCGGATTTGCCCATTTTTGCCAGACCAATAAGCTTTCGCAGTGGCGCATAAGCCTCGTCGGGTAACCATTGAGCGTTGTCGCGAATGCGCACCACAACCTCTACTTCTTGCCCAGCTTCCAACATCAACGCATCCCGTGTTTCCCTCGGTAGCGAAAGATGCCCATCGCTAAGCACTCTTCCAACGTAAGTAACTGATGCCATTAGCGTTGCCTCCTGTTCCCGAACAGGCCAGTTGTCTTGGCCCACGTCAGTTTAACAAAATCACAACAATGTGCTCTTAGTTTACTCCAATGGGGGGTGTTGTCAATCCGAATCGCAAGTATAGATGCCTAGAGAATGAAAGATCAAATTCAATAGTTGGGGCGGAGAGCAAACGCCATTTCTCAATTTACCACCGCTCGCTCCACAGCCAGCCTCGCCGGTCAGGCGCCAGCCGATCAGCTCCTGACTCTGCAGGTCGTAGCCATAGTACTCCAGTGTGGGCAGCTCCAGGGTAGACAGGGGCCACCTCGGGCATTTCGATGGGAACCATGGCTTTCCCTCACCAATGGGAACAAGGCGCAGCAGCACGGCGGCGGAGATCCCTCATGTCGCCCAATGTGGCAACAGTCTCATGAAACTTCGATGCGTGACGCAGGAACACGACATCCGCTTCCTCCAATTGTGCTCGCTGTGTAGCATCGAGCTCGCTTTCCCTTGCAGCAAGGCGACTTCGCATATCTAGCAGTTCCAGGACCTCGAACCCGCTCACTTCGGGAAACTGAACGCCCTTAACGTAATTCTCTAAGATCCGTTGAAGCTCACTCATGGACCATCTCCCCAACCTTTCCAAGCGGGACAAAACCGCGCCTCCTCACATAATCCGCGAGCTCATCCGGCTGGAGGTTTGCCGTGGTGGCCGACGAGGTCCTAAAGCTCCCCGAGCGGACCACCAAGGAGATCGCCTGTATGATCCGGCCGATCCAAGCGGGCAGCAGGGCCACTCCCTGCACCTTCATCTTTTATTCTGCCACCATGATACCATCCCGGCGGGGGCTGTCAAGTCCCGGCCATCCAGGAGCTCCAGATCCATGAACCGGCTCCTCCTGGCCTTCGGAAGGCCGGAAGCGATACCCTATCCGACAGATCGAGGACCCACGCAAGCCATGGCCAGGTCCAGGGAGAGAGGGAGGTGAAGGAGAGAGGAGTGGGTGGGATCAGAGCCGGAGGGTTGGAAAAAAGGGGGAAGTAAGACGATGAGAGCGGAACCGTACCCCTCAGGGTTACTCAAGTTAACCACAACTCCACAGAATTCAGTGCCCAATGGGGTGAGATTGCTTCGCTTCGTTCGCAATGACCTGATCGTGTCATTGCGAGGAGCGATAGCGACGAAGCAATCCCGAAGTGGACACCCTTTTACGTGGAGCTGTACTCAGCTCCAGGCTGGCCTTGTGGGCCACCAGCAGATAGACCCCATCGAGCTGGGCATCCCGGGCCATCTTTCTGCGATCCAGCCGGTAGACCGGCTCCAGGGGAGCCCAGGGCCTGCCCCGGACCTGATCCGGGGTCTGGGCCCAGTCCACGATGTCGTAAAGGGCCCGGGGATCACTGAGCCGGCACTGGGCCACCAGGTTCGGCCACCTGCCCATGCCTCAACCCGGCCTGCTCAGCCACCGGGCAGATCCGGTCAATGATCTGGCCAAAGCCAG
>JACQTX010000219.1 GCA_016210585.1 Chloroflexota bacterium
CGTAGGTATGCACTAATGTCTCGGCAGCCTTGATATGAGCCCAGGTTGTCTCTTGCTCAAAGAAGTCAGCGAACAGGATCTTCCGGCTAAAGTCGTCCAGGGAAGTAATCAAGACCCACCTACCCAATATCCCCTGGCACTATCCCCGCAGTAAAACCTTTATTTGCTCCGCAGTGAATCTCTTGTGGACCTGACCCATACATTCCTCCTTTTTCCCGAAGAATGTAATATTCCAGTCCACTTTTGAAGCGGTAACTGTCCAGTTTTCAGTCGTAAATAACACAACTCGTGCGTGTGTTGACAACTTCTTGCCGAAGCTATAACCTTAGAACATCAAAGAGGTCATGATAGAACAATACTACAGTCGCGGGTTGGGATCAGTAGCCTCGTGAAGAGCTTACGGCTTGCCGGCGGTATCATCTCAAAAAATAGGTTGAACATACTGTTAACCTGAAGGAGGTAAATAGTGTTCGCATATGAAGCCATGGCTGACGCTCTGGCGAAGGAGGGCGTTAGACATGTTTTTACCGTGCTCGCCGAAGATAACATGGGCTTGATGATTGAGCTACAGGATAAAAAAGGCGTCAGAGTAGTATCGGCACGCAAGGAGGCCGGCGCTGCCGCAATGGCTGACGGCTACGCCAGGGTAACGGGGCGACCCGGCATCTGCTCGGTCACTTCAGGGCCCGGGTTGACCAATACCGCCACATCACTGATGACGGCGCGCCGGTACCAGTCACCCGTGATTTGCCTGACCACTGAGATAAACACCTTCGACCCGCGTTCCTTCAAGGGAGGCCTAGACGAGCGCCGGTTTGCGGAAACAGTTGCCGGAAAATACATTCGCGTGCACCACATTGAGGCGCTGGCGGAGGGCATCCAGCTAGCATTTCGGCAGGTTCGTGCTGGCGGGGGCCCTGTAGTCCTGGCTGTACCTGCTGAGACCATGAAGGCCAGGCTCGAATTGGACTGGGAGTACTCACCAGCCATGGCGAGGACGCCAGCCCCGCAAAGGCTCCAACCGGACGCGGGACTGGTGGCCAAGGCAGTAGATAACCTGGGCCAATCACGCAGACCGGTCATACTGGCCGGTCGCGGCGCGGCACAGTCTCATGCTGGGGAAGAAATCACGGTCCTGGCAGAGCGGACCGGTTCCCTGATAGCCACTACGCTGCTCGCCAAGGGCTATCTGGCAGCCCACCCTTTCAATGTCGGTATCGCGGGGCCTTTTGCCTCGGCAGATATACATACACTGCTATCTGAAGCTGATTGTGTTATCGCTGTGGGATGCAGCTTAAACAATGACACCACAGAGTATGGCCTGCTATTTGCTGAAGCAAGAATCATTCATATTGACCAGGACCCGGCAGCGATTGGGGCTGTCCTACCGGTGACCCTGGGCATTGTCGGTGATGCACAAACAAGTTTGGCTGCCATTAATGCCGAGATGGAAAGGCAACGTTTGGGCAAGAAGAAAGGCTTCCGAAATGCCAGAGTCAAAGCTACTATCGCCAACTCTCGGTCCATGCTGCCGCCTTCGTACCCGGAGACTTCAGACACAATTCATCCCAGGCAACTGGTGACAGAGCTGGATAAGCTGTTGCCACGGGAACGTATTGTCGTGTTTGACGCCGGGCATGGGAGGCTATTTGCGGCGGAAGGCATAGCCGTGCCTGAGCCCGCCGCCTTCATATGGACGGCCAATTTCGGCAGCGTGGGCATGGGGCTATACCAGGGTGTGGGCGCCGCCATTGGCCGACCTGACACGCACGTGGTCGTTTTTAGCGGTGATGGCGGGTTCATGATGACCCTCGAGGAGCTGGACACCGCCGTTCGCTACCGAATCCCCATGACCGTTATCGTCATGAATGACAACGCCTTTGGAGTAGAGGTGCACCTTCTGGAGGCCGAAGGAAAACCTGTTGACATCGCTCTTTTTGACAATCCGGACTTCGCCGCTGTCGCTACTGCGCTGGGCGCGGTGGGATTGACCGTGCGCAATGTGAAGGACCTGCAGAAAGTAGCGACGCTGATTGGCAAGGGGCAGAAACCCCTCCTCATAGACGCTAAAGTGGACCTAAACATAGTCCACGAGGTCCTTCAGGAGGTGGCCGGACGGAGGGCAGCGCGCCCGGCGTAAGCGGTGTTTAATAGCGCGAGCACCCATTCATGACCTGCAAGGCCCAACCACAGTCGGATATAGGAGATACAACAAATGCTCAGTTTCTCTGGCGAATTCACCATGCCCCGACCTCCCGGTGACATCTATGCGTTCCTGGTAGCTCCGCACCGGTTGGTCACGTGCCTTCCTGAAGTCATACGCTACGAGGTCAAAGACCAGGACCATTTCACGGTCACCCTCCGTGTTGGGATAGGCCGCGTGCGGGGGCCTTTGAGCATGAGAATGGAGATTACGGAGAAACGAGAAGGCAGCTACGCCCGCATACTGGGAAAAGGTTCGATGGTCAAGAGCCAGATAAGTATAGATGGTGATTTTACGCTCAGCGATGCAGAAGAGGGCACAACTCGCGTGAGGTGGACGGGAAATGCCAGGATAGGCACCTTCCTGATGCAACTGATAGGGAGTCACCTTGACCAGCTTGTGCGGGAGAATCTTCAGCAGTTCGTGCAGACCCTGCAAGCTCAGATAGCTCAGGAAACACTGTCTGGCTAATACGGGACCACATGATAATCCAACTATCGGGTGGCCGAGCTGCCGGAGTGGTTAGTCTGTTCATGGTAGCGCTGTTTGTTTTCCGGTAATTACAGGTGGCAAGCCCGTTTCTTCTGGCTTGCCCCTGATACGCGCGAACTATTCATGGCTATAAAGCCTGAAACGGTTACTGCATCCACACTTACCCTTGTCTTTTGAAGCAGGGTAGCATAAAATCCGATAAGCTGAAGCAGGACGCATGCTGAGGTAGCAGATTGGCAAATGGAATACGACTACGAGGGTCCAGAACAAGAAGAATGGCCTGAAAACCTGCCAAGGGATGTCAAGATAGATGAAGCGAAGCGCGAGTTGGAGAAGTTCTTTGCGGGGAACCGTGACAAGGTCTACTATGTGAAGCAGCTTGAAGTGTTTTTCGAAAAGAGGTTTTACCACTGGATAGTGGCGAAAGCGGTAAAAGAATTAGTTGGGGATGGTCTTTTGGGAGAGGAGGAAATAGCTTTACAAAGGGGCACTTTTGTTAAGTTTCTGTTTGACAAGAGACTTCGATATTACAAGAGGCAAATCAACCGAAATATAGAGGTAATAAGAGCGTATTCGAATCCGAATATAGCGATAGCGTGTGGTAGGCAGGCTGAGGTCTTGTTCTTTAATGCTTTGACCGGATGCGGTTTTGTGGCAAAAGGGCAGAACACAAACGAGCATGGGGACAGGAAATGGACAGAGACAGAGAATGACCTTGATTTCATCCTTGGAAAGGACGGGATAACTTACGGGTGTGAGGTGAAGAACAAGTGGGACTACATAGAGAAAGACGAGTTGGCAGTTAAGCTTAGTATGTCTGCCTTCTTGGGTGTAAAACCGCTGTTTATCATGAGATACTCACCTAAGAGCTATAACTGGGAAATAGCGCAGAGTGGTGGTTATGCGATGATATTTGAGGCATAAATATATCCATTTGGGCAACAAGAGCTTGTAGAGAGGATAAAGCATGAGCTTGGCTTACCCGTTGACTGCCCGAGAGCGATACCGGACGGGATTATCAAGCGGTTCGTGACGTGGCATGAGCGGCAGGTGAAGTTGTGAATTCTATGCGGAATTCACGCAAAGGGGGCAGAAATCGTATCTATTTCCTGTTCCCTCTATAAATACAATATTGTCTAGTTCTTCTCTTTGGAGAAATAAAACACATAATTCGAAACTCGACGGGAGCAAAAAAGTGCGCATATCACAGCTATTCGGAAAGACGTTAAGGGAGGTGCCGGCGGAGGCGGATACTGCAAGCCACCAGCTATTGCTGCGGGCGGGCATGATTCACCAGGTGGCGGCGGGCGTCTATGCCTACCTGCCCCTTGCCTGGCGGGTCATGAAGAAGATAGAAAAGATCATCCGTGAGGAGATGGATGGTGCCGGTGGGCAGGAGGTCATGCTGCCCGTGCTCCAGCCCCTTGAGCTGTGGCAGCAGACCGGACGGGACAAAGCCTTCGGCAAGAGCCTTCTCGTTCTGACCGACCGCAAGGAGCGGCAGCTTGCCCTCGGCCCCACCCATGAGGAGGTTATCACTGAGCTGGTCGCCCACAACGTGCAGAGCTACCGCGACCTGCCCCTGCGCCTCTATCAAATCCAGACCAAGTTCCGTGACGAGCCGCGTCCCCGTGCTGGGCTGGTGCGCTGCCGCGAGTTCATTATGAAGGACCTCTACAGCTTTGACGTGGACGAGGCCGGCCTGGATGAAAGCTACCAGAAGATGCTCCAGGCCTACCGCAATATCTATACGCGCTGTGGCTTTGCGGCCATGCTCGTCGAGGCGGATAGCGGCGCCATTGGTGGCAAGGACTCCCACGAGTTCATGGTCATCGCCGAGACAGGCGAGGACGAGATTATCTACTGCGATAAGTGCCATTACGCTGCCAATGTGGAGAAGGCGCAGAGCGTCAAGGGCAAGCTGCTCGCCGAAGAGCCGCTGCCCATGGCCGAGGTCAGCACGCCGGGCATGAAGACTATTGAAGAGGTCTCCCGCTTTCTCAACGTGCCGACGAACAAGACGCTTAAGGCCATCTTCTACGTGGCGGACGGCAAGCTGGTCTTCGTGGTCATCCGGGGCGACCTTGAGGTGAACGAAATCAAGCTGAAGAACACGCTGCACTCTACTGACCTTCGCCTGGCTACGGAAGGAGAGGTGACAGCGGCAGGTATCGTGGCCGGCTCAGCGTCACCGGTGGGCTTGCACGGCATCAAAGTGGTAGCTGACGACTCCATAACCTCAGGGTCTAACTTCGTCGCCGGGGGCAACAAAACAGATACACACCTGAAAAACGTAAACTACCCCCGTGACTTTACAGTTGACATAATGGCCGATATTGCCAGGGCCCATGCCGGGCAGGGCTGTCCCAAATGCGGGGCGCCGCTTATTGCCACCCGTGGCATTGAGGCGGGACATATCTTCAAGCTGGGCACCTTTCTTGCCGAGAAGCTGGGGGCCAGCTTCGTTGACGCAAACGGCGTATCGCACCCCATCGTCATGGGGTGCTACGGCATCGGGGTGGGGAGGTTGCTGGCCGCCGCCATCGAGCAGAACCATGATGCTAAGGGCATCATCTGGCCCGGAGCCATCGCCCCTTACCAGGCCTATCTCTGCCCGCTCTACCGGGAAGGCACCCAGGTGGCGGAGGTCGCCGAGAGACTCTATCGGGAGCTTGCAGCCGCCGGCCTGGAAGTCCTGTTTGACGATAGAAGCGAATCGCCCGGTGTCAAGTTCAGTGACGCCGACCTGCTGGGCATACCATACCGCGTCACTGTCAGCCCCCGCACCCTGCAAAGCAACAGTGCCGAGGTCAAGAAGCGCTCTCAGAAAGAGTTCGAGCTGGTGCCGCTAGATGGCGTGGTTGCCAAGCTAAGCGAAGAGCTTAAAGAATACGTGAGGTGCTAGAGACGTAATGCACTGGACAATCAAGGCCGACTGGTACTTTGTCATTCCGGCGGCTCTGGTCTGGGCTGCCGGTCTGGCAGTGACGGCGTGGGATTTTATCTGGCTTCAGGAACTTGCTTTCCGCATCGTGGCCACAAACGTGGTCGGAGCGGTCCTGATAGTAATCGGTATCATCACACGCCAGATTGCCAGGAGAACGCTGGGCAAATACTTTGGGTCGGGTCTAAGAACACTACCGGGGCATCGGCTGGTCAAAACAGGCATCTACAAGCACGTCCGCCACCCGGCCTATACCGGCTTCTTGCTCGCCCAGATCGGGACACCGCTACTCTTTATCAGCTTTTACGGACTCTATGTCATGCTTTTGCTCATCCCGTGCTTTCTCTACCGCATAAATATTGAGGAGAAGATGCTTATCGAGAAGTTTGGCGATGAATATCTGGAATACAGGAGAAGAAGCAAAAGACTGGTGCCTTGCTTGTGGTGACCTAAGGGAAGAGCTAAAGAATATGTGAGGTGCGGACAATGGTAGAGCGTCATTTCGATGTGAAGGAAGCGGAAGAGCTTGACAGCGCGGAACGCCTCCGGGAGCTGAGGCCCCAGGAGCTTCTCACGCAGCTAGGCCGTGTCCGCCGTAGGCGGATGACCTGTGTTGACTTGGGTAGCGGCACCGGCGTCTTTGCCCTGCCCCTGGCGGAGATGGCCGGCAGTGAGGGCACAGTGTATGCCGTGGACGACAGCCGCGCCATGCTGGATCGCCTCAAAGGACGGAGACCACCGCCGCAGGTGAAGCTGGTCAAGACTGATGTGACCCGCACCGGTCTGCCGAGCGGCAATGCTGATTTCTGCCTGCTCGCTTTTATCCTGCACGAGGTAGAGACCCCGGAAAGCCTAGTGGCCGAGGCCTTTCGCCTGCTCAAGCCCGGCGGGCGGGTGCTGGTCATGGAATGGAAGGCCGAGAAAGAGGCGCCTCCCGGCCCGCCACGGAGCATCCGTCTCGACCGGAAGCGTGTGGAAGGGCTGCTGACCGGGACGGGCTTTATCCACCTGGTATATCGTGACTGGAGTGCCAACTACTACGCCGTGACAGCGGTAAAAATGTAGTCCGTGCCTTGCCGAATGTTGGGAAACAGGTTATATTAGACCGTAGTCCGTGGACTCAGAGAAGAAGATGAAGCTGGACAGATTCGCGCTTATACTCACCTTCCAGGTGGTTGAAAATTGTAATACTCTGTAATACCATACCATTATGGCAAAGGTAGTAG
>JACQTX010000220.1 GCA_016210585.1 Chloroflexota bacterium
AGGGGAGAGGCATGGGTGAGGGTGTTGAATTCCCCCTCACTCTAACTCTCTCCCACCTGGGGAGAGAGGATTTTCATACTTTGTTGGTGACGGTGACAACCGTCATGATGGATTGCGAGACCATTCCTTCGTAGAAGGAAGCCTGCCCTGAGCGGAGCCGAAGGGGCGAAGCAATCTCACCCGAACCCATGAGATTGTCACGTCACCCTTCCCCATCCGCCTCATGCGGACAGGGTGAGCACGTCTATGGCGAGGCCTCGTAAGGTAGGGACACGGCACGCCGTGTCCCTATCGTCCTTCTATAGTGAATGGTGGTAAAGCTCCTGGTAGCGTTCCGCTAGCTGGCTGAGGGTCGGGAGGCCTTCTCTGGCTCCCATCTTCGTGATGCTGAACCGGGCTACTGTGTTACCGAGCCGCCCGCACTCTTCAATAGTTTTTCCCTTCAGCAAGCCAAAGAGGAACCCGGCGGCAAAGGCATCCCCGGCACCGGTGGTATCCACGGCGTCCTCCGCATCCCAGGCAGCTGGGATAGCGTAGGCGGCCCTGGCAGTCCGGATATAGGCGGACGCGGTGGCTTTCTTCCTATCAACCGTCAACATGTCTCCCTTTCCCAGGGTCACCGCCACAATCTGGCAGCCGGCCTTAAGGCATGTGCCTGCGCTGGCGATAACGTCCTCTCCCGTCAGCGCCCTTAGCTCACCCTGGTTGAGGAACAGGACATGCGTCCGGGACAGTATAGGCTTGAGCCTTTCCAGCCCTTTGCTGGTATAGAGAGCGCCCGGGGCGAAGCTGATTTTCACGGAAGGGCTTAACCCTTTAATGAGTGATTCCGTCACTCCTAGTTGGGCTTCATCAGCGAAGGAAGACAAGTGCAGAATACTGGCCCGGTTGACATAATCCAGGTCAATATCAGCGGCAGTCAACCGGCTATTGGCGCCGGGCCAGACGTAAAGGGCGCGGTGTCCCAGGCTATCGGTCAGGCAGAGAACGGCGCCGGTCCTGGTCCCGGGCTTTACCTTGACGTGGGCGATGTCAACGCCGGCGCTCTGGAGTTCAGCCCGCACCAGCCTGCCTTCGCTGTCATCGCCGATGACGCCAATGAAACCGGTGCTTACGCCTAGCCGGGCTAGACCGTAGATGGTGTTGGCGGCAGAGCCGCCGGGGGACAGTATTGCTTCCCTGACCACCGCCTCGCCGTCTTCAAGGATGCGTTCTACCCGGTAGATCTGGTCAACATTCAATGCCCCCAGGCCGATGACGGTAGCAGGACTCAATTTCTGGACTCGCTTCCTCAATGTGAAAGACAATCAACGTTGTCCGCCAAAGCTGGACAGGACGAAACTACCCCATTGTCATTCCCGCCCCCGCATCAAGTGCGGGGCAGGCCCTGGTCGGGAATCCAGTTTCTTGGCAATCAACTTTTATGCTGGATTCCCGTTTTCACGGTAATGACACCCCCTGTGTTTTCACACGGAAGGCACTGGATAATTTACAGGACGTGTATCCAGTGGTAATCAACGCTCTCTATGCCCGGTTCTTCCGTACAATCTCGTCGAAAAGGGCACTGGGCATCTCATAGTACTGACTGCTGGCGGCGATCTCCGTCCGGCCCTCCAGGCTGATTCTGGCGGCGGACTCGATGTCTTCATGTTTCACAGCATCACGCCCCTTCAGCAGGGCGATTGCCTGGGCCTGCTCGAAGGTAGCGATGCTGGCACGCACACTGGCCGGGCGGGAAAAGTCCTCCATGCTCCGCGTGTCCTGGGATATACGGACCACCTCGGGGATAAGACCGTCCTCCAAGTGGACGTCCTTTAACCGCCGTGCGTAGCGCCTCAGGATAGCGATTTCCTGGTCGGTGCTCGGGTAGCCGATGCGGACGCGCTCAAAACGGTCGCCCAGCGTCTCCGAAATCTTGTCCACGCCGGCGAACTCCTGCGGGTTCTGTGTGGCGATAACAATAGTGTCCACAGGGACATTGATATCAAAGCCGGCGATGGTGGTAGCTTTCTCTTCCAGCACCTCGATGAGGGTGTTCTGTGTCCTTTCCGGGACGCGGTTCAGCTCGTCAATGAAGAGGATTTTACGGTTGGCACGCTGGATTTTACCGGGAGTGAAGGCACGGGGGTCATTGATGCCGCATTGCATGGCCACCACCGGGTCAATATCTCCCAGCAGGTCCTCCGGCATAAGCTCAGGGGATCCCTGCACGCGGATGAAGCGCTCCCGGCCCGGTATGGTCACTGTGCCGGGACCGGTGCGGTGGTTGAGACAGTCCGGGCACTGCGGCACCTTCGGGTCGCAGTTATAGCGGCAGCCGGTAAAGACCTGCATGGCGGGTAGCTGGTTAGCCAGAATTTTGGCCAGGGTGGTCTTGCCGGTGCCCGGCGGCCCCTCCAGCAGCAGGTGCCGGCCGGAGA
The DNA here is from genome assembly GCA_016210585.1 of Chloroflexota bacterium. Classification (GTDB taxonomy): domain Bacteria; phylum Chloroflexota; class Dehalococcoidia; order Dehalococcoidales; family JAFGLR01; genus JACQTX01. The sequence continues at coordinate 2,421 of JACQTX010000220.1, forward strand.
CCATGACCGCCATGATGGCCTCTTTAGTAGCCTCGCTGGCATAGAACCCGTCAAGCGGGTCCTGTTTCTCCTTCAATTTGCCCAGTATGATGCGGCGTAGCTCTTCACGCAGTTCCATGTCTATCTCCCCAATAGTATTGTGACGTCATCATCTAACCCCCGGATCCTGGCAAACCATGACCAGTCCCTCTTTTGAGGTAAACCTGAGCACTGAGTCCGAAACAAATTCGGAATTACCAAAGCATAAATGGCCTGCCCCATTCGCTTTGCTCAGGGCAAGCTCTGAGCGAAGCCGAAGGGTTCAAAACTCTTGATAATTAGGATTTTAGATTTGGGTATTGTTTCGGATTTTCCCCCAAACCCCGCCTAGGCCATCATGGCTCCCAGCTCTTTCATGCAGTCAATGCGGTGGATTTGGCCCTTGCCTACTCTGGTGATATCCTTGACAAAGGCGTCACCCCTGCTGCTCTCGCTGTTGTCCGTCACGTGGACTACCGAGACGCGGACGCCGCTGGCGGCGGCTTTCCTGGTCTCGATAACGGCATACTTCGCCGTCAGGTCTTCATCCTTTGTCGGTTTGAACCGGCTGAAGACCTTTTGCGATAGCGCCGTAGGCTGGCCATCGGTAATGAGCACAATGTGTTTCTGGTTATCCTTTGGCTCGCGCTGGAGGAGCTGGGTGGCGCACTTGATGCCGTCCCCGATGTTAGTGTTGCCGCCAGCCCTGATGCTGACGACGTGGTCAATAATCTCCATCCTGTTATCTGTTAACGGTATCGTAGTCCGCCCGGTATTGTCAAAGGTGACAATGCCCACACGGTCACCATTCTTCATGGCGGCTTTGGCCAGCCCGGCCGCCACGAGCCGGGCATAGGTCAGCTTGTGCTGGTAGCGCATGGAGCCGCTGGTGTCCACGCAAAGCACGAGGTTGGTCTCCGAGCGGCGGCGCTGTTTCAGGAAAACCCGCAGGTCCTGCCGGTCAACAGCCGTCACCTTCTTTTTCTGCCGGGCGATTTCCTTGAGCGTGTGGCGGATGGAGAGATCACGGAAGACATCGCCCGCGGTGTAGCGGCGTATATCGTGGGTGCGCTCACTCAGCGGCGCCCGTCCGAAGTCCACTAGGTCTTTGATTTCTTGGTCAATGGTCTTTATCTTCGGTATAAGGTACTCCAGCAGCATATCCAGGGCCTCGCCGGTGAGGGTGAATGTCCCCTCGGGAGCCGATATTTTCAGGATGTCCCGCCGCTCCAGCTCATCTACGAGCACCTTCAGCCAGTAGTAGTCCTGCTTGGGTGGACTCATTTCTTTACCCTGGCGCATCGCCTCCGTGTGGTAGTAGGTGTAGATGTCCTGGAAGCTCAGCTCCTTTTGCCACTGCTTGTCCTTGGCGTCCATCAGCTCCATGACGGTGCGGGACAGCTCTTTGCTGGACATACTGAGCTGGGCCTTCGCCTTGGCCTGGAGGTCGCTCTTCGCTTTCTCGAACTCCTCACGGGTAATCTCGCCGCGCTGGAACTTGTCCTCCAGGTCCTTCATCAAGCGTTCCATTTCCTTCTTGCTCAAGGAGCGCTGGCTTTCCTTTGCCCCTTGCTGTCCCTCTTTATCGGCGGGAACAATGGTCGGTTCGCCCTGGCCCTGATTGCTTTCACCCTGGCCGGGCGGCCCGCTGAACTGCCCGCTATCGTCACCGGTAGCCCTTTCTGACTCTACGCCCTCCTTGGTATCCAGCGCCAGCCGCCGGCTGAAGCGGATGTCGTAGAGGACTTCCTTGACAATATCGCCAACGGCGGTGAAAGCGGTGTCATAGCTGTCCTCTTTGGTGGCAACCCGGGGCGGCAAGGTGAGCAGCGCCGCCTTTTCCATATTCGGGCGGGTAATGGCACCTTCAATGTCCTTGAACCCTTGCACCACCTCTTTGCAGGCGATAGCCCCCCTGACGCTGGCACCGCGTGTGATGTCCGGAAAGTGCCTTGTTCGGCCGACAATGGCGGCCACCAGACGGTCAACATCTGCCTCGGCCACCGGCTCCGCATCTCTCTCGGCACTGTGCTTTTCCAGCTCGGCGGCGAAAAGCCGTTGCGCCAGGGTGGCCACGCACTGCCCTCCATTCTTTTCCTTCTCCGGGGTGTGCTTGCCGACCAGTGCCAGGGTAGTGGCATCGGGATAGCCTTTGGGCCGCAGATAAACCTCCTCCAGCACACCCTGCTGCAACAGGTGGATGAAGTAGTTCGTCTCCAGGTAGTGCTTGGCATCTACCAGGGCCAGCACCCTCGCCTTCTTGCCGTTATCGCCCAGAAATGTGGTCATATCCATGAGCCGGCTGGCTATATAGCCAGCCTCTTCTACCATCGCCTCGACATCCATGCCGCGGCGCAGCCCGGCGCAGATGCGCTCGGTGGCCTGGCCCAGCTGTCTTAGGTCTGGTGTGTCAGCCAGTCCCTTGTCCAGGACATGGTAGGCCTCCTGCAGGGCCGGCCTTATCAGCTCTTTTTGCAGGTGGACCTCGTCATCGCCCCACTGCGGGAAGCGTTTGGCCATCCCCGGCGTCCCTATGGGCACCAGTGGTATTCGGGAAAGCCAGCACCGGATTATAACCTGGGCAAAGAGCGAGCAGGCGTCAAAGGACACGGTGTGGTGGATACGGCTGGCCCTGTCCACAACGTGCCCTTGCCCGGATAGCCCGGTAGCGTTCGGAATGCTAAAGGCATAAAGCATGTGGGCACTCAGCTCAATGGGGGAAACACCGAGAGCGATGACGTCAGGCTGCTCCTCGGCAAGAACGTGTCCGATATACCCACCGACGTTCCGCCCGTAGGGCGGCAGGCCAATTACCGTGAAATCAGCCTGTGGTGCGGCCACCTTGTAGAGCTGTTTGCCCGTTGACCACTCTTCGAGCAGCGCTGACAGTCCACCGTCAAAGGGCTTTAGAAGGGTGGTTGTCTCCGGTAAAGCGACGTGCGTCTCCAGGGTAGGCAAGGCCGGTATTGGGGCGCCACCCAGCGCCCGGTGCAAGATCGGAAGGAAGGTTGACACGTCCCCGCCCCGCTGAATAGCCCGCCTGATATCCCCGATGGTTATGCCCATGACCGATTCGTGTCCCCAGCCCCGCTATTACACTTCGAAAGCGCTAACATCATAATTTGTCTCCTCTCCCACAATGGGGAGAGGATTAAAGCTTGTCCTGAGCTTGTCGAAGGAGTGAGGGGGCAGAACCACTAAACTACCCTCTCTTATCCCTCTCCCATCAAGGGAGCCTCGCCCAAAAAGTCAAACGCTCATGTCATTCTGAGTCCTTCATGATATCCAGGATAAACTCCGTGAAGAATCTCTTTCTCTCCCTTTTTGACTTTCGGACCGCCCAGATTCTTCGTCGCGGAGTTCACACTGAGCGAAGCGAATGTGCTCCTCAGAATCGTCCATGCTGGACAACCAGCACCACAAAAGATGAAAATAACATTTCGCCGTCATTCTGGCGAAGCCTGTCCTGGCGACGGGCCAGGAGCCAGAATCCAGACCATACCTCCCCACCTTCTGGATTCCAGCTTTCGCTGGAATGACATTTTCGGGGTTGCACGCCTATTTTCATAACAATGACATTTTGGGCAAAGCCCACCAAGGGCGAGGGGACCAAATTTGTAATGCGGATTACCTTAGCGAAGCACTGACGCCTTCTATAGGTTAATTATAGCAGGACTCAGCCCAGCTTACCCGCTTCTTTTCTGACTACTTTCCTTATACGCTTGTGGACTTCGAGAATGTCACCGATGTCTTTACGGCCGGGTAGCCAGTGAAGATGACCCCGGTCGCCGGTACCGCCGCTTTTCTCCTTCTGCTTCACCACCTTCTCTGCCTCGTTACGCTTGCCCTTCTGCCAGGCGCCCAGCACCTCGGTCAGGTCGCTGATGTCCGTGGAGGCCAGTCCCACGGTGGCATAAGGCAGGGCATACTCATTGGCGTTAAAGGCAACGGCCAGACCTTGCCCTTCTGCCACTGCTTGAAGCATGCGGGCATCGGTAATGCTATCGCCCACCACCACCCAGCGGGATAGCGGCTCATTGTTAGCTTCGGCAAAGCGGTTAAGCGCCACCAGCTTGCGCCCGCCGCCGACGGGCTTGACCTCTGTCAAGGCTTTGCCTAAGGCTGTGGCGGGCAGCTTGTCCAGGAAGAAATCGTCCAGGGTGTGCTTCACTTTGTCATCGTCAACGGGCGGGTAAAGCTTCAGGATATCGGCTTCCGCCTGCTCGATCAGGCTGGCGTCCTCTTTGCTCCAGAGGGCGCGGAGACTATCTATGGGAAATGGCGTGCTGGCAAGGCGATTAGAGAAGATGCCGAGCTTATGCGTGAAATGAATGGCGTACTGCTCGTAGGCGGTGGTAATACAGAAGATTTTCCAGCTAGCCCCTTGCAGCCAGGTAACCAGCTTTTCAGCGCCGCCGGTGAAGCTGGCCTTGGCAGCCAGAGAGGCGATGTTATCCAGTGTGATGTTGTGCCGGAGCAGAAAGGGGACGATGAGGGCAAGGGTGTCCCCCGGCTCGTAGCCCGCCCTCTTTTCCAGCGCCAGCAGATCATCATAGCGGCTGAGCACCTCGAAGACCCGGTCACCGCTGGGAAAAAGCTTCATTAGCTCGTAGGCATTGTCCTGCGGGGACAGTGGGCCTTCCATGTCAAAGCAGATATAGTTACTCGTGGTCATGTTGGTGAGCTTCCGGTCCTAGAGCTGCGGGCCAAATGGTCGCCATATGTCACCATAATCAGGCAAAACACCCGTATTTGTCAAGCAGCCGATACGGGTCGAAATCAGCGATTCATTCTGTAGGTCGGGTTTCCTAACCCGACTTGAAGTGGCGGGCAGGTTGGGAAACCTGCCCTACGGTGGCCAATCGCTGATTTTGGGTACGGGTCGCGATAGGGCTAATAACATGCAAGCTAACGAAGCATTGCAGACACGGCACCATTATGAGACGATTAGTACGGGGGGACTGACGGGACAAAAGGAGCGAACACCTGTGCCCAGAAAAGAGACGGTTATCGGAGTCCTGGCACTGCTGCTCTCCATTGCTCTTGTGGTATTTGCGCTCCTCTACCGGGACTACCTGTTCGGCATCGCTAACATAGCAAGTCTCAGCCTGCTTGGCATATTCACCATATCCCTTATCTCTGCCAGTGTTATCAGCGTTACCATGATACCGATACCCTATTATCTCCCTGTATTCGTTCTCTCAAGCACTCTTTCGCTAGAGTGGGGACTGCTGGCTCCGGTATTTGTCGGTTTGACCTCGGCTGGCGGGGCCAGCCTGGGACAGGTGCCAACCTTCCTGATGGGCTATGGTGGCAAGCAGATTTCCCAGCGGCTGGCAGCCATGACCAAAAAGCGACCCTATCTCAAGGCCCTGGAATGGGTGAAACGGCGTGGGTCAGTGGCCGTTTTTCTCATATCGGCAGTGCCGAACCCGGTCCACCTGCCGCTGACCGTAGCGCTGGGCGCCTTGCAGTTCCCGCCGGCCAAATGGGCCCTTCTTACTTTTCTGGGGAACCTGACCAAGTGCCTTGCGTTTGCCTTTATCGGATACTACACGCTCAACAACGTTATGTAGCTGGTGTGAACGTGATGCGTCTGGCCAGATTGTCCCGTGATTTAGCCCGGTTTCAGCTCGGCGACAAGCGGCACGAGGATGTCAATGGCCTTATCAATTTCGTCACGGCTGATGACAAGCGGCGGCGTAAAGCATACCCGGCTACCCGTCGTGGTGTTCGGACTGGAACAGCGAATCAGCAGACCCTTGTCCAGGGCCCTGGCCACTAGGCCGGCGGCAGCCGCCGCCTCAAGGGGCGCCCGGCTCGCCTTGTCCTTCACCAGATTGAACCCGATCATCAGACCCAGCCCGCTGATATTGTCCACGCAGGGGAGGTCACGCAGCTCCCGGTTAAGACGTTTCAAGGCATGGTCTCCTGCAGTGGCGGCGTTCTGGGCGATGTTCTCTCTCACATAGATTTGCATTGTCTTTATCGCCACCGCAGCCGCTACCGGATGACCGCCGTAAGTGAATCCGGCCAGGCTTTCCCCTCTCAGGGTATCGAAGATATCACCGCCGAAAGCCACCGCGCCCATTGGCAGGTAGGCGCTGGTCAGCCCTTTGGCCAGCGTCATAAGGTCGGGCTTGACCTGCCAGTTTTCCACAGCGAACATCTTGCCTGTCCGGCAAAAACCGGTCATAACCTCATCAGCAATGAGCAGCACCCCGTGTCGCTTGCAGATCTCGCTGACCGTAGGCCAGTACTCAATAGGAGGGACAATCATGCCGCCGACGCCCTGGACTGGCTCAGCCAGGAAGGCGGCTATGCTGTCAGGGCCTTCCTTCAGAATGGTCTCCTCCAGGAACTGTGCGCACTTAATGCCGCATTCGAGGTATTGCCGACCAAACATGCAGTAGTAGCAGTTAAAGGCCGGTATGTGCAAGAAGCCCGAAGGTAGCGGGCCGATGCCCCGCCAGGCGCTCCCTTTGCCATAGCCGGACGCCGTCACCGCGCCGAGCGTTATGCCATGGTAGGAATCGAACAGGCTGATGATTTTGTGCTTCGGCCTGCCCTTCTTGTGCCAGTAGAGCCGGGCATACTGCACGGCCATCTCGATGCTCTCCGAGCCGCCGGCGGTGAAAACGAAGCGGTCCAGTCCGCCGGGTGTCAGCCCGGCCAGCAGCCGGGCACACTCGATTACAGACGGACTGCAATGGCCATGGAACAGCTTGATGAACTGCAGCTTGCTCATTTCCGCGGCCGCGGCGTCAATAAGCTCGCGGCGCCCGTAGCCCAGGTTGACGCAGGTGAGCTGGGAACTGGCGTCAATATACTTTTTGCCCTGCGTGTCCTCCAGCATAACGCCGTCACCCTTTTCGAACAGGACGGCGGCCTTCTGCCCTATGGGATAGACCGCATTGATGATGTGCTCCTGTGCCCAGCCCAGGCGTTCATCCGGATTGGCCATGGCGACCTCCTCCGCCTTATTATTAGCTACGCATGTTTCTCATCTTAGAAGTCCACCGCTAGTGCCACAGGATTTTCTGCTGACTTGAAAATGTGGCGACGGGCTGTCCCGGCTGTTGGCTAGATGCTAAGGCTATTAGCCGCAAATGTCAAGATGCACACAACATCCTATTGAATTTCGAATTTCGTGCTTCGGATTTTTTAGGTGCATAAACAATCGTTTAAGACGTTCCACAAAGATAGTGATTTGTGCCGCCGCCTTGATGTTTGGCATGGCTTTAGTTTATCATCCAATAGTAGTGGTGTGTCCGGATACATTGGGGGATGGGAGGAAGACGATGAGGTCCCGCCATAGTGCTCTACTCTGCCTGATACTGCTGGTCTCGCTGGTTTTTGGCGGGTGCCGCCTTTCAGTGGCGCCGTCACCAGAAACAGCTTCTGCACCGTCAGCCCAGTCACAACCCGACAATACTGCCTCAGCAACGGGCTTGCCCCAAACTCAGGTGGCCAAATCCGGCCTGGTGGAGACAGACAGGGAGTACTGGGAGGCGATCAGGTCCCTCCTCCAGAAGACTCTGCTGGGCGTGAGCCAGGTCAGGGAGCTTGCCGCACCTCAGCAGGTGGGCTTTCAGGTAGTGACATCCGATTGGGCCGCGGCGACATGGGGCGATAAATATGTCAGGGACGATGCCCGAAAAATCGAAATTAACGAGCGAATCTATAAGAGCCTCTTTATCCTGCCCGACACCGTCAGCCTGTCCAGCCTCTACGCGCGGTGGCCTCGGAGCTATATTGCCGCTGTTCTGCAGGATGAGGTCTATTTTGTTAGGGAAAACTTCATCGGGCTGAAGGCGGCGGAGGCCAGGAAGACACTAGCCCATGAGGTGGCCCATCTGCTCCAGGGCCAGCATTTCAGGACTACAGAGGCGGCTACTTATGACGAGCAAAAGGCATGGTCAGCCCTAACCGAGGGTGATGCTGATTTTACGAGGACGAAGTATCTCCAGGGGGCGGGGCCTGCCGAGCCGCTGCCTGAAATCCTATCAGTCAACCTATCGCCAATCCCGTCTTCCCAAACCGAAACGCCCCAGGCCTTTACCAGGCTCCTCTATTTTGCCTATGACTACGGCGAGGCCCTCGTGTCCTCGTTGTATCGGGAGGGCGGCTGGACAAAGGTGAACGAGATGTATGCCCTGCTACAGCTCACCACAGAGCAGGTGATGCACCCGGAGAAGCTCCTTATCCGCGAAGGCCCAAAGGCCATCAAGACCCCGGCGCCCAAAATAGCGGACTGGCAACTGGTCAAGACTGATAGGCTCGGCGAGCACTTCGTCAAAGTGATGCTTGAGACGCGTCTCGCCGGGGCGGAAGCCGCCAGGGCTGCCCGGGGGTGGGGCAATGACAGGCTCACCTACTACGAAGGGCCGCAGAGCTACCTTGTCGCCTGGCAAACAGCATGGGACTCAGATGCGGATGCGATGGAGTTCTACCAGGCCTTCCTGACCATGCTGGAAAAGCCGGGAGGCGCCATGGTAGGCGCGGACCTCTGGTCGGTCCGGGGACAATATCTCCGGGTCACGCAAGCAGCAGAGGATGTGTTGATTATCGTGTCCCAAGATAGGGATATGGTAGAGACGGCGGCCAAAGCCCTCCGTCCGTGAGCGCTATTGGCGGCTGGCAACATCGTGTGTCTGCTCCAGAGCACTCCAGTCAAAGGTATTCGTCTCGGTCAGTTTGCTTCGCTATCATCGGATAACTTACAATAGGTGTGGTCAAGCTGGGAAAGGAGAACAGACAAAATAGCCAAGATTACCGTCATCGGGGCGGGGAATGTGGGGGCCACATGCGCCCAGCGTATTGTCGAGAAAGCCTACGCTGATGTCGTGCTACTTGACATAATCGAAGGCCTGCCGCAAGGCAAAGCCCTGGACATTCTGGAATCGTCACCCATCATCAATTTCAATTCCCGTGTTACCGGCACAAACGACTACCGTGATACCGCCGGTTCTGATGTAGTGGTCATCACCTCCGGACTGGGGCGGAAGCCGGGCATGAGCCGGGAGGACCTGCTGCTGGCCAACCGCGATATTGTATCCGCTGTTGTCCGGAACGTGGTCAGCCACTCGCCTGATTGTATCATCATAATGGTGACAAACCCGGTGGACGCCATGACCTACCTGGCGCTTCGCATTAGTAGCTTCCCGTCATATCGAGTATTTGGCTTGTCGGGTGTCCTGGATAGTGCCCGGTTAAGGACTTTCGTGGCGGCAGCGCTTAACGTGCCTGTTGCGGATGTCGCCGTCTATGTGCTGGGCGAGCATGGCAAGAACATGATAGTCATCCCCAGGCTATGCACCGTTAAGGGCACGCCCATCACCCGGCTATTACCTCCAGACAGAGTTAACAAGCTGGTAGAGCGGACGGTAAACGCCGGCGCCGAGGTCATCGGCCTGCTCAAGGCGGGCGGTGCCTTCTATGCCCCTTCTGCCGCCGTTGCCCAGATGGTCGAATCTGTCGTCCTGGACAAGAAACAGGTCTTACCCTGCGCTGCCTATCTGAATGGGGAATACGGTTTCCGGGATACCGTAATCGGCGTCCCGGTCAAGCTGGGCAAGCAGGGTATTGAAGAAATCATCGAGCTGGACCTGACCAGTGAAGAAAAGGCCCGGCTGGCCAGCTCGGCAGAAGCCGTCAGGGAGCTTATCCGGGCGATGAAGCTTGGGTAGCTATCAGCACTCAGCAGTCAGCATTCCGCTTGTCTTCTAAAAACAAATGGCTAGCTGAAAGCTGATAGTTGGAATAACTATAATGAGAGAAATCCAGGCCAGTGAGATCACCAAAGCCGTAGCCCGGCTCTGCCAGGAAGCTAACTTTGTCCTGGGTAAAGATGTGCTATCCGCGCTGGAGCAGGCCCGGCAGGCCGAGGAATCGCTCCAGGGCAAAGAGGTCCTGGGCAAGCTCCTCGAAAATGCCCGCATCGCCGTAGAAGAGAGGGTGCCCCTCTGCCAGGACTGCGGCACGGCGGTAATATTCCTGGAAATCGGCCAGGATATCCATATTGCCGGGGGTGACCTCCATGACGCCATCTTCGAGGGCGTGTGCCGCGGCTATGGTGAGGGCTGCCTGCGCCTGTCTATGGTTCGCCAGCCCTTTTCGGGACGAGTGAATACGAGGGATAACACGCCGCCTGTAGTCCACACGAAAATCGTGCCCGGCGACCGCTTGAGAATCATCGTTATGCCCAAAGGCGGTGGTGCCGAGAACATGAGCCGCCTGGCCATGTTAAAACCAGGCGAAGGCCGTCAGGGCATAGTTGAATTTGTCCTGAAAACAGTGGCCGCTGGTGGGGGTAGTCCCTGCCCGCCGGGGATTATCGGCGTGGGGATAGGGGCTACCGCGGAGATGGCCATGTTCCTGGCCAAGAAGGCCCTGCTCCGCACGGTGGGTGAGCCAAGCCCGGACCCGGAGACGGCGGCACTGGAAAGAGATCTCCTGGCCCGTATCAATGACCTGGGCATCGGCCCGCAGGGCTGGGGAGGACGGGTCACCGCCCTCGCTGTCCATGTGGAGGTCCGCCCTACTCATCTGGCCAGCCTGCCCGTAGCCGTCAACCTCCAGTGCCACAGTGCCCGCCACGCGGAAGCCATTCTGTAGCCGGCACGCCCCATGAGCATCAATATCATGCCGGCCTTCGTCGCGGTGAGGCCCGGTGTAGAGAAAAAGCGCATAAAGCCGTAGGATCCCAGTGGCGATGGCGGTGGGTCGAGCCAGAACACCTGCACACCCTCACCCTCCAGGAGCTTGGCATATTTCTCATACATCAGGCGGATTTTGTCTATATTCGGCAAGCGGTTCTTGTAGAGACGGTAGTAGGCCGGTTCCTTCTCGAAAACGGGGTTAATCTCGTATTCGTGAGGTAGGGACAGCCCGACCTTTTTCAGCTTGCCAATGCCATGGGAGCCCCACTTGCCCCAGATAGCCTCGAATTCCTCCGCCAGCTTCTCTTGTGGAAAATATCGGTCTTACAGGGCTTGCCATGCTCAAACCAGGGCTGCTTCTCTAGTCGGTCAAGCTCCTCCCTCATCATCTGCTCGACCTCGTCCTGCGGCCAGGGACGGTTTTCCCACCACTGACGGGTCCCTCATTTCTTCATATTATGTTCCTTTCATTCTACCTCAGAGGGTTATGTTCTCTAACTACACTGAAATCTGCTCGTCTTGATCGGAGTCAGACTAACGCCCGGGACCCATGACCAAGTTGGGCAACCAGAGAGATAACTGTGGCACGTATGTCGTGAGCAGTAGGGTCGGCAGTCCGGCAAACAGAAGAAACATAAAAGCTGGCTTGACAAGCGAAGTGAAAGGCACGTTACCGACACGCGCCGCCACGAAGAGACTAGCAGCAAAAGGTGGTGTCATCACTCCAAAGCCCACGTTGACCAGTATCATATTGCCGATGTGCACCGGGTCGTAGCCCATCTCCTTAATGAGTGGCAAAAGTAACGGAACGAGAGCCAGCAAAATAGGGATGGGGTCAATAATCATGCCCAAAATCAACAGAAGAATATTCAACATGAGCAATATCACATAGGGGTTATCTGAGACACCAAGAATGAAAGCGGTGAAAGCTTTGCCAACGCCAGACCGAATTAAGGTATCAACATAGGGTGACATGGGCACAAGCATGATTAGTGTTGCCGCGTTGATGACTGCTGAATTAAGGGCAGTTTGGAGCGCCGATTTCACCTTTAGTTCACGGTAGACGAGAAAACCGACGATGAGTGCGTAGGCGACACCTATAGCGGCGGCTTCCGTAGGTGTAAATACCCCACCATATATACCACCCAATATGACCAACGGCGCGATAAGGGCTGGTAACGCAACGTAGGCAGCCTTGCCGATTTCCTTCAGCCGTCCCTTATCCTCTACGGCGACGATCTGAGCCTTAGTGGGGCGATAGTACTTCACCCCCCAAAAGTAATTTACCGCCATGTAGCCCGTGCCTAGGATAACACCGGGAACAACACTAGCCAGAAACAAACGTCCTACAGACACTCCGGTGACAAACCCATAGATTATGGCGAGGATACTGGGTGGGATGAGGTAACCCAGTGGCGAGGAGCAGGCAACCAGGGCGCTGGCGTAGCTGCGGCTCCAGCCGTATTCCTCCATCCGCGGAATCATAATTGAGCCAATAGCCGCGGTGGTGGCTACGGCAGACCCAGTAAGCAGCCCGAAGAACATACAGGTTACTACCATCACATGGGCCAGCCCGCCCTTTATGCGGCCTACCAGAGCGTGGGCGAGCTTTACCAGCCGTACGGACAAGCCGCCGACACCCATCAGGTCGCCCATATATAGAAAAAGGGGTACTGCAATCAAGACATAGGCGGTAACAGCATTAAATGCGATTGATACCACCATCGCCTCTGGAACATTCGCTAGGTATATCATGGCCGCCAGAGCAGCAAGAAGCGCCCCGTAGATGGGCATGCTCAGAAAAATGAAACCAAAGAAAAAAACGAGACTGATGGCAATTCCCAGTATCATGCGTTACGTCTTTCTTCCCTGCCTCTTGAAAACGGAGGCACCATCTTTGAATAGTAGAATGAGTATCTCCAATGTCCAGAGCACCGCACCGACGAAGGGCACCGTCCTGATGGAGCCGGTGGGAAGAAAGGTGCCAGACAGCCGCCCTGGTGTTGACCAACCACGAAGCATATAGCCGTAAGCCAGATAAACAAACCAGGCCGACAAACCGAACAAGACTAGCTTTAGGCCCCAGAGGATAGCGTTTTTTACCTTCACGTTGTGTATTAACGGCGAAAGAACGTCAATGTTAATATCCAACCGCTGCCGCGTGACCAAGGCAGTGCCAAGAAAAATGTTAACCACAAAATTGAACCGGGTGGTTTCCTCAAGCCAGCCAACGGGTATGTGAAAGACATATCGAGTAAGCACTGCCGCAAAAACAAGCAAGAAGATAGCCAGCAGTACAAATACCATGAGACCCTGTTCAACAACATGGAGGCCACGGTAAAGCTTTCTGAGAACTCCCATTACGCCCCTTTCTTAGCGACCACTGGGTAAGAGGATGGACCCCCTTACCCAGTGGTTATGGGCTGTCAACTTAGTCCAGCACGGTGGCTTACCGTGTCATCCGTAGATGTTGCGCAGCCTAGTAATCTCAGACTTCCATTCGTTGTAAAGACCGGCATCCATGTTGGGTTTAACAAACTGTTCCCAGATATCCTCAGCCTTGATAAGGTCGGTGAAGGCTTTCTGCTCAGCAGGCGTCAGCTTGGTATAGGTCATGCCCTTCTTTTCCAGTTCCTTGATTAAGCCCTCTTCAGAACCTGGCCAGTAACCCATGATGAACATTGAAGTCTCTATGCTCGCCTTATCAACGGCCGTCTTCAGCTCGGCAGGTAGCGAATCATAAGACTTCTTGCTCATGGCCATGCCAGCATAGTCAACCGTCCAGATAGCGTTGTTGAAATGCTTGGCGACCTCAAAGAAGTTGTTGCTCATGATTTCAGCGGGTATACCCAGGACATTACCATCAACCGTCTTAGTCTTCATGGCACTGTATTGTTCCTCAAAGGCAAGTTTGGCCGGCACGGCACCCATTCTCTTGACGGCCTCTATTGCCGGGTCGGAACCCCAGACCCTTAGCTTGAGACCCTTAAGGTCTGCGGGAGTGCGCACTGGCTTGTCTATGGTGACAATGCCATAGGGGATACCGGTATACATAAAGGTCATTTTGACCCCGTATTCTTCCCAGCCATCACGCTGGATGCGGTAGAGAATACCATTGTAGAAAGGCATGGACAGGCGGGCCATGCCCTCCTGGCTCACCGGGCCACCAAAGACGGTCAAGCCGGCAAACTTCTTGTTGAAGTCAGTCCACGGCCAAACCCAGCCAAAGTCAATGCTATTGGCTTTCAGACCTTCTACACCGGCTGTTTGGCCACCAAGAGCCCCACCAAAGAACCGCTCGAACTTAATCTGTCCCTTTGAGTAGTACTCAACCAGGTTCATCCATACTTCGAGTGGATAGCCGGTTGCTGAGCCTTCTGGATAAACCGAAGCAAACTTCCATTTGAACTTGGCTTCGGCTGCTTGCGCCGGAGGTGTTGCAGTCACAGTCTTAGTGGTAGTCACAGTGGACGCAGGTCCTGTGGTAGGCGCTGATGTAGAGCCAGTGCAGCCAGTGACCAAGAGCAGCGACATCAGTGTAATCCCTATCACAATCCCCAGCAGCCATTTCATGTTCTCAGTTTGAAACATACTACTCCTTTCTGTAATTTGAATCCTCTGTGGTCTCCTGTTTCTCCTAAAGTGTATTCTGCTATCTCTCACCCACCTCCTTTCCTCTGCTTGAGACATTTCAATTCTTCTTAAACCGGGCTAGGCTCACAAGTCAGCCAGGGACGGGCCCGGCTCCCGGTAGAGCTTGGTGGTCACACAGTCCGGCCCACCGATACCCGCTTTAGAGCTTTCGGTAGAGTCAAACTCCAGGCACTCCACCCCTTCCTTGCGGAGGGCATTGATGGTCTCTTTAGCTGCTGAGGGGATGACTACCTTTCCCGGCTCAATGGCCACGATGTTACAGCCGTATTCGGTGAACTCCTCTGGCGGGACCTCAATCAGTCTTATTTTCTTGCTCTTCAAATAGGCAATGGTATTGTAGTCCAGGAAGCTGGGGTAGCATACGGCCAACCCCAGGTCAGCCACGCCCAGCACCATGTCCAGGTGGGATGTGCCGCCAGCGGGAAATCCCCAGCGGTCAATATACCCCGGATTGTGGGCTACCCACACCTCGTCGCCTGCTGCTTCTAAGAGCTGCTTGCACTCCGCAGCGCCCTCCGGCGGTGTGGGGTAGCCATCCGCAATAACCACGGAGTTCTCCGCAAGATATATCGGCGTGATCTCACCGACGTTGAGCATGGTGTGATAGATGGGACAACCTATCCGGGGCAGCTCCCGGGACCACCATTTGCCATAGACATCCCCGGCGCAGCCGGCCCGGCCCATCCTCATGATTATGGCACCCGCTCTGGTGACAGGCAGGATAACCGTGCAAAAAGCCCGGAGGAACCCGTAAGGACCAAGCGGGCTTGCCGGCGGCTCCAGCCAGACAATCTCGACGCCCTCTCCCTCGTAGATCTTACCTATGTCCCGGATAGCCTTGCGTTGCCTCTCGAGGTCAGGAAGCTTATTCTTATACATGCGGTAGTAGGCCGGTTCCTTTTCGAAAACAGGGTTAAGCTCATACTCGTTGGGCAGAAAAAGAGCGACTTTCTTCAGTTTGCCGATGCCGTGATTGCCCCACTTGCCCCATATAGCCTCGAACTCTTCCGGCCAGCTTCTCTTGTGGAAAATATCGGTCTTACATGGCTTGCCATGCTCAAACCAGGGCTGGGCATTGAGCCGGTCAAGCTCCTCCTTCATCATCTGCTCGACCTCGTCCTGCGGCCAGGGACGGTTTTCCCACCATTCACGGGTTTCCCAGTTCTTCGGCATATTTCCCTCCTGGTCCAACCAGCCGGACCATTCCTTTGCTAAATTCACAGCTCGCCCTGAGTCCTTCAGGAAAGGATGAAAGGGCTCAGCGGTACTGAGTTGTCACACTATTTCGCTTGTTCGTCGTAGGTAAGGCCTGGCCACGCATGGGTTCGCCAAAGGCGGTGGGCCTGTTGGCAACGCTTTTGCGTCCGGGTGATTTCAGCATCGGCATGACCTCCTTATTGAAGATGTTGAAGGGAATCTGTCCATTTCCCTGCTCCGATAACGAGAAGTCATCAGCTTGTGGGGAATTGCCTAATTATAGCAGAAAAAAGCACGCTGCTGCTCGACATTTCAGAGCGGGCAGTCACGAGTCGTCCAGTAACCTGATACCACCGCTATCATTGCACCGGCGGTATCACCATCTGGCTTGATGGCGAAAAGCTAGAAATCACGGGCGTAATAAATTGGAAACCATGTATATTGCGCATACTTCCTCAGAATCCCCCATGCTGGCTTGTCAGCCAGCACTACGAAGGATGAAAATAGCCTTTCCAGGTCATTCTGGAGCCCTTCATGGTATTCAGGATAAACTCCGCGAAGAATCCGGTGGGGAGGGGATTGTCCCACCGCATCGTCGCTATCCCCCCACCAGATTCTTCGTCCTTCAGGGAGTAAAGGAGAGAAGGACTCCAGAATGACAAGTTCGGTTGCCATTTTCGTGAGAATGACAGTTCTTTCGCTATTTTTGTGAGAATCCACGGACTACGGACCGGACTACCCTCGTTGACGGGTGATGGGCAGGCCGATATACTATGGATGGTCTCGCAAAGGCGAGGAACGCTTACCCCCTTACGTATGATGAAATAGAAAGGGAGTGAGGTGACCATAGCTATTAGCAGAACGGACACCAGTCATACCGGACATTTCCTGCACACCTTCTTCTATCCCGAAAGCGTGGCCGTGGTGGGTGCCACCAATAACCAGGACGTCTTCGCCTTCAATTTACTCAGTAACCTGGTCAATCTGAAGTTCCCCGGCAAGGTCTATCCCGTCAACCCCAACGCCCGCGAAGTCTGCGGACTACAAGCCTATCCTGATGTCACAAGCATCGAGGGCGGTATTGACCTGGCAGTGATTGCCGTGGCGGCCCGCCGGGTGCCGGCTGTGGTCCGGGACTGCGTGGCCAAGAAGGTGAAGGCCGTCTCCATCATCTCCGGCGGCTTCTCCGAGACCGGTGAAGACGGCAAGAGAGTCCAGGCGGAGATCCGCCAGATGCTAAAGGGAAACGGCATCCGGGCCATCGGCCCGAATGCCCTCAGCCCTATCAACACGGCCAACAGCTTCGTCATCAGCTTCAATCCCGTGGAAAGGTTCAAAAAAGGCGGGCTGTCCTTCATCTTCCAGTCCGGCCTCTACGAGCCGCGGCTGGCCTGGCTTTTTGACACCTTCGGCCTACGCCTGAGCAAGCTGGTTGACCTGGGCAACAAGATGGATGTTACCGAACTTGATGCCCTGGACTACCTCTCCAGGGACCCGGACACAAAAGTCATCGCCATGCACATGGAAAGCATCGCCGGGGATGGCCGGGCCTTCTTGCAGCTTTTGCGAGAGACGACCCATAAGAAACCGGTCGTCGTGCTTAAGTCGGGGCGGACGCCGGCCGGCGCCAGGGCCGCATCTTCCCACACCGGCGCCATTATCCGCTCAAGCGATGCCGTCTATGACGTGGCCCTGCGGCAGGCTGGGGCCATCCGGGTGGCCAACCTGGAGGAGTTCTTCGACCTGGCCAAAGCCTTTGAGTTCCAGCCACCGCTTAAGGGCAACCGCATCATGCTGGCCACGCTATCCGGTGGTGAGGGCGTCATGGCCAGCGATGCCGCCTACGCCAGTGGCTTCGTCATGGCCCGGTGGACGCCGGCATCTCTGGCCAAGCTCCGCACCATCTTCCCCGGCTTCGAGATTTCCGTGAACCCCTTCGACCTGGGGGTCAGCAGCCAGTTCCATCCCTTCGATAGGGTCTATCAGACCATTCTGGAGACATACCTTGAGGACCCGGACATGGACTGCCTGGTCCTCCACCTGGTCACCTACTTCCACCTGAATGAGCCGGACCGGCTGGTCAAGCTGGGCACGGAAGCGGTAAGACGGGGCAAACATATTGCCTGCTGGGTAGTGGACGTGGCGCGGGAGAACCCGCAGGTTATCCAGCAGCTTGAAGCGGGCGGCGTCCCCATCTACACCTCCGCCGAGCGTGCCATCAGAGCGCTGGGGGCGCTGTGGAAGTGGGGGAAAGGCTGAGGCGGATAGCACATGACTACATACGACTGGAAGACGTTTGCTAATTCAGAACTACTAAAATGTTTTGCCGACCTATTGGACGAGCTAAAACAACGTGGGATAGTGCGTAGTCGCAATAATCCTGTAGCCGACTACGGGGAATGGCTAGTTGAATCCCACCTCGGATTTAGCCTGGAACGTAAAAGCAAACGAGGTTTTGACGCGAGCGACCCGAAGAGTGGTAAGCGTTATCAAATCAAAAGCCGTCGCCTCGACCCAACTAATCAGTCAACGCAACTGAGTGTAATCAGAAGTCTTGCTGCTAATGAATTTGATTACCTTATCGGAATATTGTTTGACAGGGACTTCTCAGTAAGAGAAGCCTATAAGATCCCACACGGTGTAATTCAGAAGTACGCACGGTTCAGTAGCCATCAAAATGGCTACATACTCCATTTGCAGGGTGCGCTTCTGCGAGAGTTGCAGGTCGAGAATATCACCGACGCTTTACGTGCTCCATAACTGTTCAGGCAACCTAAATGATGTTTACTTTCGCTCCACTCCCAGCACCACCGAGGTCTCAATCTGGCGCTGCGGGATTGACCAGTAGGTCATGAGAAGCTCGTCTTTGTCGGGCAGTAGCTTGAAGCCGTGCTTTTCGTAAAAGCTGATGGCCCAGGTGTTAGCTGCCCACGTCCCCACCAGCAGACGGTCCGTCTTGACCAGCCGTCGGAGATGGATCAACAGCTTGCTGCCTATGCCCCGCCGCTGCCACTGCGGCAGGACGTAGGCGTGACGGATAAGGGTAACGTCCTTCACTGTCTCGGAGCCCATCACCCCCACCAGCGCCCCGTCCGCCTCCCAGCCGTAGAAGGTCATGCGCCTCATCTCTTCCTCAAGCTCGGCCATGGGCATATAGGGCTGGTGGTAGCGGTCGGGCGGGATGACGCCCTCATAGCATTTCGCCGCCTCGTTGATGATGAAGTAGATTCGCTCTTTGTCGGCAGAACAACACTCCCGAATCATAAGGTGAGTATAAAGCATCCGGAGGGGAGGGCGCAATTACTGCGTATCCCGGTGATAATCCGTAGTGCCTGAGGTGTGATTCTCTGCTCGAATCACTACTTTGCCCGGATGATGTGAGCGGATGTGGTCTAATTCATGAGTTTTCATCTCTGCAATCAAATGGTGGACATGATTTCGAGGACACATGGATAGAAACGTCCGTACTACCAGCCTACCTGCCATCCTGATACAACGGAATAGTAAGCCAAACAAACGGAAGAGCAATCCTGTCTCGCATCCAGGATTGCTCTTCCGCATCTCTAGAACTCAAATTGCATTCCATGAATTGTAGGAAGGACTCCCCATGGAGTCCCCCCTGCGTTACCGGGCTTCCCCCCATTACGCCTCAGCTTCTAATCGTATGCGCTCCTCCCCATTTTTACCTCTGCCTTGTGGGTTTGAGCTTCTACCACATGTTGCGAAAAGGGCTATTTCGTTAACTGCATCGCCTTGCCTCTCTCAATGCGCATTACCGTTACGGTGCCCTTGCCGACCATGTCGTTAATTGCCTGCTCCATCTGGTCAATGGTTGTCGCGCCCGCAGGCGGTTGCACACGGTTGTGGTGCGGGATTATCTTTTTCAGGTTCGTGTTGTCGGTGCGGAGCAGTCTCACCATCTGGGCTACATCTACTGGGTCGCGGTCATTGTTCAGAGGCAATATCGCCAGATCAATCTTGAATGCCGAGCCCCATAGCAGCATGTCCGTGGTCGCTGCGGTGCTGCCCGCGAAATACACGGTGTAACCATCCTCCAGGGTGATGATAAAACCCGCCGCCGGACCCCCGTAGGTCTTGTCTCTAGTCCCCGAGCCGTGCACCGAGTTCACGATACGGACCGTGACACCATCAAACGTCTGTTTGCCACCGGGGTTGGTCCGTATCACCTGGGCCGACGACACGCCTTGCTCAATGAACCATGAGCCGAGCTCAAAGCCGCCGCCGATTAGCTTGGCACCCGTCTTCTGTGCCAGGGGTATGGCATCATTCGCTCCCTCATCCCCATGCCCATTGGCAACCAGAATCACATCGGCTTTGGTGATATCCTCAAGCTTCACTATCGAATCGGCGTTCCCGGTGATGAACGGGTTGATGAGGATGATTTTACCCTGACCCGATGTAATTCGGAAATGTGACCAGCCCAGCCACTCGAGTGTGCCCGGGCTCCCCTGCGCCGCAGGCGGCGCTGGTGCCGGAACTGGCGCCAGGACTCCCGCTGGTCCGGCTGGCCCTTGCGCGCCAGTGGCGCCTGTTGGTCCGGCCGGCCCCTGCGGGCCTGTAGCGCCGGTTGGCCCGGCTGGCCCTTGCGGACCGGTGGCGCCGGTTGGCCCAGCCGGCCCCTGCGAGCCGGCTCCTGTGGGTCCTGTTGGTCCGGGCGGACCTGCTGGCCCTGTTGGTCCTGCCGGGCCAGCACAGCTGCTGGCCAGCAATGCCAGGGACAGTGCCAAAACGATTACCATTGCAGTCAAACGCTTGGTGTTCATAGCTTTCCCTCCTTCATTTCTTGAATCTTACTAGTCAATTATCAACCCCTGCCCCGAAAAGGAATATCCGTAAATCTACGTAGTTGATAGGGACGCGGCCACTTATTTTCTCCTGAAAAACTCGAATCTAGCGTCCTGAATCAGAAACAAGTTGATAAACTCTCCCTCATTGGTGGTGGGTCTTGTATCAAAAGTGTTATGTTATGCCATTCCGAGTCCTTCATGATGTTCAGGATAAACTCAGCGAAGAATCTCTTTCCCTCCCCTTTTGAATTTTGGAACGCAGAATCTCCCATGCCCGCCTGCAGCGGGCACTATGAAATATGAAACTGTCTCTGAGCAAAGCGAAGAATCTGGTGGGGGAAATGGGGGGGGTTATTACCTTCTACTTCCTGAGCTCTTCAATAAGCCGCGGCAGCACTTCCCTCAGGTCACCGACAATGCCGAGGTCGGCCATCTCGAAGATAGGGGCAGCAGGGTTCTTGTCTATAGCGAGGATGAAGCCGGCATTGAGCGCGCCGGTGGCGAACTGGGGGGCCCCGGAAACGCCGAGCGTCACCAGGAAGCGTGGTGCCACTGTTTTGCCGCTCTGCCCTACCATGCGGTTCGCCGGTATCCAGCCCGCGTCTACAGCAGGACGTGTCCCCGCCACACTACCGTTCATGACTTTCGCCAGTTCTTCAACGAGCGCAAAACCGGCCAGGTCATTCAGTCCCCAGCCCCCGGCCACCACCACCGCCGCCCGCTCCAGGGAAGTTGCTTCCTCCGGCTCTTCCGTTGCGGCCAGGATTTCGTAGCGGGCCGGCCCGCTTGCCGCTTCGACCGGGATAACCTCGCCGTGACGCGGCTGGCGTGGCGGCGGCTGGAATATGCCTGGCTTGACGGTGGCCATCTGCGGCTTTCGCTCCGGGCAGACGATTTTGAGGAGAAGGTTGCCGCCCCACCCTGCCACGGACATGACCAGATGGTCCTGCCCGTCTATCTTGGCGATGTGCAGGTCAATACAGTGGGCGGTCAGCCCGGTACCCAGCCGGGCGGCCACGCGTGCCGCCGTTTCCCGTCCCAGGCTGGTGGCCCCCCACAGGACTATCTCCGGGCGGTGCGTCCGGACAAGCCCGGTCATGAGAGAGGCACAGCCTTCCGTATCGAACATGGAGACATCTTCAGCGACAAACACCTTGCTGGCACCGCAGTCAATAAGCTCTTTGGCAAGCCCGGCGGCCCCGGCGCCGGCCAGCACTGCTGATACCTCGGCACCGCCTAGCTGCTGGCCAAGCTCCACCGCCTTGCCGACCAGGGCCAGTGAGACAGCATTGAGTTTCTGGTATTGCTCAGCCCAGACCCACACGCTGTTCTTGGCGGGCATGTTCATAGCAGCTCCATCCGTTTCAGCCTGTTGACGGCCTCGGTTACCATGGCTTCGGGCGGGCCTTTCAGGACTTCCCCATGCCGCTTAGCGTGGAACTCGCCTATCTGGAGAAAGCGAGTGGGTGAGCCGCAAAGCCCCACCTGGGCGGTATCAACACCTAGCAATGCGGCCCCCCAGGTGGCTATCTCTTTCTGGGCCACACCCATGATGCCCAGTATTGTCGGCAGGCGTGGCTCATTAATGCGCTCGGTTACGGCCAGGACGCCAGGCAGCTTCATTCTCACTTTGACATGGCCTCGCTCCCAGTGTCGTGTGACGATAAGGCTTTGCCCATCTTCAAAGGCTATAGACTCAACATTGGTGACGCAGGGCAGGTCAAGAAGCTCGGCAAGCTGCACAGCCACCTGCCCGGTGCCGCTGTCAATAGTGGTATCACCGCAAAGAATCAGGTCAAAATGCCCCAGCCGGCGGATGCCGCTCGCCAATGCCCGCGCCGTGGCCAGCGTGTCCGCACCGGCAAAGGCGTAGTCGCAGAGATGAACGGCAGTATCAGTCTCAAGGGCGAGGACGTCCTCCATGGCCTTTCTGGCTTCGGGCGGCCCCATGGTGATAGCGGTAATTTTCCCCGCATATCTCTCGCGGATGCGCAGTGCCTCTTCGACAGCGTTCCTGTCACCCGGATTGACCACACACGGTATGCCTGCACGGACGATGGTGCCCGTAGCCCGGTCGAGGGTAATCTTGCCGAGGTAGTCCGGGTGGGGCACCTGCTTCAGGCAGACAATAATATCGTAGGGCATGTCAGGCGATCAGGCTTCGCCCAATGGTATTCTTCATGGTCTCCTGGCTGCCCGCCGTGGCGAGAAGCTCGATGGAGTCGTTCAGGCGCCGCACGACCTCATACTCGGTGATGGCGCCGTAGCCGCCCATAATCTGAATGGTCTTGAGAGCGATTTTGCTGGCGATATCGCAGGAATAGAGCTTGGCGCGGGCGATCTCGGTGCCGATATCGCGTGGGCTTTTCCCCTGGTCGAGCAGCCAGGCCGTCAGGTAGCAGAGCCACCGGGCCGCCTCAATCTCCAGGTTGATGTCCACAAGCGTGTGCTGGATAGCCTGCAGCTCGGCGATGGGGCGGCCGTAGAGCTTTCTTTCTTTGGTGAACTTCAGCGCGGCGTCATAGCAGCCTTCGGCCACGCCCAGCCCGACGGCGGCAACCCCAACGCGTCCGATGGCGCTGATCCCGGACAGGGCTACCGCCAGTCCCCGCCCCTCCCCCCCGATGAGGTTGCTCCTGGGCACCCTGCAGTTGGTGAGGACAATGTCCCCCACGGGCGTGCCGCGCAGACCGGGGAAATTCTCTTTGCGGGGTGTGGTAAAACCGGACGTGCCCCGCTCTATCAGGAAGGCACTGAACTTGTCGCCCGTCTTGGCCACGATGATAGCCAGGTCGCAGACAGGGGCCAGTGTAATCAGGATCTTGCGTCCATTGAGGACATACTCATCGCCCACCAGTTCGGCGGTGGTGGTCATGCTGGCCGGGTCGGAGCCGCCGCCGGACTCCGTAAGTGCCGTGGCCGCGGTGATGTCACCGCTGCACAGCTTCGGCAGGTATTTCTTCTTCATGTCTTCACTGCCAAAGTTTTCCAGGAGGTAGATGCCAATCTGCCCGGTCTGGAAGAAGAAGCCGAGGGAGGGATAGACGCGGGAAAACTCCTCGATGGTGATAGCCCGTGCCAGGTGCCCCATGCCGGTGCCACCATACTGTCGTGAGGTGATGATGCCGACGAGGCCAAGTTTGGCTGTCTGCTTGACGAGGTCACGGATGAACTCGCCCTTCTCGTCCAGGGCCAGTGCCTTTGGTGCCAGCTCTTTCTGAGCAAACTCCCTTGTCATGTTGCGCAGCATTTCGTGCTCACGGCTAAAGGTAAAGTCCATGACGCCTCCTTCAACAATCATTTATTAGTTGACATAATCTGGGACACCAGAAGGTATGCGAATGTGTGTGGATGCGGGAAGGGCACGCCGTGACTGGTGAAAAATGAGACATGACCAGTTGCTTATTTTGTCATTTTTCACCGGAGAAGTCAAATGTGGGAGATTCGGCGTCCCGCGAAACGGCCTCATAGCCACCGTAGGGCAGGTTTCCCAACCTGCCCGCCACTTCAAGTCGGGTTAGGAAACCCGACCTGCAGAATGAATCGCTGATTTCGGGTACGTGGTGAAAGCCGTTATTCTGACTTGCCCGGCGCGTTTCGCGGCAAGCTAGTATCCTGTATTAGAAGTTCGTTACATAAGTCGCGCTCTCAGATAAGCCATCTTCCGAGCCTGACTTATGAAAGGGTCTAATAACTCAGGACACTAG
>JACQTX010000217.1 GCA_016210585.1 Chloroflexota bacterium
GGTGTGGATTCTGGCTCCTGACCTGTCGCCAGGACAGGCTTCGGCAGAATGACAAGGACTTACTACTTCCATACTTCTTGGTGTCCTTCTTTGAAGGACATGGAGAATCGCGACATCATCCCGATGAGTCCTTCTGAGAAGAAATGCGGCATATCGCTTCAGCGAGGCATATGGCGGGTCATCCTTTAGACGGCCAGTGCTGGATAAGTTGCGCGGAAGGCCCAGGCGAGGGCTTACACCTTGACCATGACCGGTAGAATCATGGGACGGCGCCGGGTCTGCTCGTAGTAGAACTTGCCGAGAATATCTTTGACCTTGGTATTGACAAAGTCCCACTCCACCGGGCGTTGGCCATTGTCGAGGGTCTCGGCGACCAGGGCACAGCTCTGGTCAAGCATCTCCTTTGACTCCTTGGTATCCACAAAGCCGCGCGAGACAATATCCGGCTGCCCGATGAGCTTACCCGTCTCCTTGTCAACGGCGATGACGAGGACGACAATTCCGTCCCGCGCCAGCATGCGCCGGTTGTGCAACACCACGCTGCCGATATCCCCCACACTTAAGCCATCAACATAGACATCCCCGACACTGGCCTTGCCGTCAACTTTGCAGGAATCGGGAGTAATCTCCAGTATGTCGCCGTCCTCCAGGATGAAGGTATTGTCCTTGGGGATGCCTACGGACTCGGCGAGCCGGGCGTGAAAGCTCAGGTGACGGTATTCGCCATGGATAGGTACGAAGAACTTCGGCTTGACCAGGTTAAGCAGGAGCTTCAGCTCCTCCTGGCTACCATGCCCGTGCACATGGACCGGGGCCACGGTATTGTAGAGGACCTGCGCCCCCCGTTTGAAAAGGGCGTCAATGGTCTTATTGACCAGGGACTCATTGCCCGGAACGGGTGAGGCGGAGATGACTACCGTATCCCCACGCATAATATGTAGCTGGCGGTTGTCATGGCTCAGCATACGCACCAGGGCCGAGGTCGGCTCACCCTGGCTGCCGGTGGTGATGAACACCACCTTGTCAGGGGGTAGGTCATGCAACTCCTCAATGCGGGCGAGCGTCCCCTCCGGTATGTTAAGGTATCCCAGCTCCGCCGCTATACGCGACGTATCGGTCATGCTGCGACCGACGATGAAGACGCGGCGTCCGTATTTAGCTGCCGCATTGATGACCTGCTGGACGCGGGAGATAAGTGAAGAGAATGTCGTGACAATCACCCGGCCCGGGGCTTCCGCCATGATGCGGTCCAGCGTCTCCCCGACTACTTTTTCCGATGGTGTGTAGCCGGGCAGCTCGGCGTAGGTAGAATCAGAAAGGAGCACCAGGACGCCCTGCATGCCAAACTGGGCCAGCCGTGAGAAATCGGTCGCTCGACCGTTAACCGGCGTGTAGTCCAGCTTGAAGTCACCGCTATAGACGGCAACGCCGGCCGGCGTATATATTATCAGTCCCACCGCGTCCGGTATGCTGTGACAGACCGAGAAGAGCTCAACCTTGAACTTGCCCAGCGCTACCTGCTCACCAGGCAGGAGGGTTTTGAGCTGGGCGCTGGCCAGTGCCTTGCGCTCCTTCAGACGGACGGAGATTAGCCCCTGGGTCAGCTTGGTGGCATAGACCGGCACATTAAGCTGCGGCAGAATATAGGGCAAGGCGCCGATGTGGTCTTCATGCCCATGCGTAATGAAGATACCCCGGATATTATTCCTTTTTTCCAGCAGGTAGCTGATGTCAGGGATGATGAGGTCAATGCCGGGCATATCTTCGCCGGGGAACATGAGGCCAGCATCAATGACGATGATGTCATCCTCGTATTCCATCACCATCATGTTCTTGCCGATTTCACCCAGGCCACCGAGAGGGATGACCTTTAGCTTGGCTTTACTCACGCTATCATAACTCGAACATATTTAGCTGCTGGGCCTTGGGTTTGGCTTCGGCAACGGTCTTGCTCTGGGCCAGGAGAGATGGAATCTTGAGCATATCAGCCTCAACATCGCGACGCAGGCTTTGCTGGTGGAGCGCAGCCGCCGGATGGTACATGGCAAAATAGATGACGTTATCTCGTTTCTCGGCAGTGCCGTGAATTTTGCTAATGCTCTTGCCCGGGAAAAACATGGCCATAGAATAGCGCCCCAGGGTGACAATCATCCTGGGGTGAATTACCTCAATCTGGCGTTCCAGGTATTTGCGGCAGTTTTGAATCTCAATAGGTAATGGATCACGGTTATTGGGTGGACGACATTTGATAACGTTGGCAATATAGACCTGCTGGCGCTTCAGCCCGATGGAGGCCAGCAGTTGCTCCAGAAACTGGCCGGCGGCCCCCACGAATGGCCGGCCCTGCTGGTCCTCATGGAAGCCCGGAGCCTCCCCGATGAAGAGTATATCTGCACTCTCAGCCCCCTCCCCGGGTACCACGTTGGTCCGGCTTCTGGCTATCTCACACCGCTGACAGCGGGCGATTTCCGTGTAGAGTTCGCTTAAACCAGCCATTCTTCAGCTATCCGTATGATAGCATGACTGCCAGGTCAAGTCAATTTGCTCGCGGATACGATGTTGCTCGCGGATACGAGTTACTCTTGCAATATCGCTTGAGTTCCGTTAATCTATAAAGGCACCTGAGCAAGGCCGTCACCTGGCAAAATGAAAAAGGAGTGAGCATGAAAGCGGAGAAGATTGACCACATCGTCATCCGGGTAAGGGACGCGCAGAAAGCCATTGACTTCTTCAGTGACCTCTTTGAAACGAGGTTTGACAAGCTCGGCGAGATAGCACAGCTTGATATCAGAAGCTACATGGACCCGATGGGCATTGAAATCGTCGAAGGGCTTACGGCGGACGGTCCCACGGCGCGAGCTACGGAAAAGGCCGGGCAAGGGCTGTCCTTGCTATCCATCAAAGTCCCCGACCTGGATGAGGCGGTGGCCGAGATGAAGGCGCGCGGCATCCGGGAGGTAAATAGGTTCTCCCGTGGCAATATGAAGGCCGTCCTCTTCCATCCCAAGGACACCTTTGACACGATGATTGAGCTTATTGAGTACACCAACAAGCACGGGTGTGTTGCGGCCGCCGAGGGACAGTAAACGGTTTACATTTAGGCTGATATTGAGTGATTAACTCAGAAATCAAAGGTCAACACTCAAAGCCATAAGGTAAAAATCAAAACCCATTGTCTGTGTAGGTCAGTTTTGAGTTTTGGGTTGTGGTTTTGACTTTGAGCTTTGACTTAACGGTAAATCAAATTCCACGGCTAGGGGCAAGAGGAAATCGTGTATTACTTCGCCTATGGCTCAAATCTGAACAAGAAGCAGATGAAGGCGCGCTGCCCAGACAGCGTGCCGGTAAAGGTGGCAACTTTGCCCAACTACAAGCTGGTGTTCGTGGACTGGTCACGGCAGTGGCAGGGCGGCGTGGCCACCGTCAAGGGGTCCAAAGGTGATAAAGTTCTCGGCGCGTTATATGAGGTATCGGAGAGTGATTTGCGAAAGCTGGACAAATATGAAAGCGGCTACAGCCGCCTCAAGGTAAGGGTCTTTGACGAGGACGGCAATGCAGTAGAGGCCGTAACCTACACCAAGACGGGTCTGCTACAAGAAACGCAGACATCAAAGGACTACCTTGCTATTGTCCAGCAGGGCTACCGAGACTGGGGACTATTCTAAATAACCAAGATACAAGATACAATAACCAAACTATGATCAATAAACTATAATCAATTTCCAAATCTGAAATTCCAGATACTCCAAATCCATTGTTTGGCTCAGATGATGTTTGAAAATTGGTTATTGGCTAGCGGCTTTCCGGTAGTAGGGGCACTGCGGGTCGGCACCGAGGTAGTCCTCTTTGCCCTCCGCACGGGCATAGGCCAGGGCGATGGCACGGCAGCCGCGGCAGACCGCCCAGTAGTAGCAGGACTCACAGCCATTGTGATAGGACTGGCGGCTGCGCAGCGACCACAGCACCGGTGATTCCGCCCACAGCACTCGGAAGGACTGCACCGCGATATTCCCGATAGAAAGCCCCATGCGGCGGCAGGGCATGATGCTGCCATCAGCGGCGATAGTCACACCGAACATGCCAGCAGCACAGCCCCCCACCGGGAAATCACCCTGCGGCACGTCTTCCTTCATGGCCGCAATAGTCGCCAGCGGGTCAAGGGAGCTCACTTTGACCTTGCCGCCAGCATTGATAGCCTCGAGGCTACGGTAGAGGCCAGCCAGTTCTTGCGGGGTAAGTGCTTCGTCAGCCAGCTCCTCGCCGCGGCCGCAGGGCACCAAGCGGGAGAAGGAGAGGTAACGCACGCCAATCGTCTCGGCGAGCTGTGCCAACCCCTCGATCTGCCCCATGTTCAGCCGGGAGAGGGTTACGTTGATAATGCAGTCAATATCTTTGTTGCGCAGGTTTTCGATTCCCCGCAGGGTGCGCCAGAAAGTCCCCTGGCCTCTGATGTAATCGTGGACTGTCTCCAGGCCCTCCAGGCTGATTTGCACATCGGCCACACCGGCTTCCCACAGGTGATGAGCGATGTCCGGGGTAATAAGCAGCCCATTGCTCATCAGGGAAGTGGCAAAGCCGCTCTCGCGCGCCTGGGCCAGTATCTCGAAAAGGTCCCGGCGCAAAAGCGGCTCGCCTCCGGTAAACTGATAGCTGGGAGACAGCTTCATGTCATACTGCGTCTCCCAGCTATCGAGTGCCTCTTTGATATTGGCCATCCCCTGACGAACGGCTGCATAGTCCAACTCCGCCATGTTTTTCTGCTGGTAGCAGTGGCGGCATCTGAGGTTACAGCGCTCCGTCAGGTGCCATTGGACAAAGAACTGGTATGGGGTCCCTTGCATTCAGAATTGCCTCACTGCCTAACTGGCAGTCTATTTTCCCTTTCAGCTCTTTCAAGACTGGCAGGTGGCAATCCTGTTCCTTCCGAGTGCTTCCTTGAGCTTGCGGAAGAACTCTGCCTCCCTCTCCAGTGAGGTCCTACTCATAGTCACCTCCTTTCGCAGAGACTTTAGATTAGTTTACTACGGCTCAGACTTCCGCACATCCGTAAATATACCTACTTTCGGATAGAAATAACCCTTAAATACCAGGCGTGGCCTTATTGCCAGAAAAAGCTATCAGCGGTCAGCTATCAGCATTCAGCTTTTTGTTCCACGATTGAGACTGGGCCAGACGTCATCTCCCAAACGAGTCCATCATTACCACGCAAATATATCATTTGCCGTGGCCCTTCTGGCAACGACAGCACGAAAAAGCCTGGATGGGCTAAGCAAAGTTGGGCGCTTTCAGTCTTACCCGGACCAGCGCAGAATTACCTTGACCTTGACTGGAAAGTCCGGCAATCAGCGTGGCCATTGTGGACAGCGACGTTGATGCCCTGGGCCTTGCACTCGAGCTGCTCATTGAACCGGCAATCCGAGGCCTGGCAGGCACCAATGCCACTCTTAATCTCGATCAGGCCACCCTTCTGACCGCCCCAGAAATAGGTGTTGCATTCCGCGTGGTGGCCAACATTTATACCGGGGGTATGACATAGGCTCTGCTCGTTATAGACACACTGGGATACATTGCAAGCGGTTACCGGTGTCATTGGCATCTTAACCACCTCCTGAACTATATACCCCAATCTTATTCCAGAAGATTGCGGGAATGAATCCGTAGATTTACGGAGTGACGGGTCGGTAAATCTACGGATTCTGCGGAAACGGCCCTTGACAGAAGCGCCAGCTACTCACCTTGGCATTCCGGTATTCTGGGACCATGATGGACAGAGCACCAATGGAGAGACCGCTGCGGAAAGCCATATTCCCCTTGCCTTTCGCCAGGTCCTCGACGAACTAGAACCATTGTCTTGAGCGTCCCGCTTCACGAGGAGACCCGTTTCTCTAGCCCCTTTCTCGTGTCATCAGTCCGGCGCCTAATCTTGAACACGGCGTGCGGCAGGGGCTGCGCATGGGTCTGGTCCTGACGGGCTTTCCGGCCTACCATAAGAGTGGCTCGGCTTCCGCCAGGACACCGACCATCTCGTCAGCCACCTTCTCCGCCTGGCTGCCGTACTCCTGCAGCAGGCTCTCCTTAGCCCAGACTGTAAACAGGTAGCGCACACACCGCCGGTCTTCCCGCTGTGAGAGAAGGAACTCGGCGTGCTCCCGATTGATGCAGATAACGGCCTGGTTGGGGTCATACCAGCTCCGGAAGGTAGCCCGCTCTTGCGATGGGGAGGTGAGTCTGATAAAGGGTGCCCTGGTGACCACCGGTGCCCGCTCCTTCAAACGGACAGCTACGTCTGCCGGTCTGGTGACGGCGAAAGGTCTCCCTGGGATAACCTCGCCGTGGGCCTGCCCCGCAGCAACCAGCGGCAGGCTCAGCAAAATCCCCTTCTCCCGGTAGCGGAGGAACTTGTCTATCAGCCGCCCGGCACGGTTAAGGATGATGTTGAAACGCCGCTCCTGGGACTGGGTGCTGACCTCGCCGATTAGCTGCTGTATGCGGGCTTCCAGCTTGCGTAGCTCAGCCACGAAGACACTATACACCTGGTCCTGCACCACTGCTGTCTTGTCCGCCGTGCGTTTCAGGCGGTCGCACCGGATGTAACCTTCCAGGCGCAGGTCTGTCCAGGGCAACACTTTGAAATCAGCCAGGTCGGTCAGCAGGCAGATGCGTGTGCCTCCCCGTCCGTAGAGACCGATGGCGGCGTCCGGCATCTCCCAGGGCAGGACATAGAGCTCAACAAAAGCTGAGCCAGCCCGGCCTGAAGGCAGATGGGTGGCCATCACCTTCACGCCGCGAAAGCGATGAGAATGGATTTGCTCAAGCTCCCGCCCGTCGGTGATGAACATAGTGTAGAGGTTCGACCTCAAGTCACTGGCGAACTGTTGTCCAAGATAGTCTTTGATGCGCTCCTTTGATAGCTGGGTGGCTATCTCAGGCAGTATACCCTCCAGACAGGCAATAGTCCCCCTGTGGCTATGCTCATGGGCCGGACATCTTTCGATAACCTCGGCGTGACCCCTTTTCAGCCAGGCACGTTTGAGGACGAGACAGCTGGATGGTACCCCCTCCTCTGCAGTCGAGGCCAGATGCAGCTCCTGGGCAATAAGGGCGAAGGCAAGAAGGCCAATGCCCTGCTCACCGCGCAGGGCCAGGTTAAGCTTCTCCGAGTCACCAATCCGGTGGAGCACCTGCCTCATCTTGGCCGTGGTCATACCGGCACCGTTGTCCTGGACTGCTATTCTTTGTAGCGAACCGTGTTGACCATTACCGGTTGACCCGTATTGCAGGTTTATGGTGATAGACCCCTCTTCGATTCGCGCCTGCTCACTGGCATCCGCAGCATTCTCGACAAGCTGCTTCAGTGCCTCCTGTGGGTTACGACAGACATTAGCCAGCACCGCAAAGACGCCGGGACCGGTGTGCAGTCTCACTCTGGTCATAGCTCACCTCCTCAAGGCTGTTTGTCCCCCTTCCCGTTTCAACACGGAAGAGGAGAGCCTATTCTCAAGTGGGGCTAACGCCCCTCTCAACATACCAGAAGAAATCAACCTGCCTGTGCGCCGGTCAGCCAATTAAAACAGGGTTGGCTTAGCCAGTTCCTCCATGGCCTTCTTAAAGGCAATGTCCCAGGTGAACCCTTGCCGCCGATACTTAATGATAAGCCCTGCCTTCTTCACATCAGCGGCACCATAGTCCCTTACTGTCCTTTGCTTTGGTTGTGTCCTGAGTGATTCGATAAATCCTTTCCGTTCCATATAGCGTAGCTCATCAACAGTCGCGCTAATTAGCCTGGCCAGCTCAGTGATGTGCATAATTTCCCGAAATCTTTACCGAAATCTTTCCTGAATAATAGCACGAGCTTAAAACTATGTCAAGAGCAGGTCCATGATTTGAATCAACCCTGCATCAAAGGTAAAATAGACAGGGCATTCTTCGTATTACCTCTAGACCATGCCCGTCTTTGGGAGGTGACAGGTGATATACTGGGCACAGCTTTTTCACTTCTACCAGCCGCCCACGCAGATACCGGCCGTGCTCGAGAAAATATGTAACGAGTCCTACAAACCCTTGCTGGAGGTATTCCGGCAGCACCCGCACGCACGGGCCACGGTCAATATCAACGGCGTCCTCCTCGAGATGCTGCGCGACCATGGCCACCGGGACATCATAAATGGCCTTCGCGAGCTGGGGGAAAGGGCCCAGATTGAGTTCACGGGCAGCGGTAAATACCACCCTATTCTCCCACTCCTGCCCAGCAATGAAGTAAGACGGCAAATAGAGCTTAATATTGTGGCCTCCCGGCGGGCCCTGGGTAAGGGCTATATGCCCCGTGGCTTCTTCCCCCCCGAAATGTGCTACGGGCCGGACATCGTCCCTGAAATCATAGCCACTGGTCACCGGTGGCTCATCCTCGGCGGTGTCGCCTGCCCGTGCCAGTGGCCTATGGACAGGATCTGCCAGGTCGAATACGGTGGCAAGAAACTGGCCGTTTTCTTCCGGGATGATGTCTTGAGCAACAAAATAAGCTTCCGGAAAATCGGGCCGCGTGATTTTATCGGCCACCTCAAACAGCTTAACGGCAGCCGGGATGATACCTACATCGTGACGGCGATGGACGCGGAGACCTACGGGCACCACATCAGGGGCTGGGAGAGACTCTTCCTTTCATCTGTCTATGAGCAGATCCAGCCCGGCGCGGAAAGCTACGGTAGCATCAAGCAGGCTACCGCTCTGGCTGCCCAGCAGTCCGCCCTACTGGAGAGCGCCGAATTTGCCAACCAGGTCAAGATAGTGACCATCAGTGAGCTCCTCAATCTCTTCCCTGCCGGGGACACTATAAGTCCCAAGCTATCTTCATGGAGCACGATGGATGATGACTTGAAAGCCAGTAACCCCTATCCTCTCTGGAAAGACAAGGACAATGAGATTCACCGTCTCCAGTGGGAACACCTTAACCTTTGCATTGATGTGGTCGGCAAAGCCCAGGAGTGTGCCGCCAATGAGGAGTCAGCCTTGTTTGCCCGCATCGCACGGGGCTTGCTCGACCTTGCTGAGCATAGCTGCCAGTTCTGGTGGGCCAGCCACCGGCCGATGTGGGACATCAATCTCATACACCTCGGTCTTATCGAGCAGTGGCGCGTCCTGGTCAATGCTTACCGGGCCATCAATAAGAGCCCGGCCGCCCAGGAGATAAAAAGAGACTATTACTACAAGCTGGTCGCCGCCCGCGATATACGGAACAAAATCGTGGACAAGCTGTTCATCGAGTAGAGGAACTGGTCTGGCCTCCTACCAGCCCGATACGTTGCGTCTGGCCTGTAGAAGGCAAGCGGTCTTACTTGTCTTTCATAGGGTCGCTGGGCTACATTGTAGCCCAAGAGCCGATTGCTCTGAGGAATTGGGACTGCGAGGCACATTATGACCACACTGACAGTCTATGGTGGCGTCAATGAAATAGGCGGCAAATATCCAGGCATCTGGATGCGCCACCTCTTCCAGGAGTGCGCCCACAATACCGTACTAGCCAGTGACGTGCACTCCGCCCAGGACAGCTTTATCCTTTGTTTCAGTTTCTTTGACCTCAACGAGCTACCGAGCATAGCCCCTGACTCTGGTGGTCTCTATCTATATAGCTCGAGCGAGCCGCACGATGAGGAGCAGGAGATTGCGGCCTTGCCAACGGTTGATATAAAAATCCGGCAGGTCCCTGACATTGAGACGCCTGCTACCATGAAGGACTCACCCCAGGCATAGCGGGCTTAACGCACAAGCCAGGAAACAGGAGAATTCCTCTTACCTTAACCTACGGCGCGGGCGGCGGGCGAGGATGACGGCGACTATCACAGCAACCAGGATAACGGCAGCCGCCACACTGATTAGGGTCCAGTCTGAAGCTGCCGGCGCTGGCCGCGGTGCCGGCAGTGACGTGGGCACGGGCGTAAGCTCCGGCGACGGGGCAGGTGTAGATACCGGTGCGGGTACGGGTGTAGTCACCGGAGAAGGCACCTGGGCCGGCGTGGGGACGGGTACTGGTATGGGCGCAGGCGCTGGTGCAGGCGTGGGCGCCGGGGTTGCTGCTGGCGCAGGTGACGGTGACGGCTCCAGAGCGGGCACCGGGGTGGCTGTCGGGGTTGGCTCCGGCGCGGGTGTGGGTGCTGGTGTTGCCGAGGGCGGTGGTACGAGCGGAGGGGCGAGCACCGTGACGCTCACCATAGCCCATACTGGCGGCGCAAGAGGCGTGCCGTCATTATTGACAAGCTGCACACCAAAGGAATGGACGCCCGGCTTGACGTTCTCCCAGGCCACGAAAAGCTCGGTAGTCGCTTTAGACGCGCCCTCCCCTGTCATCCCAGGGGCGCCGGACGCGGCGGGAATGTCTATGTCTGCATAGTAATAGTAGCTGATGTGTCCTTGCCCGGCCACCGCTGGCCCGCCCGGCGCCACAAGCTGCAGGTTCGCCACCTCTACCGCTATTGTGACGTCTCCAGCCGGCAACGTAGCACTATCCGCAGGAGAGGTGATGGTCAAGACGGGTAGTGGCCGTGGGACAAGTATGCCGAACAGAGTGAAATGGCTGACTGCGGCCGAGAGAATGTTGGCCTCCGTATCCACTGTGGTATCCAGCGTCACCCACTGGACGCCGTCCCAGTAGGCCACGGTAAGATCTGATTCCTGTGCGCCTGGCGGTAAAGCTGACTCGTCATAGGTAAAGGAGAGCGTAATGGGTGGGTCAAAGGTGGCGCCGTCCGGGCCGAGGTTGTGGGCGAGCAATAGGGCACTCCGTGCCGGTGGCGCCGGAGGCGAAGCCTCCCGGACCAGAGACAGCTTATCGAGAGGATTACGTCTGGCATCAAGCATTCTAGTACCACTTTTTATGTCAACTTTAACCGTATTATCCGGAGCGGAAAGCTGAACCGTGGATTGGACTATTCCTTCACTTATGCGCGGTAGTGCGGCACTGGCGAGGCCACTGAGGGCGACATTGACCTCAGACGGCGGCCCGAAAGCATCAGGTGGTGGCGGCGGTATCTTGCCCACCAGCACAAAGACGCCGGAGGTTGCCGCTTGTGCCGTCACAGTACCAGCAGCTACGTTGACCGATGAGGCCAGGTCCTGCCATCGCGTACCATCCCAGAACACGATTCTCAGACTTTCCGTATCGGTACCGGGAGGTAGCGCTGTGGGCACAAAAGACAGCGTCAGGGCCACCGGCGGGTCAAAGGTGACCCCGGCTGGTTGCAGCGTGAAGCTGCGTATGATGATACCAAAAGGCGGTACCGGAGGCGCGATATTGCTACCGGAAAGCTGCTTGATGGAGGTGCCGCCAGCACCCAGCAACGCTGTGCCGCTTTGCAGAGCCAATTTAACACTGCCATCCTGGTTTTTCAGCTCGGCGGACTCGATTACCTTACCCTTCTGGTCGGCACGGAGACTCGTATCACTGCTAAGTCCAGTCAGCTTGATATCTCGCATCACTCTCAGGATGCCCCAGGCACCGTTGTAGAAGTGGCTGGGACTCATATCGCGGTAGAGATAGTCGCCGGGTATGCCAAAAGGCCCACCGGCGCCGCCTTCCGGAACAATATCGAAATGGTTGGCCGGGCCGTGGCCCTCCTGGCTGCCAATCCAGCGGGACAACGGGTTGTCACCGATTTCGGTTGAGCCATTAATGTAGGGCGTCCTCGGCCAGACATGGCCATTGAGGGTGAAGACCTCGTTCCGGGCATGCCCGCCCGGCTTCAGGACGCGCAGCCGTACCGGTGTTCCGGCACTGGCCGTGAAGATTGGCGTCTCCGGGTCTCCCCCGGTCAAGCTATTGGACAGGGCGCGGGCAAAATCGTGGCCAATAACTGTTTCCTCGGCGGTGTCCGGCGGAATCCCCAGCCGGAACCACATCGGCTCGGCCCGGTAGTTGACGGCTTTCTGGCCGCTGTCCTCCGAGTCATCCTCACCGCCGATATTGGGCAAGGCGTCACCGCTGCCCAGCCGGAGGTTGATATCATCCTGGAAGATGAGCACGAAGTCCCTAAAAGAGGGGCCGTCCGCCTTGGTCACCGTGGCGGAAGCCCGGCTGTGGGAGTCCTCCACCCAGGTTGACCCCTGCGGCTCGATGACGAGCGCACCGATAGCGCCCTTGCTGCTGTGCTTCAGCTTATCTGAGGACATCAGGTTTATGGCACCGAACTCAATAGGCGTGGCTACCAGGCTGCCATTGACCAGCCTGACGTCACCGGCATACCACTGGTATTCCCCGGTCTCGCCTGGCCTGACGGTCTGGACGGGATTGGCGCCCACGTTAGCACCGTCACTGCTGAGGACACTGTAGGCCACAAGCTGCGGGTGCAAGCCTACCTGGTTGGAGGGCTTGATGTTGTCGGCATTAAAACCAGGAATAACCGGCGGCATGAGGTTGGCACCAGCGAGGTCGGGTAGCTCGGCAGGCAGACGGTTGCGCAGGGTAAGGACAATCCTTTCGCCGGCGGCGGCCCGCAAGATGAGCGGCTCAATGGGGACGCCGGGCCTGAGCTTGCCCTGCTCATCGAGGTCTTCCGTCCGGACGTAAAGGATAGCGGTCGGGTCATGCAGGGGGCCGTAATCATTGTTGGCCCGGGAGTTATAGACCAGGGTGCCCTGCGGCAGGGCGTCCTGGGCGGCCACCGCCGTGACATCGAATGTCCTGAGCGGGGCACTGGCCGGCATGAGACCATTGAACTCAGCGGCGTTGTTGACGGTCAGCCCGGCGCCGATGGGGTTACCGGGCAATGACAGGAGGTCTTCGCGCAGACTGGCATAAGAGCGCAGTATCCCCCAGTCCCCATTCCAATAGCCGTCAACTGAGGAGGAGGCCGAGTAAAGATAGTCGGCGGTGTCCGTCTGCTGGGGGTCCGGTGGGATAATCATATCGAGCAGGAACTGCTCCGAAATGCCCATCATCTGGGAGTTGCGCCAGCCGGAGTTGGGGCTGGCATACTCCTGGAGCCACTTCAGCCCGTGGATGCTGAAGTTGTGCCCCTCTTCCGTAGCGCCGACCTGTATGCGGAAGCGCACCCTATCATTAACGTAGGCACGCGGCATAGGCGTAAAGGGGTCGCCGGGGCGGACATCAGCCGTTAATGGCGGGTAGAAAGCCGGCTGAGCGTTGAGCTTCTCGTCCGCACGCGTCAGGCTTGATGAAAGGGCAAGCGAAAGGTCGCCGGCATCACCAACCGTCTGTAAGTCCGTTGACGGGTCCAGGGCACGCAGGCCGAGAGGCTCATTGCGGTAGTTGATGGAGAAGGTCCCCACGTCAGCGGCAGAGATAGCCTCCGGAACGGGAGGCGGGTTAATAGCGCCAGCGGGGTCAGGACTGGGGTTGTCCGCTGTGCCGCCACGCCCGGCCAGGTAAGCGAGCTGGAAATCAGCAAACTCGAAATAGAACTCGCGATAGCTCTCCGCCGGGTCCATTGTGATAATGTCCGCCCGCCAGCTTGTCGGGCCACCATCGGTCAGCCCCTGGGCAATGGTGCGTGGCGCCACGTCATGTCCGCCGTGCAGATGCCCGGTCTCCGGGTCACGCCAGACGGAGCCGTTTGGCTCTGTAAGCAGACTGCCATAAAGCCCGGTCTGCTGCACCGTGGACGGTCCCAGGTGGTCATGGGTGAAGGAGTTACCCATGATGCGCTCCTGGCCGGCGTTATTGACGAGCGGGTCAACGAACCAGCGGGAGATATTAGTGCGGGCGCCGCGCCAGTCCTCGCCATCAGGCCCGGTAGCACCAAAGAAAGGATGCGGCTGGGCTTCGAGGTCGTTAATAGTCATCCCTTCCGGCAGGTCTATGGCCCCGCCGCCAGGCTCCTTGATGACCCGGATGCGCTCACGCACCTCTTCGGGGCTGAGGGCGCCGTCTTCGTAGTTGAAACCGTTAGCAGAACCATCCGCGGACAGAACATCGAACTTGACCAGGTGCATATGCTGCCCGATAACGTCAGTCTCGGTCAGCACCTGGAAGGCATCCTGCTGGTATCTCATAGGGATGAGGTTGGTGAGATAGTAGTCAATGACATCGCCGGAGTTGCCTCGCATGACAAAGGGCTCCGGTGCTTTCTGGCCTTCCAGTGTAGCTGCTACATCCCCCCACAGGGTCGTGATACGGGCTTGTGGGAAGTGCCAGCCTTCCTTGTTGAGCACCATATCGATCTGGATAGCAGCGGCCCTGTATTCCCGGTTGGTCGCCAGAGGCTGGCCATCATCGGTGCGGGCCGGGTCAGCGAAGGGCGCGCCGGGCACCGGCGGCAGGCCATTGGCCTCAAAACCGGCCGCACCCGTCGCCGCCGTGCCGTCCGGCGTGGCGGTATCATGCCAGCGCCGGGCGTGGAAGTCCATGGCGGCCTTCTCCGCCGGCGTGCCGTCTTCCGGCAGGAACTTGGCCACAATGGCCTGGAACTCAGCCGCGAAGGACAGTGGGTCTATAGGCTTGTCAGCCGTCCCACCGATGATGATGTGACGCGGTAAGCCGCCGTCATTCACCAGGTCGAGGGGTGGTGTGGGGGCGCGGTGCCCGGCTACACCGGGGATGAAGAGAGGGAAGCCCACGTTTCGGTCAGGGTTACCGTCCCCATTGGCGTCTGGCTCGGTTATGGCAATCTGGCCGCCGGGCAGCGGCGGTGTCATGGTGGCGCCAGCGACTATTGTCACCTCGCCCGGTATCGGTGCCATCGGTAGGCCAGGCAGCGGAACGATGGCCGGAATCGGCGTGCCGGCGGCTATCTCACCGTCCGGCAAGGCCCGGCTGCCCGCTGCCGGGCGGCCTTCCGCATCCAGCACCGTCCCGGCCTCAAAGGTATCATGCACGCGCCATAGGCCCCACATCCCCTGGGCGAAGTGAGGATAAAAATGGCAGTGGAATATGGCGTCACCGAAGGTCTTGTTGCGGTTTCCGGAGCCGTTGTAGGCTATCTCGTAGGTATAGCCGCTGCCCGGCCCGATGGCCTGCATATCGAGATAGTTGGAGTTGTCATCATCCGGGGTCAGCAGCCACTGGTGGGTGTGCAGGTGGTAGATGTGGTGTTCTTTGCCGACGGAGACGTTCCTTATTTTCACACGGTCGTTCATGTAGCTGTGGTAAACATTAGACGGGTCTTCCGGGTAGAGGGCCACGGTGGCCTTTGGTCCGGTGATGAGGTTGCCATTTTCATCCACGGTATTGGCCGGAATATCCACAATCATGGCCGGGTCGCCGCCAACCCAGGAGCTCAGAGAGGACTCCTCATACTTCATATCCACGCCGTGCCACATCGGCCCGACGCCGAGGCGGTTGGCCACGACCATGGCACCGACGCCGCCGGTGCCATAGTTTATGGCAAAAGAATCCCTCACGCTGTGCAGCGTCTCCTCAAATGCGGGGTCTTCAAACATAGGAAAGGCCTGGAGAATCTCGTTCTCGTCATGAAAGACCTGCGTGAACTCGCGGAAGGGCTGGTTGCGGTTGGGGTAGGCAGGGTTCGGCGGGGACTGTTCAGCCGGGAATGGCCCACGGTTTGGGCCGGTGATAATGGCATTAAGGTCGGAGTGCACGATTTCATTGCCGTTGAGGATTCGTAGTATGGGCAGCCCGGCATACTGGTGACCCTGCGGATAGACGGCATCATAGTTGATAATAGGATGGCCATCGGGTGACGTCCCGGTAGTGGCCAGGGCCATCTCGGCCTGGGTGACCTGGCTGCGGTACCACTCCGAGCCGGCCGGCTCCACATTAACCGCACCAAAAAGCCCGAAGTTCCACGAGCTGAGGACACCGCTGCCGGCGTCCGCCGTGTTCTGCAGAAGGTAGGTCCCCTCCCGGTCGGCGTGCAGGGTATAGGTAACCTGCTCGCCTGGAGCAACCAGGCTGCTCTCATTCTCACCGACATTGGAGCCATCGTCCCGGATGCTGTTGACGAGGTGCATGCCCAGGACATGAATACCAACCGACCTGGTGGCGGGCTGCCCGTTGGCGGGCACCGGATTGAGCAGGTTCTGGAAGTTTATCTGCAGCACATCGCCGGCGTTCAGGCGCAGGGTGAGCGGGCGGGGGCGCTTGTCCGGGCGTAGCATCACCTGCCCCGGCGCGATATAGCCGCCCTTCGCCTCGGGGATACCGGAGATCTTGTTAACAATATCGCGGCGCAGGGCATAGATCATGCCCCCGGGCGTCACCGCGCCCAGGCGGTTATAGATGATGGGCTGGTCTATGGCGACCACATTGGCGATGATGGTGCGCCCGGCGGCAAAAGCGTCCGGCGCCGCCATAACGGCAGCAGAAGCCAGTTTACCCTTTTCCGCCAGAGGCCGGGCCGCTACCGCCGCCGGCAGCAGAAGGCTGAGAATCATGAAAATAATGAGAGGTAGTGCGACTCCGTATATCTTTCGGCCCATTGTTCCCTCCCGAAACCGATTGACAACGGAGCGTAATAGTGCTACAAAGAGAAAGGTGCGGGCTCCGTGCCTGTACCGGAGAGA
>JACQTX010000222.1 GCA_016210585.1 Chloroflexota bacterium
ACTTAGCCTGCTGGTGATGCTGGCGGCGGCGGTTGGTATGGCCCGCCGGGATAGGCTGAAGGAATTGCGCCTATTAGTGACATAGACCGAGAAAGGTAACCACTTCTCTCTACAAGGGGTTACTGCGCCCCGGAAGCATTGGGGAACCCCAGCAAACTCACCAAAATGCCTACTTAAGGGATTTTCCCCATACCAAAATGCCCAACAAGCCTCTTCCCTCTCACCATTCCCATGTCTGTGTCGTCCCTTCTCGCCCCCAAAACCGCGTTTCGCGGATGGCTCGGTCCAAGCGCGGCTTGACCCGCCAGGCGTGCCGATGATAGAATAGCCAGTGAGTGGCGATGAAGCTCGCCCAGGACTAATATTTCCGAACCGCCTCAAATTGGCTGATAGCTTCTACTGGCATCCCCGTCGGTAGAAGCTTTTTGTTGCTTGCCATCGCGGGAGCCTGAGTGACGGAGGGCAACGGTATGAGCGATGGCATCATTCCTCTGGTCGTGGGAATCATTGTTCTCCTGGCCAGTCTAATCTCCCTAAAGCTGGGGTTATCGGTAGCCATCATCGAGATACTTCTTGGCGCGGTAAGTGGCTCTTTTGGCCTCCGTATGCAGGACTGGATGACCTACCTGGCAGGCTTCGGCGGTATTACACTCACCTTCCTCGCCGGCACAGAGATTGATACCCAACTGATGAAAGATAAATTCAAAGAAAGCTTTCTCATCGGTGTCTTTTCTTTCCTGCACCTTTCGCGGTCATAGCCGCCTATACCTACTTTGTCGTGGACTGGAACCTGCAAGCATCCCTGCTGGCGGGCACGGCGCTTTCTACCACCTCCCTTGCTGTCGTTTACTCAGTGTTAGTGGAGACCGGTTTGGCAAAGACCCAGGTGGGTAAATTGCTGATGTCATCTACTTTCATCACTGATAGGGGCACGGCACTAGCACTGAGTATTATCTTCGTCAGGCCCACCCTTTATACCCTCATATTCATCGTGGCCTCTATAGGGGTCATAGTGCTGGCCACCAGGTTCTCTCATCTGGTCTTCGATAATCCGCGCCTCAAGAATAAGGTCGTAGAGCCGGAGATAAAATATGTTTTCCTGTTGCTGCTCGCGTTCATGTATTTTGCTCAACTGGGAGATGGTCACGCCGTGCTGCCGGCGTTCGTCCTCGGATTGCTGACGTCCCCACACTTCAGGGAAACCGTGGAGACAAGGTCAGTCAGGAACAAGCTACGCACGGTGGCATACGCGATAATCACACCCACCTTCTTCATCGTTGGTGGGCTGCGGGTT
This sequence comes from Chloroflexota bacterium, assembly GCA_016210585.1. Lineage (GTDB taxonomy): Bacteria > Chloroflexota > Dehalococcoidia > Dehalococcoidales > JAFGLR01 > JACQTX01. The sequence goes on from JACQTX010000222.1 coordinate 1,295, forward strand.
TCGTTCCCATTGATTTTTTCGGCGCTGGCCCTTTTCCTGATTCTCTTTGGTCTTAAGCTGGTTAGCAAGTTCATCGGAGTGTTCTTCCTGTCCAGGAAATTCGTGCCCCAGGGGGCGATGTATACCACCCTGCTGATGAGCACCGGCCTCACCTTCGGCACTATAGCCAGCGTATTCGGGCTAACTTCCGGGATTATTGACCAGGTCCAGTACTCCTTGCTCGTTGGCGTGGTTATTGCCAGTGCGGTAATACCCACATTCATTGCACAGAAATGGTTCATGCCCGCCCACTCGGAAGACATCGTTGAGCTTAATGGAAACGGGCGAAGCGATGTTGTTGAAACGGACTGAACAGGGTGAGAAGCAGACGATAACTTGCGGAATTCGACTTCACTCCGTAGGGCCAGCTTCCCAACCTGCCCATCACATCAGGTCGGGTTAGGATCCCCGACCTACAAGATTGACTCATTGATCTTGGGGTACGGTATCTTGCTTGACAGTGCTATTCGCCAGATGCTAAGTTGTAATCAAATCATCAAACGCGGCAGCATCAGGTTAGCCCTTTCCGAAATCACAGAATGGTCAGTACCACAGAAACGGCAAGACTGCTCTCCGGCAATGAGGCGATGGCACTCGGCGCCTACCACGCCGGTGTCAAAGTCGCTGCCGCCTATCCGGGCACACCGAGCACGGAAATCCTGGAGACGCTGGCCGGCTTCGGTGACACCCACGCCGAGTGGTCCACCAATGAGAAGGTAGCCCTGGAGGTAGCCCTGGGCGCCGCTTATGCCGGCGTGCGCGCCCTTGCCTCGATGAAGCAGGTTGGTCTGAATGTCGCCCTCGACCCGTTCATGGCTGCTGCCATCACCGGCGTCAAGGGGGGACTGGTGGTCATCTCCTGCGATGACCCCGGTATTCACAGCTCACAGGGGGAGCAGGACAACCGCCATTTGGCCCGCCTGGCCAAGGTGCCCATGCTGGAGCCGAGCGACAGCCAGGAGGCCTACGACCTCATGGCCGTTGCCTTTGACCTCAGCGAGCGCTTTGACACGCCCGCCCTCCTGCGCTCCTCGACACGTATCTCCCACTCGAAGTCTGTGGTCAGAATAGGCCACACACGCACGGTATCGGATGCACCGGTCCACTTTCAGCATGATGTCCATAAGTATGTCATGCTGCCCGTCAATGCTCGTCTGCGGCGCCCGCTAGTCGAGGAGCGCCTGGTCAGGCTGGCAGAGCTCGCTGAGACCTTCCCTTTTAACAAGATTTTCCCCGGTGACAGCTCTCTCGGCATAGTCACCAGCGGTGTGGCCTACCAGTATGCCCGTGAGGTCTTCCCTGATGCCTCCTTTCTCAAGCTGGGGATGACTTTCCCCCTGCCACAAGACCTCATCCGGCAGTTTGCCGCCCAGGTGAAAAGGCTAATCGTCATCGAGGAGCTTGACCCCTTTCTACAGGAAAGCATCCGGACTATGGGGCTAAAGGTCACCGGTAAGGAGTTCATCCCACGGATTGGTGAGCTAAATCCGGGTATTGTCGAAGCGGCCGCCCGCAAAGCCGGGCTGTTACCGCCAGCCGAATCACCTGCAGTAGCCGCCACTGTCGCGAATCTACCCAAACGTCCACCATTACTCTGTCCCGGCTGCCCGCATACCGGCATTTTCTTTGTGCTCAGCACCATCGGCCAGCGTCATAAAATCCTGGACGCTCAAGGCAAATCGGTCAAGGAATCAAAGCTGGTTATCACCGGAGACATCGGCTGCTATACGCTCGGCGCCCTGCCGCCCCTTGATGCCATGGACACCACCGCCTGCATGGGGGCCAGCATCGGGCAGGCCCTGGGCATGGTGAAAGCGGGCGTCGCCAGCAAGGTCATGGCTGTGATTGGCGATTCCACCTTCCTGCACTCCGGCATCACCGGCCTGGTCAACGGCGTCTATAATAACGGGCGGCTGGTGTTGCTGATTCTGGACAATAGCACCACCGCCATGACCGGTCACCAGGACCACCCGGGCACCGGCGTCTCCGCTCAGGGCCAGACCACCAGGGCTGTCAGGCTGGAAGACCTGGTGCGCGGCATCGGCATTGCTGATGTCAAGGTGGTTGACGCCTTCGACCTCAAAGCCCTCCGCACCGCGGTGAGGATTGCCTTGGAGAGCGATGAGCTTTCCGTAATCATTGTCCGCGGCGACTGCTCCGTCCGCGTGCCCCGGCGCGAGGGACCGCGGGCCATTGACGCGGAGAAATGTAACGAATGCGGCGTCTGCTTCATGCTGGGCTGTCCGGCCATCCTGAGCAACGAGGGAGAGGCCTACATTGACAGCGCTGTTTGTGTGGGGAAAGGCTGCACCGTTTGCCAGCAGCTCTGCCCGCAGCAGGCCATCGCCGAGGCCGCACCATGAAGCTGGACCTGCTCATAACAGGGGTAGGCGGGCAGGGGATTGTCCTGGCCTCGGATATCATCGGCGAGGCGGCTATGGCGGCAGGTTATGACACCAAGAAAACAGACACCCTGGGCATGGCCCAGCGCGGGGGCAGCGTGGTCAGCCATGTGCGGATAGGCGATAAGGTCTGGTCGCCGCTCATCAAAGAGGGTGATGTTGACATCCTGGCCGGCTTCGAGAAGCTGGAGGCGGTGCGATGGGGCAGCTACCTCGCACCCGGAGGCATCGCCATCGTCAATAGTCAGTCTATCCCGCCACCTTCGGTCAGCCGTGGCCTGGAGCATTATCCCACCGATGAAGAGGTAGTTGATATTCTGAAGCAAGGCATTGAGCGGGTATTCCTCATCAATGGCACGGCCCAGGCCAAAGCATTGGGCGATATCCGGACGCTGAATATGTTGATGCTGGGCTGTATCGCCACCTTTGTGCCCTTTGTTGGCGTTGATACCTGGAAAGAGTGCATCTGCCGCCACTTGCCGGCAAAGGCGCACGAGATTAATATCAAAGCCTTCGACCTGGGCCAAAGAGAGACGCAAAATGTCTGTTCCCGATAAAATCCGCAAGGGCATCGCCTCCGGCTCGCTTATCAGAAGGGCTTTCGAGGAGGGCATTCTCCTCAAACAGCGCTACGGCGAGGCGAACATCTTCGACCTCTCACTGGGTAACCCGGTAATGGAGCCGCCTGCCGCCTTCGTCCGTGAGCTGCAAAGATTGGCCAGCAGCCCGCAGCCCGGCCTGCACCGCTACATGCCCAACGCCGGCTATGCCGAGACCCGTGCGGCGGTAGCCGCTAATATCGCATCAGAAACCGGCTTGAATTTCACTCTTAACGAGATTGTCATGACCTGTGGCGCCGCCGGCGCCCTGAACGTGGTGCTGAAGACCATTGTGGACGATGGGGATGAGGTCATCCTCTTCGCTCCCTATTTCGCCGAATATGTGCACTATATCGCCCACTGCAATGGTGTCGCCCGCATCGTGCCTACTGACGACCAGTTCCGGCCTGACCTGACTGCCCTCGAAGCGGCAATCAATGCCCGGACGAAAGCTGTCATCATAAACTCGCCGAATAACCCGACCGGGGCGGTCTATGACGAAGGCGTTGTCCGCCGGATAGGGGAGCTGCTCCGCCGGAAAGAGTCCGAACTGGGCACAGAAATCTACCTAATCAGCGATGAGGCCTACCGCAAAATCATCTTCGATGGGTTCAAATACCCGCCCATCTGGCCGCACCATGCCCAGAGCATTGTGGTGACCTCCCACTCCAAAGACCTGGCCCTGCCCGGCGAGCGCATCGGCTATATCGCCATCCACCCGGACTGCCGCCAGAAAGGGGAGCTATTGGATGGCTTCATCTACTGCAACCGGACGCTGGGCTTCGTCAACGCCCCGGCCCTGATGCAGCATATCGTCCGCAATTTGCAGAATGTGACTGTTGACGTCAATGAATACCAGCGCAAGCGGGACTTCCTCTACCGCAATCTTACTGAGATGGGCTACTCGCTGGTCAAGCCGCAGGGGGCTTTCTACATATTCCCGAAATCGCCCCTGGCTGATGACCTGGCTTTCGTCAAGGAGCTCCAGCAGCAGTGGCAAGTCTTGACGGTGCCGGGCAGCGGCTTCGGCCTGCCGGGCTATTTCCGCATCTCCTACTGCGTAGATGACCGCACGCTGGAAGGTTCCCTGAACGGATTCCGCAAGGCTGCGCAGAAGTATAAACGGTGAAGTCAGAGGGTGTTTGGCAAGCAATGACTAGGTGTTCTTCCAGAGACGGACGACACCATTCCGCCCGCCTGCGGCGGGAAAGTGAAGTAATCCGCCTGAGGCGGATTGCCACGCTGAAGCTCTCCAGAGTTGTCATTCCCGACCTGATCGGGAATCCAGACGGGGCAGGGGAGGTCTGTCCCCCTGCGGCGGATGGCCGGAGTTTACCCCGTTCACGGTGAACCCGTTCAGGGTGAACCTGTGCAATGACACGGGGCCAGAATGGCAGATTGCCTATCGCAGCATTTTCACCCCTTGCGGTGTCGGAGCCAGTATGATGACAGGACAGAACAATAATACAGCTAACAACACCGTCATCGAGCTGAAATTGAGGGCGCAGCAGGAGCCAATCGCCTCTTTCCTGAAAATGCGATTGGAGGAGCTGACACCGGGCTACGCGCGGGTGAAGATGCCCATGCTGCCGGAATACCTGAACTTCAATAAGGTTATCTATGGCGGCATCGTCATGTCCCTGGCCGATTTCGCCTTCGCCTATGCCTCAAACTCTCTGGCCTTGCCGAGCGTGGCTTCCCAGTTCAACATCTATTTCCTGGCCGCCGCGGCAGTGGGCGATGAGCTAACGGCAGAGTGTAACGTGCTCAAAAGTGGCCGCCGTGCCGCCGTCTCCGAGATAACGGTGACCAATCAAGAAGGCAAACTCATCGCCAAGGCGACAGGGCAGACTATTCCGATGGGGTAGGACCGAGCATTTCTCCCTTTCGCAAAGGGGGAGAAATGCAGCTTTACGCTCTTCTTCACGACTGGCCAGTCGGGCAACCAAGCTCTACTCCATCTTTTCGGCCAGACGGTACATGTTCTCGTAGGCTTTGCCGAAATCAGGGACGCTCTTTTCCAGGCTGTTTTTCATGCCCTTCATGCGTTCGGCGAAGCCGGTTTTGTCTTTATTCCTGACCAGGTCGGCCCAGATTCTGGCTTTCTCCCGAAAGGCGTCCTCAATTTCGGCCATTCTCGGCAGACTCATCTGCAAAGCGGCATAAAGCTCAGCGTCTTCGGAGACCACGCTTTCGATAAGCGTCAAGAGCACACGGAAGGTCACGCCGCTGATGGCTTTCATCGCCACTATGCTATCCATGCCTAGCAGTGTATCGGCGGAGACCAGCGCGATGAAATGGGCTAATCCCAGGATGACGGCCATCATCTCATCATGCTCTTCCGGGGACATCAGGGTGACACGGGCGCCCCTCGCCTCCAGCCACTCCCTGGCGCTCTGGGCCAGGGCATCTTCTCTCTCGTTAGTCGGCGTCAGGACAAAGTTCTGGTTGGCCAGACTCCTGGCCCCGGGGCCGAAGAGCGGGTGCATGCCGAGCACTGATGCGGCCTTGATATGTCGGTGCATGGCGGCTACCGGCAGGGTCTTCACTGAGGTAACATCCACGATTACCTGCTCCGGGCGGATGAAGGGAGCTATCCCGGCAACCACTGCTTCGAAGCTGTCCACCGGCACGGAGAGCACCACCACGTCAGCCTGCGCTACGGCCTCGGTGCTTGAGGCAACGGCAACGCCAAGCTGCTGTTGTGCCTCCTGCAGCTTCGCCTGGCTTCGACCGGAGATGACCACCTCGAAGCCTTCTTTGAGCAAGAGGCGGGCGAACCACCGCCCCATCTTCCCCGCCCCCCCGATTATGGCTACTTTCAAGCGGCTACCTCACCTACCATTGCACACGTCTTCACAAGCTCTGCCTAGCGTTACTCACCTCTCTTTGAAACATGGAGTGCGAAACCAGCCGTGCACAGAGTATTAGCCCCTAGAGTGAGCGCTGGATCAAAGCATCGGAGCTTGTCTGGAAAGACAAGCAATATATTGACACTCGTGGTCTCTCGTAAGATGAGCAAGTCCGTGAATACGACCTAGCTCACGATCAAATCTGGGGGCGATAATGTCAAAGTCCCTTGTTAGGCCGGCATTATACCTGCCAAAGATTGCATTGGCACAAAAATCTGCCAATTGCAGTAACCTGGTATTTCTAGCTGGAAGAAAGAAGGGAACATCTGATATTGTACGAAGTTGGCCCCATCGTGTAGTCCCGCCTCTGAACCGTTCACCTAGTATCTCCAGATTACGACGATAGCTTGACTCCGCTACGGCGATGATCCCGCGCTGTTCGTTTTCTGGCGACATAGCGTTTATACGCTTTAAGAACAAGTCAAATCTGCTTGTTAGGTCTTCAAAACCACGTTCGTAAGGTTCCTCAGTAATGCACCATGCCTTCTCAATCGCAACTGCAAAGAGGACCCCTCTCCGGCTACGAATGACCTGATACATGTCATTTATTAAGGTTCTTCTTTGCTCCACTGTTAGACGGTCAAAGGGTTCCGGAATCTTACTAGAATCCTTCTGGCGTAGTACGGAAACATGAAACTCAACTGGGTAATTAACCTCGGGAAAATATCTTCTCTGAATTGCATCCACATCTTGGGCATACCAATAGATTTCGCGCTCAAATACAGCTAGTCCCGCGAGAACGAAGTAAGAAGATTCGCCATCTATTCCTGATTCGTCCAAATACAGGATATACATAAACAAAAAGAGGCTGAGGAAGACAAACAGCCTTCGCGAGCCCCCGGGTGTAGCTCTCCCAGCCAAGTGAGATTATATAGATATTGCTCTTTTTTGTCAATGGAGCCATCCGCGAAACTCCGTAATAGATACGTAATCCCGAAAAGTAAAGGGGGTATTTACCCCAGCTTTTCTGGTAAAATAGCTTTGGGAAGCAAACAAAGTCCCAGGAAAGAAGGAATAAATACCCCATGCATATTATACAGACCCCGCTCTTCGATTTCGAGGCTTTCATCGCCCAAAAAGGCAACGACCGTCTGAGGATGCTCCTGGAAGCCCTG
>JACQTX010000228.1 GCA_016210585.1 Chloroflexota bacterium
CCCCTACTCCCCCACCACCCAGCGCTGGGCTGCCCATACTCCCTATTATTGCGGTGGTGGTCGTGTTGCTGCTGGGCGGTGGTGCGTTCTGGTATAGGCGCCGGCGCGCCCGGACGAGGATGTAATAGCTGCGATACGTGTTTGTCATTAATATGAATTAGTGCCGTATAACCGTCTTCACACCCGATGGGTCACTCGCATACGTATGCCCATCCCCCTGACCCCTTCCCAAAGGGAGGGGGGTGAGGTGGATGCATATTGATTGGAGCCTGTTTTCATAGATTGGTGTCCTTCGCAGAGGGACATGACCCTTTGGAGTTCTTCTCAGAAGGACTCGTTTGGATGGTGTCGCAACAATAGATGATGTGACCGGACTTATTATGTAGCAGACATCGCCTGCTCGGCAAGGAGTCCACTATGAAAGTGAGAGTAGATAGGGACTTATGTATTGGCATCGGGAACTGCGTGGCCTATGCCCCCACTGTCTTCGCCCTTGACGAGGAAAACAAGGCGGTCGTCCTCGCCCCGGCTTCAGTCAGCGACCAAACTCTTGTAGAGGCGGCGGAAAGCTGCCCTCAAAACGCCATCATTGTCGAGGACGATGCCGGAAATCAGATATATCCGTAGCGTTCAGCTATCAGCTTTTTTACGAAGATTTAAGATTTATGAAATGGGATTTAAGAATCTTTGGATTATTTCATAAATCGTAGATCTTGAATCTTAAATCACAAGTCCGAGTAAGGAGGAAAGCGCATGAAGGTAGAGAAGCTCGGCTATGTCTCCATCCGGGTCAAAGATGTCAAGAAGGCGACGGCGTTTTTCGGCAAGATACTGGGCACACCATTTCCGGAGCCGAAAGAGATGAAGGATCTGGATGCCCGGCACACCATACATCCCCTCGGCATGGAGCTCGTGGAGCCGCTCACTGCCAATGGCCCGGCCGCCAGGGCCATAGAGAAGAGAGGAGAGGGGCTATCAGCGATTTCGCTGAGGGTCAGCAATATTGATGAGGCCACCGCCCGGATGAAAGCCCTTGGTGTCCGGCAGATTTATGGGGATAAAGGCGTAGCCATCTTCCATCCCGCTGACGCCTTCGGTGTAATGATTGAGCTAACCGACCACGACCTCACGCCTCCGATAAAAACTTAGCCCCAGCAGGAAGGAACTAACATGGTAACCAGGGTAGTGCCCTCCGTTTGCTGCCATGATTGCGGCGGCTCCTGCCCGCTTAACATCTATGTTGAAAACGAGCGAATCGTCAAGATTGAGGCCCGCGACCTGGGCATCCCGGCACTGCGCCCCTGTGCCAGGGGTCTCCTCTATCACTATCGCGTCCACCACCCGGACCGCCTGCAATACCCGATGAAGCGGGCGGGAGAGAGGGGCGAGGGCAAGTTTGTCCGGATTTCCTGGGATGAAGCCCTGAGCGAGATAGCGGCGCAGCTCACCCGCATCAGGGACATCTACGGGCCAGCCGCCATCTTTAACCAGACCATGTCCGGTTCCCTGGCACAGCTACACAGCCTTACTCTGACACCGCGCTTCCTGAACATGGCCGGGGGACACGGGCAAAGGTGGGGCGGCGCCTCTTTCCAGGGCGGGTTCTTCGGCAGCATGGCCACCTACGGTCGGACGGATACCGGCAACGACCGGGCGGACCTCCTTAACTCCAGGATGATTTTCCTCTGGGGCTGCAACCCGGCTGAGTCCATCTTCAGCACCGAGACACGCTGGTACCTTCTGCAGGCCAAAGAGAGGGGGACCAGAATCGTCTGCGTTGACCCGCGACTTACGGAGACCGCTTCTACCCTCGCCTCACAATGGGTGCCTATCCGGCCCGGTACCGATGCCGCTATGCTGGTCGCCATGGCCTATGTCATCCTTGAGCATGGGCTGCAAGACCAGGCTTTCCTGGACAAACACACGGTTGGTTTTGATATGTTCCGGGACTATGTTACGGGCGAAGAAGAGGGTATTGCCAAGACGCCGGAATGGGCGGAGAAGATCACCGGGGTGCCCGCGGCGACCATCCGCCAGCTGGCCCTGGAGTATGCCACGAGCAAGCCAGCAGCCATCCTCGCCGGCTGGGCGCCGGGGCGGACATCCCGCGGCGAGCAGTACCACCGGCTCACCGCCACTTTGCAGGCCATGACGGGCAATATTGGCCTCCGTGGCGGTGCGGCGGCCGGGCTGGACATGAACTTCGGCATCCTGCCGGTGGAGACCACCGCCTCAAAGGACTACTCCCTGGACATCTATGGCTTCATCCTGTCCATGTTGAGCAACCCGGTCTCACAGGACAAACCCCTTCACGAGTATGCCGTGGAAGGCATCCGCGACCACACCATTGACCGGGTGAACTTCACCAAGATATGGGATGCGGAGCTGAGGGGCAAGGTCGGCGGCTACTACAGCGATATCAAGATGACCTATATCGCCGGGGGCAACCCCATTTGCCAGGCACCCATGTCCAATCAAGGAGCACAGGCCCTCAAGAAGCTGGAGTTTGTCGTCGTCCATGAGATGTTCCTGACGCCAACGGCCAAATTTGCCGATATCCTCCTGCCCGTCTGCTCCTGGTGCGAGCGCAACGATATCCGGTTCGCCTGGATGTTCGGTCACTATGCTATGTATGCCAATAAGGCCATCGAGCCGCTCTACGAGACAAAGACCGACCTGCAAATCTTTACCGAGCTAGCCAGCAAACTGGGCATACACGGCTATAATGACCGGACTGAGGACGAATGGCTCCAGCTCTTCGCGGCGCAGCATGGCATCCCGGACTATGAGGCTTTCAAGGCGAATAGCTTCCATAAGCAGGAAAGCCCTGAGCCATGGGTCACCTTCCAGTCTCAGATTAAGGAGCCGGAGCGTTACCCCTTCCCCACCCCTTCCGGCAAAATCGAGATTTACTGCCAGCGCATCGCCGATTTCAATCGCCATGAAGCTCTCCCGCCCATACCCAAATACGTGGAGGGCTGGGAGGGCGTAAACGACGCGCTGGCCGAGCAATACCCACTGCAGCTTATTACCACACACCCTCCCAAGAGTGTGCACTCTCAGTACCAGAACATCCCCTGGGTCCGAGACATCGAGCCGCATGCTGTCTGGATTAACCCGCTTGACGCCAAAGCCAGGAACATCAGGAATGGCGACCGCGTGAAAGTCTTCAATGACCGCGGGATTATCAGCCTTGCAGTCAAGGTGACTAGCCGTATCATGCCAGGGGTAGTCTGCATCTATGAGGGGGCCTGGTATGCACCGGATGCGTCCGGAGTAGACCAGGGCGGCTGTGCTAACGTCCTCATCAAGGGTGACCACTCGCCCGGCGGCGCCCTCTGCAGCAACTCTGCCCTCGTCCAGATTGAGAAGGCTTAGCGAGCCTGCGGCAGAACAAATCTGGCAGTCGGCAGTCAGGCTCCAGTTGTCAGTCTGGACTTATGATTCAAGATTTATGATTCATGAAACATACCCCCTTTGTTCTTAAATCTTATTTTTTGAATCATAAGTCCTACAGTTTTAGCTGAAAGCTGATTGCTGAGTGCTGAATGCTATCAACCCGGTGTAACAAAGCTCCGCGCCCTTTCGTTTCTTACTAAGTAGAAGTGGTTACTGCCGAACGAAAGTCAAGGAGGCTCGGTTACACCCATGCGAAATCCAAAGATGCTCGCCCTGGCAGCCCTGCTCACCGTCATCATCAGCGCTATGCTCTTAGTCCAGAACACCGCCGCGTCTGAAATAAAGGGAACGGTGCAGAATGTTGACCCCAGCGGCACAAGTATTACCGTTGGTGGGAAGACCATACGCATCACTCCGAACACCAGCATAGATGCCGACCTGATTGAAGGAAACGCCGTAAAGGTGAAGCTTGCCGGCGGCCGTATCGGTGCTTTGATTGCGGCCAGGATTGCGGCGTGGGGCGATGACGATGACCGACCCGGCTATGGCTACGGCAGGGACAAAGATGACCGACCCGGATATGGCTATGGCAGAGACAAGGATGACCGACCTGGCTACGGCTACGGCAGAGATAAGGATGATAAGCCGGGCTACGGCTACGGTAGAGACAAGGATGACCGACCCGGTTACGGCTACGGGCGCGATAAGGACAAAGATGACGACGAGGACAGGGATAGGGAGGATGACGACGAGAGAGATGAGGATGTGGATGACGGGGATGAGATAGATGATATGGACGATGATGACGACAAAGAAATAGAGGCAGATGAAAATGCAAATAACAACAGCTCTGTCGTGAATGACCAGTCCGGCTCCGGCGGGAGTAGGCAGGACAGTACCAGCGGAGGTGGCCAGAATAGCTCCGGCAGTGGTTCCGACGGCAGTGGACAGGGTGGCACCAACGATGATGGCCAGGCAAGCCCTGGCAATGGCTCGGGCGGGGACCATGGGGACAAACCCGGCAATGGTTTTGGCAGGGACAAGGATGACAGGCCCGGCTTGGGCCTTGGTAGAGACAACCTGCCACGTTTAGGTATCGGCAGCCTGCCTGGTCTGGGTCTCGGCAGAAAAAGATAGCGGAGAGAGGTGGAACACGAATCGGTGATGTGCTACCGATTCCGGAGGTGGAGCGAGATAACAGCGCTTGTGACTTTGCAAAACGGCTGACTGAGAAATAAGACAATCTTTAGAATAAGAAATCGTTCCTGGTATGACATATACCGGCCGTGACCCAAAAACGCAGCGATTCGAAATGTGGGGCGGTTCCTAGCCCGAGCTGAGGCAGGGCAAGTTTCCCAACCTGCCCACAGGGATGAATGCTATTTGGCGACCGGTTAGAGAGGTGGACAGGGTTGTCAGAAGAGGTCTATAATACAGGCATACAGGTTTTCTGGGCCAAGTCCCCGCCAGGTGGGTTTGCCGGGTCATCCCCACTCCCTTTCGGCCAAAGGCCATTCCCTTACCGCCCCAGCTTTCCCCCAATGGTGCACCCTGGAAAAGGTTGTGTGCATACCTTGCAAGAGCCGGAAGAGTCGCTGGTCAGCCGGGCTGTTGCCCATGACAAGGAAGCCTTCACTACCCTCTATGACACCTTTGTGGGGCGGGTATATAACCACGTGCGCTACCGGGTGCCCGACCAGAGTGAAGCCGAGGACATCACCCAGGAGGTCCTCATCAGGGCCTGGAAAGCTATCGGCAAATTCAAACAAACGGGAGCGCCCTTTGTCGCCTGGCTCATCAAGATTGCCCGAAACCTGATAACCGACTACTACCGCAGCCGGAAACAATGCATTCCCCTCGATGAGGTTGGTGCCTTCAGTATTGCCGGGAAAAATCCGGAAGATGCCATCGAAAATGGTATAGACGTCAGGAAAGCCCTCTCCAAGCTCAAAGGCGTGAAACAACAGGTTATCATGCTGCGTTTTGTAGATGGACTGAGCTATGCCGAAACTGCCGCGGTCCTCCATAAGAGCGAGGGCGCGATCAGAATTATCCAGTATCGGGCACTCAACGATTTGAAGTGTATTCTAAACGGTGATAATCGTGACGAAAAAAGAAGACATATTAGCTGACTGTATAGCTGACATTCAATCGGGGAAACGCACCCTGGAAGAGTGCCTGAGTGCCTATCCTCATCTACGGGATGAGCTGAAGAGCCTACTTGAAATTGCCACCAGCATTCAGCCGGAGAAGTCCCCGCCGACACCCGAGTTCAAGCAGCGTGCCAGGAGACGCCTGCTTGAGGCAATGGCAGAAGATAAGGTCACCCCAGCGCCCTGGCGCGTCGTGCTGGATTGGCTAAGAATGCCGGTACCGCGCGGGGTCTTCAGTCTGGCAGTCGCTATCACGATATTGTTCTTAACGGCGGCCAGTGGCACTGCGGTGTATGCCTACCAGTATAGTCTCCCGGGGGAAGCACTCTATCCCGTGAAGACTGGCGTCGAAAAAATACAGCTTACCGTTACCTTCGAACCTGAGGAAAGGTTCAAGCTCCGCTCCAGGCTGGCCCAGCGCCGTATTGATGAAGTGGTAGCCCAGTCCAATGCCGGGCGGCCTGTCAGCACCGCGGTTGGACAGAGCGTGGCCACCCAGCTTGACGGAGCTATCAAGGAGATAAGCAAGGTGTCCTCTGAGACGGCCCAGCCGCTCCTGGGACAGCTTGTGCAGACCACGTTGCGGCAGCAGATAGCCATAGGCCAGATGCTGGAGAAGACGCCAGAAGGCGACCAAACGGCTCTGGACCAGGCCCTCGATGTGACGCGACGCGGCACGCTCATTGCTCAGGTAGCCCACGGCAATAATGCATTCCTCGCCACTGCCCCTTCCGTGCTGGATGAGGCACTGGAAACTGCCCAGCTCCGCCTGGAGGGGACACTGGAGAGCGTTGAAGGGGGCAGCTGGACTGTTGGCGGCCTGCTGGTAAAGAATGTCAATGCCTCGTCCGTGGCCCCTCCCTCCGGAAGCAATGTGAAAATAGAGGCCGTGGTCAAGAATGACACCGTCTTCGTCAGCAAAGTTGAGCCAAAAGAAAAAGAGACGGAGAATGTCAGAATCCAGGGCTCTTTTGAAGGGACCAGCTCCGATGGCAGTGCCTGGATTGTCAACAAGATACCGGTCACCAAACCGGACAATACCACCGCCACGCCTGCCCCGGGGAGCCAGCTAGGCATGGAAGGTAACACAAAGAGCAATACCTTCACCGTCATGGAAACACCGGCGGAAACGGACAAGAATGAGGTCAAAATTAGCGGCTCCCTAGTTGAGGTGGACCATCCCAAGGAGAGCATTTCCGTCTCGGTCGCCGGCACCAATATGCAGATAAACGTCAGCCAGGCGCCCATCAAAAGCAAAGACGGGCAGACTATGACACTGGCTGAGCTACAGCCGCTCACGGAAAAGCGAGAAGATGTCCAGGCCAAAGGTCTTTACCTCAAAGAGGGCAAGATATATGCCAAGGAAGTGCGGGTAGCAGTCGAGAAAGGGAAGTCCGATAAGGATGAGCGGGACAAAGACAAAGATGACGATGACAAGAAGGCCCAGAAAGTAGAGAAGACGGACAAAGACAACAAGGACCAGGGTAAGACCGAAACGGGCAAGAAGAGCAACAACAAGGATAACAAGGATGATGATGACTGACGTTTGCAGCTAGTTGCACACTAGCCCAGACAAGCTGGACTAGTCGTCCGGATTGACCGAAATAAAAGAGGGGGCTTTTGCCCCCTCTTTCGCTTTATGAGAAGCTCAGGAACTATCAAAATCTGGGAGACCC
>JACQTX010000231.1 GCA_016210585.1 Chloroflexota bacterium
AACAATATCAAAATCCAAAAGCAAAAATTTCTCTGTCTTTTTCATTTTGGTCATTTGCATTTGTTTAGGGCTTAGAAATTAATATTTAGGATTTGCCTGAACGCTCTGATATGCAAAGTATCCAGGTAGTCACTTTTGGCAAACATAGACCAAACAATGAGTAGTCTAAATGAGCCTTCGCACCAGCCCCAGGGCTTCGTCCACCTTGCTCTTGTCCTTGCCCCCCGCCTGGCCGAGGGCTGGCTTGCCGCCACCACCACCACCCGTCACCTGGGCCACCTGCCGCACTATCTTGCCGGCATCGTAGCCCCTGCTGACCAGGTCAGGTGTCACCATGGCTATGAAGGATGGGCGGTCTTCATATATTGTGCCCAGGACAATCACGGCGCTCTTCAGCCGCTCCCGGACGGTATCCCCCAGCTCGCGCAGCACCGCCGGTGGGAAGGAGTTTACCCTGGCGGCCAGCACGGTCACCCCCTTGATTACCTCGGTCTGGCTAAGCAAAGATTCCGCCGCTCTACGGGCCAGCTCGCTCTCCAGGGCACGGATACGGCCCTGCGCCTCGTCCAACTGCGCCAGAAGGCCGGAGACCTTTTCGGTAACATTATCCGGCGAGGCACCAACCATCTGTGCTATCTTCGCCAGGTTGCCGAGGCGCTCGTCAACAAAGGTTTCTGCCCTTCTGCCAGTGACGGCCTCGATGCGGCGCAGGCCGGCACCAACACCGCTCTCGCTGACGATGCGGAAGAAGCCAATCTCACCCGTTGTTGTGACATGGGTGCCACCGCAAAGCTCGGCACTGATGATCGGCTCGCAGATTTTCACCACCCGCACAATGTCCCCGTACTTCTCCCCGAAAAGGGCGGTAGCACCTTCCTCAACTGCCTTCTTGTAGGGGACTTCCCCGGCATAGACACGGTAATTCTGCCGGATGCTCTCGTTCATCACGTGCTCCACCTGGCGCACTTCCTCTTCCGTCATCGGTATCAGATGGGAGAAGTCAAAGCGAAGCCGCTCCGGGGCTACCAGCGAGCCGCGCTGCTGGACATGCTCACCCAATACCCGGCGCAGGGCCATCTGCAGCAGGTGCGTGGCGGTGTGGTTACGGGCGACATCAAGCCGCCGCTCCCGGTCAACCACTGCCTCTACCTCATCGCCCACGCTCAGGATGCCTTCGCTCACATACCCCTGGTGCACGATGATGTCCGGCTCCACACGGAGGGTATTGGTGACCGTGAACCGCGCGGACTCACTGCGGACCTCGCCGGTATCGCCCACCTGGCCGCCCATCTCGGCATAAAAGGGCGTGGACACCAGGACTACACTGGCCTCCTGACCCTCTTCAATAGTGGTGGTCAGCCTGTTTTCGAGGAGAAGGGCCTGGACACTTGTTTTCTGCTGGAGATTGGCATAGCCGACAAACTCGGTGGCGCCCAGTTCGCATAGCTGCTCTTTTACGGCGGCAGCCTCCTCTTCTTTCGTCAGGAACTTGTGACTGGCCTTGGCCCGCTCCCGCTGCGCCGCCATCTCGCTTTCAAAGCCGGCCATGTTTACGGAAAAACCTCTATCAGCAGCAATCTCTTTTGTTAGCTCTACGGGGAAACCATAGGTATCATAAAGCTGGAAAGCATCTATGCCGGAAATCTCACCGGCTCGGTCTGTTTCCCGCTCGGCCATGATGTCTTCGAGTCGTTGCAGGCCAGCGTTGAGCGTCTCATCGAACTTCGTCTCCTCAAGCCCGGCCACCTGCAGAATGAAATCACGCCGGCGCAGCAGCTCCGGATAGACGTGTCCCATCTGGCCTATTGCCACCCTTACCATCTCGCCCAGGAAAGGCTCTTCCAGGCCGAGCCGCTTGCCGAAGAGCACGGTGCGCCGGAAGAGGCGCCGTAAAACATAGCCCCGGTCATCGTTGCTCGGCATCACACCATCGGCAATAAGGAAAACGATGCCGCGGCTGTGCTCGGCCACTACCCGCATAGCGTGATCGGTATTCTTGTCTGAACCGTATTTCTTCCCGGCCAGTTCGGCGATTTTCCACAGCAGTGGCACAAAGAGGTCAGTGTCATAGACCGTCCTCTTGCCCTGCATGACGGCA
>JACQTX010000024.1 GCA_016210585.1 Chloroflexota bacterium
AAAGAGGAGCTAATTGGGTGATTATTGCCTGTTTAAGTAGTCCTTGAGCCAACAAATTAGTTTGAATGTGGGGGTTAATTTTGAAAAATGCCCTCAAAAGCATACTGTCCGGTTACATGAAAATCAATCGCTGATTTTGGGATGAGCTGGCCACTCACTATGAAAAATCACGGGCCGCCAATGTCCCCTTGCTGAAGTGGGCGGATACCATCCGCCAGAAATGAGGTGCTGAATATTGAGTGACACTGAAACCAAAGAGAGTGTCGCCATCATCCTGCATAGCGGTGCCTATGACCGGGTGGCCTATGCCTTGAGCATCGCTCTGGTTAGCTTAGCCAGTGGTATGGATGTCCATATGCTGGCCACCTATGAGGGGCTGAGACGGTTTACCAAAGGGCATCTGACAGACCTTGGTGAGGAGACTTCCCCAATCGTCCGGACAAATATCCAGCGTGGCCTGGCCTCCGGCGGCATACCGAGTATGGAAAGCCAGTTGGCCGATGCCAAAAAGCTGGGGCTGAAGCTCTACGCCTGCCCTAACGCCATGGCTGCCCTCAATATCACCATGACTGACCTTATTGACGAGGTAGATGACATTATGGGGCTGGCCGGCTTTCTCGGCATCGCCCGCCAGGCGAAGATACACTGGTATATTTGAGGCGGGACTGGACAGGCCGGAACAATGCAGGTTTCAGCCATCAGCCGCTAGCCTCCAGCTATGCTTCAGACCTTAAGCTGAAAGCTGGCGCGCTGATAGCTAGCTTGACTCTCTTTGCATATGACAAAATCTTATTGTTGACAGACTAACATAAGGTAACCCGTGTCAGAGCTATTCAAGAAACTAAACGGTAAGAAGGCAAAAGACATCAAGGTCTTAAGCGGTTTCATCTCCATCTTCTGCCGGGAGAAGCACCTGGGGCAAGAGAAAGCTCCCTTTCTCATCAGGGATGACCGGCTGCGAGGCTGTGTAAAAGAAGACCTGGCACTGTGCCAGGACTGCCAGAAGCTGCTGAACCACGGCATTGCCAAGCTGCTGCTCTGCCCTTATGACCCCAAGCCGATGTGTAAGAAATGCACCACTCACTGCTACGCCCCAGGTTACCGTGAGAAGGTCCGCGAGGTGATGCGCTTCTCCGGCCTTTACCTGATAAAGCACGGGCGCCTGGACATGATGCTGCACTATCTCTTCTAGTCTTTGTTTGCGGCAATTAGCGAAATGATGAGACAACTCGATACCGCTCACACCTTCGCTTCGCTCAGGGCAGGCTCTGAGCCATGTCCTGAGCTCGCCGAAGGATTGTCGAAGGGTGGTTCGACAGGCCTGTCCTGAGCGAAGTCGAAGGGCTCACCACGAGCGGATAAGGAATGCTCTCTTACATAACTAAGCACCATTGGTGAGGCAAAATGCCTGACATCAAGGAATCTTTACTCCGGGAGATGGCCGCCTATTTTGGCCAGGATACAAAAAGAATTAACCACGCCCAACGGGTAACCGGCTACGCGGAAGAGTTGTGGCAACAGGAAGGCGGGGACTATCCCATAGTCATCGGTGCGGCTGTCCTGCATGACATCGGCATCCACGAGGCGGAGAAGAAATACCACAGCACCGCGGGCAAATTCCAGGAGATTGAGGGGCCGCCCATCGCCCGCCCAATTCTGGAGAGGCTGGGCTTTACCCCGGCCCAGGTTGAGGAAATCTGCACCATCATTGCCCACCACCACAGCCCGGGCAAGATAGCTACCCGTAACTTCGCCATTCTCTACGATGCTGACTGGCTGGTCAACCTGAAGGACGAATACGACATACGGGACAAAGAAAAGCTGGGCCACATCATCGAGCGCGTCTTTCTAACCGCCAGCGGCAAGATATTAGCCAGGAAAATCTACCTGGTGGCTGACAACGCGAACGCTTGATTGCGCATTCGCCCTGTCCACCTGAAACAAGACCTCCCGCTTCCCCGTTCTCATCAGCAGAAAAATAAAAAGGGGGAGGTAGACCATGTTCAGGTTCCGTCACCTGGTCAAGCCACTGATTGTTGTTGCCGTCCTGGCCACCCTGCTCCTCATACCGGCCACCCCGGCGGCGGCCACATCTCTGCAGGGCACTGTCCAGAGCATCGGCATAGACAGTATCGTAGTTGATGGGCAGACTGTTATCATCGGCCCGAATACCCAGATTCAGGGCACGCTAACTGTCGGCGCCCTGGTCAATGTGGCCATCAAGGGCAAAAACAAGGGATTCCTGCAGGCCCACAATATCACGGTAATCAAACGGGTCGGCTACAGGTAACTCTAGCGCGTGCTCTCGTTCTAATTCCTGTTGGTCAGACCATAGACTATGCGGATATGTTGGGGCCCTACGAAACTGCGCGGCACGCTAGTCCTTGACGCTACCTGAGCAAGACCGATGTTCTGCCGTCATACGCAGGTCTCACTGCTGAGGGGGAGAAGCATGCTTCTCCCCCTCATTTGTTTCAGGCTGAACGGAGCATCCCGCGAAACGCGCAAAAATTTAAGACCGTGAATCTAATTTACCCCACCCAGATGCTTCGCTGCCTCTTCGTTTCACTCAGAGCTTCGGCTCAGCATCACAATTTCGCGGAAGGCTGAACGAGCACAGGTTGTTGCAAATAAGGCCACAGAAGTGCTATCTTCTTAGCGGCATAGTCTATTGAAGAGAAGGAGGGCAGCTCATGGCGAAACACGATGTGGTGATCGTCGGCGGAGGGCACAATGGCTTGACGGTGGCGGCTTATCTGGCTAAGGCTGGCGTTGATGTATGTATCGTGGAGAAGCTGGACAAGGTTGGTGGGGGCGTTGTCACCCGGGAGGTGACAGTGCCGGGGTTCAAGCATGACACTGCATCCATCTACCATCAGCTAATCCAGGCGAACCCTCTTATTCATCGGGACGAGCTGGGGCTAGTAGCCAGGTATGGCCTCAAGTACCTCTACCCTGACCCGCAGATGACCATCGTTTTCCCGGATGACAGGGCACTGAGCATCTACCGTGATGTCAACAAGACGGTCCAGTCCATAAGCCAGTTCTCCCGGAAGGATGCTGAGGTCTATCCCCGGTTCCTGGAGTATATGAGCCAGGCGGCCCGCGTGGCCGCGGTGGCTACCTTTTCGCCGCCGATTCCCTTTGGCCGGATGGTCGCCCTCCTGGACGGCAGTGAGATGGGGCAGGAATACCTGAGGATAATCTTCTCCAGCGCCACGGACATCATCGAGGAGTGGTTTGAAAGCGAGCACGTGAAGACCGCCATCACACGGGTCATCTCGGAGAGCATGATTGCCCCGGGTGAGAAGGGGACCGGCGTTGGTATATTCGTTTTCGGTCTCTTCCACTCCAGGCCTTCGGCCCTCCCCGTAGGCGGCTCAGGGGCGCTCGTTGATGCGCTCGTGGCCCTTGTCAAGGACAATGGCGGCACCATCCGGGTCTCCAGCCCGGTGAAGAGCATTAAGGCAGTCGGTGGTGAAGCTAGGGCCGTCTTGCTGGAAAGCGGCGAGGAAATCGAGGCGAAGAGGGCGATTGTTTCCAATCTCAGCGTGAAGCAGCTTTTCCTGCAGATGCTTGGGCCGGAAGGGCTACCAGACGGCTTCCTGAACAGGATTCGCCGGCTGAAGCACAGCACCTTTGTGCCTATCCTCCAGGCCCTTGCCCTCAATGAAGCCCCGAACTACAAGGCGGGCGGCGGTGCCAATGAAGGTGTACTCGTGGAGCTTTCCCCGGTTGGCGATGACTACCTCGCGATGTTCGAGAACTACGTCCACGGCGTGCCGAATACACAGGCACCTATGGTGGGCACGGCCACACGGCTTGACCCCAGCCGCGCTCCGGCGGGCAAGCACACTCTCTATGTCTATCATTATGAGCCTTACAACCTGAAGGATGGCGGCCCCCAGAAGTGGGATCAGATAAAGCAGCAGGTGGCGGATGGCATCCTTGAGGCAATACGGCAGCGGACCACGAACATGGGGCCGAGCAACATCCTGGGCCGGTGGATTTACAGCCCGCTCGACTTTGAAAGGTATAACTCCGCCTGGGAGACGGGCGATTTCTTGCACATCGGGATGTTTGTGACTCAGATGTTCGCCAACAGACCCATTCCGGGCTGGGCCAACTACCGGACGCCCATCAAGAAGCTCTACATGTGCGGGGCAAGCACCCATCCAGGGGGCGGCGTGAATGCCGGCGGCCGGGCCGCCGTGCAGGCCATCATGGAAGACCTGGGCATTGACTTCAGGAAGGTGATTGGGCGGTAGTTTTACCCTAGCACCACTTCATCCCGGAACTGCGGCACGGTTACGGCCCAGCCGGTGCGCTCTCTGACCAGGGCGGCCAGGTGCTGGGACGAGGCGGGCTCGCCGTGGGTGACAAAGACCTGTCTTGGTGGCCGGCGCAGGTTGGCGAGCCAGTTGTAAAGGTGCTCCCGGTCGGCATGGGAGGAAAAGCCGTTAATCTGTAGCACCCGGGCTTGCACCGGGTACTGCTGTCCCAGTATGCGGACGGACGCGGCACCGTCCAGTATCTGGCGGCCCAGGGTGCCCACCGCCTGGTAGCCTACAAAGAGGATGGTGCTCTCCGGGCGGGTGATGTTTGTCACCAAGTGGTGCTTGATGCGGCCGCCCGTGCACATCCCTGAGCCGGCAATGATGATGACTGTCCCGGTTATGTGGTTTATGGCCTTCGAGTCATCAATCGTCCTGACCAGCTTCAGACCGGGGAAGTCAAAAGGTGACCGACCTTGTTCCATGAGCCGGACCAGGCTTTCATCAAACAGCTCGAGGTGGTTTTTGAAGACCTCGGTGATGCTCACCGCCATCGGGCTATCGACGAAGACCATCAGGTGGGGAATGGCGTCATCGAGCAAGAGCTGGTTCAGGTAAAACAGGACCTCCTGTGTCCTCTCCAGGGCAAAGCTGGGGATGACGATGTTCCCGTTGGCTTTTCGCGTGCTATTGATGACCTCGGCTAGCTCGGTGGCCATGACCTCAGACCGCTCCAGCAAGCGGTCGCCGTAGGTGGACTCGACCAGCACATAGTCCGCTTCCTCAAATAGGGTGGGGTCGTGCAGGATGGGCTTGTCCCAGCCGCCAATGTCCCCGGAGAAGACGACCACCTTTTCCTCGCCACCGGCTCTAATCCTGAATTCGAGCATGGCCGAGCCGAGAACGTGGCCGGCATCATGAAAAGTGGCCTCGATGCCTTTGGCCAGCTTAACGGTCTGCCCATAGTCCGCCGGTGAGAGCTGGGGGAATACCGCCCGCGCATCATCGCAGGTGTAGAGCGGGACATCGGGGTAAGGCCCCTTGCGGCCTTCCTTTTCATGTCTCTTGCGTTTGAACTCGGCGTCCTCTTCCTGCAAATGAGCGGCGTCAACCAGGGTGATTTCCGCTAACTCCTTAGTGACGGTGGTGCAGTAAATGGGACAGCGGCACCCTTCTCTGACCAGCTTGGGCAGCAGACCGCAATGGTCAAGGTGGGCATGGGTCAGCAGGACAGCGTCCAGGCTCTCCGGAGACACGAAGAAAGGCGCCCAGTTGCGCCCCTTTAGCTCCCGCTCCTGGTAAAGCCCGCAGTCCACAAGGAACCGCTTACGGTTGACCTCCAGGAGATAGCAGGAGCCGGTCACGTTCTGTGCCGCGCCCAGGAAAGTCAGCTTTATTGACATACTAATATTTCAGGCCTTCAGTCCCATCCGGTATTTCTTCACCTTGAAGGCTGGCTGGTAGGACTCCTTGGCCCGGCGCAGTCCCTCATCGCCCAGGTCCTGCTCCCGGTTGATGAACTGGTAGCTGGACGCCTCGCTCCGGGCAAGGCGCTGGTTGATGACGGCATACAGCCCGAAGATATTGGGGTTGGCCTTCTCCACATGGACGACAAAAGTCTGCCGGTTGAGGCACTCACCGAAGGAGAAGGCCTCAACCTTGCCGTCTATCAGGATGACGCCGCCCCTGACACCAAGGGTGCCAAAATTGGCCAACACCTCCCTGATCGCCCGGTCCTCGGCGACCAAGCTCGGTGTCAGCAGGCAATGCCTCTCATCGCACCAGTAGTCCTGGAAGGCCAGGCAGAGCGGGATGACCTGCTCACCCATGGGCCGGTATTCATAGCGATACTCCCGCTCGAATTTCCGGATGGCGTTGCGTTTGCCGTCATATTTCCGGCCCGTTAGCTCGATCAGGTCTATCGCATTATAGACGTAATCATCATTGGCCGGGTCAGGCTGGACCTCCAGACCGCCCAACGAACCAGCAATCCTGTCCAAATAGTCCTGCGGCACTCTTTCAATGTAGGCGCTACCGAACTCAGCGGTGGCGAAATCAAGGCAGCGCCTGACTGCTGAGTCGGCATCTCCCGCGCCCCATGGCGGGAAGAAAAAGGGAGGCTTACCCTCCGGCCGAGCAAGGACCAGAAGAAAGCCCGCAGCTCTGCTGACGCTGATTCCATAGTGGTGCCGCCACATAAAAAGGTTGGTGAAGGTGAATTCGGAGATGGTGGGTTCAAGCCGGGCGAAGGCAGCATCTATGGCCGGCTTATGCTCCAGGCTGATAAGGGCAAACCCTGGAAACTCAGGAATTTCGTTGTGCGTCATATCTTATCGGCGTCCCTGAGTCCCTATTTTACAACGAAAGGCAGGCTGAATTACAATTTTGATGGAATGGTCAAAAGGCAAGGGGCAACGGAGACCTCGTGGCAGCCGGTAAGCGACTGGTATGGGCGGATTGTCGGCAAGGAGGGCCACTACTACCATGAGCACGTCATCCTGCCCCATAGCCTGAGACTTCTGGGACTTAAGGGAGGTGACTCCCTGCTGGACATGGCCTGCGGGCAGGGTGTCCTGGCCCGCCGGATTCCTGAAGATGTCTATTACGCAGGCGTTGATATCGCGCCCGGTCTAATCAAGCAGGCCCGGCGGCTGGACAGGAACAAAGGCCATATCTACATTGTGGCTGACGTCAACCAGCCCTTGCCCGTGCCGAAGAAGGACTTCAGCCATGCCGCCCTCGTTTTGTCATTACAAAATATCAACACGCCCGAGGCGGTTGTCCAGAACGCCGCGCAACACCTGCGCCGCAGCGGCAAGCTTTTGGTAGTGCTGAACCATCCCTGCTTCCGTATCCCCCGGCAAAGTAGCTGGGAGATTGACGAGACGAAGAGAATTCAATACCGGCGTGTGGACCGCTACATGACACCCCTGACCGTGCCCATCCAGGCCCACCCCGGTCGGGGCGCGAATTCGGAGACCACCATGACCTATCATTTCCCGCTTTCTTACTATAGCCAGGTGCTATTTGAGAATGGCTTTGCCATTGTAAAAGTGGAGGAATGGGTCTCTGATAAGCGTTCCGTTGGTGCTGCCGCCAAAATGGAAAACCGTGCCCGCCGTGAGTTCCCGCTTTTCCTGGCAGTCCTGGCCAGGAAGGAGTAGCGCTATATGAGAGCGTGTGGTGAACCGTTAAGTGCTCTCGCCACACCCCTTTTACTTTTGTATGAAAACAACACCTTGTCATAGACCAAGAGGTCGGAGCCGCTGTGCGTAACGGAGCAAGGCAAGCCTTTCGCCGTTTTGAACCTGGCATCTGGGTGCTGACAGCCATCGGTTTTCTCAATGTGGCTGGCTTCTCTATCAGCGTGCCCTTTCTCTCCCTCTATCTCTACCAGGAGCGCGGGCTTTCCATGACCATGGTGGGCACGATTATGCTCATCAGTGGTTTGAGCTCGGCGGTTACCCAAGGATTCAGCGGCGCCCTGGCCGACCGTTTTGGTCGGCGTCCCCTCCTCCTTGGCACCCTCCTGGTCAGCGGTCTGGTCTATGCTAGCATTGCCGTCCTGATAAGTGCCGCCACCCCGATTGTCATTATTGTCATTGTCTATACCGTCGGGCGGTCGGTAGTGATGATGATGCGTCCGGCCATCACATCCATTGTGGTTGATCTGGCGCCCAAGGCCCGCCTGACAGAAGCCTTCGGGCTACTGAGGGTAGGACAAAACCTGGGCTGGGCCGCCGGGCCGGCCATCGGCGGTTACCTGCTGGGGCTTTATCCCTATGCCTGGCTTTTCGGCTTCGCCGGCTTCACCAGCGCCGCTGCCTTCATAACCGTCTTCTTCTTGATGCCTGAGTCACTGGGCAAAGGCACGGAAAAGGCTGACCTGCGGGGCCTTCTTTCCCCGGCGAAAGACCGCAGTTTTCTCACCCTGACCGTCTTCAATCTCCTGCTTTTCATCGTCATGGGACAGATGGTCAGCACCCTCTCTGTCTTTGCCGTTGACCGCGCCGGGCTGTCCACCGCGCAATACGGCTTCCTGCTGACCTTGAACGGGATTATAGTGGTCCTCTTTCAGTACCCCATGTCCCGTGCTGTCAGCAGGATGTCCAGGGCTACCGCGCTGATGCTGGGCAGCATCTTCTATGGCATAGGCTATCTCTTCATGACCTGGGCCGGCGCTTACGCACTGGCCATCATGGGGATGATAATCATCACCGTGGGTGAGATTATTTTCTCGCCGGTAACGCTAGCCGCGGTGGGTGACCTGGCTCCCGTCAAACAGCGGGGACACTACATGGGGCTATACGGGCTGAGCGAGACTCTCGGCATTTCGCTGGGGCCAATGCTGGGCGGCGTCCTGCTGGACGCCTTTCCTACCAACGCTCTGCCCATCTGGGGAGTCATTACTCTTCTGGCATTCGCCGCCGCCATCGGCTTCGGTTTCTGGGGTGGCCGGCCATTTCTTAAGGGTGGGCAATCGCAATGAGGTTGACTCTATTTAACGATAATTGGAAAGAAGGCAACTATTTGTCCTTCCGGCGCGCCATTATCCTTGCCAGGAAAGACTCAAGCTTATCATCGCTTCCGGCAACGACCAATCTGTCACCCGCCTTGATAACCTCGCTCAAGCTTGGGGCGATTATCACTTCATTTCCCCGCTGCACAAGCAGCCCGGCTACGCTCTCCCGCCCTTTGGGCCCAAGACCGATGTCACCTAGCGTTTGACCGACGCACTCCGCCTGTGGTTCAAGCTTAGCGATGCCATACCTAGGCGTCACCGGCAGATAATCGGAAACGTTACCCAGGCGTATCTCGTGGGCCAACCTGTCTCCCGCTTCATGCTCGGGATATACTACGTCATCAACGCCGATTTTCTTTAGAATTTCGCCGTGCGTCCTGTTGCTGGCCCTGGCTATAACGCATGGAATACCCAGTCTTTTCAACAGGAGGGCTGTCAGGACACTGCTCTGTATATCTGACCCGATGGCTACCACGGCAATCTCGGAGTTCCTTACACCCAACTCATTCAGGACAGCTTCGTCAGTCGCATCCGCAACGACGGCATGGGTTATCTGTGCGGCCACGCTTTGGACCTTCCGCTCGTTGGTATCAAGGGCCAGCACATCATGGCCCGTACCGGACAGGGCACTGGCCAGGCTGACGCCGAAGCGTCCTAACCCGATAACAACAACCTGTTTTTTCATTTTGTCTCCTAACCTATTCTTACTATCTCCTTGGGATAGCGATATACGCTTATTTGCTGGGCACGGACAAGAGCCAGCGTCAGTGTAAGCGGGCCGAGACGACCAACAAACATGGTGACGATTATCACCAGCCTGCCGATGACAGACAAATCGGGTGTGATGCCAGTTGACAGGCCCACGGTGCCAAAAGCTGAGACAGCTTCAAACAGGATGTTAAGGAAGCTGGCTTGTTCGGTAATCGTCAGGACGAAGACCACTATGGCCACTACGCCAAGAGAGAGCATGAGCACGGCCAGGGCCCGGAAAATCTGGGTAACCATGAACTCCTTGCCAAATGCCCCCGGATATTCCCTTCCCCTGACCGCACTCCATATAGTGACAATAATCAGCCCAAAGGTATTGACCTTGATGCCTCCCGCAGTTGAGCCTGAAGCCCCGCCGATAAACATCAGGAGCATGGTGAAGAAGAGCGCATAGTCACTCATGCTGCCTGTGTTGATGGCGCTGAATCCGGCCGTCCTCGATGTGACCGATTGAAAGAACGCATTCAGTATTTTGCTGGAAAAGGGCAGAGCGCCCATAGTAGCCGGATTACCGTATTCGGTTACCAGCACAATCACTGTGACCAGGACCAGCAGGAGCAAACTTACAGACAAGACCATCTTGGTGTCGGCGGAAAACTTGCCCGGCCTCCTGTTTCGAAAGACGTCCTCGAGGACTAAGAAACTGATACCACCGAGGATTATCAGGGCTGCCGTAGTCAGCAATATCAGGTAATCATTGTGATAGACAGTCAGGCTGCGGAAACCACCGAATACATCAAAACCCGCATTGTTTAGTGCGGAGACCGATTGGAAAATAGACTTCCAGATAGCGGTCCACGGGGGATATTCTGCGGAGAAGTGAAGGTAGAAGACGGCGGCGCCTACAATCTCGGTCGCTATGGTAAACAATGCCATATTCCGAATGAGCCTGACGACGCCCCCGATTCTGGCGAGACCCAGGGTTTCGCCGATGAGCAGTCTCTCCCGTAGCCCAATCCGGCGCCCGAGTGCAATCAGGAGCAGGGTCGTCATGGTCATGTAGCCAAAGCCGCCCACCTGAATCAAGACCAGGATGACGAACTGGCCGAAGAAACTCCAGTAGTCCAGAGTGTCAACAACGACAAGTCCAGTGACGCAGACAGAGGACGTGGCAGTGAAGAGGGCGTCAATAAAAGCTGTGGGCTGTCCTGATTTGCTGGCAAAAGGGAGCATGAGCAATATGGCGCCCAAGGCTATCATGCCCGCAAACCCGTAGGCCAGTGTCCATAAGGAAGCTCTGGCAACCGCCTTCCTGGGCAGCGGGGGAATGAGCACCTGCCAGGGTCTTTGACTGCGGACCCTGTAGACCTTGTCCCCGGGCTTTCGCCTGTAAGATGACTCCGTTCTCACATGATTCGGCATCTAAGCGTCCATTATACAACATAAAGCACTTGGGGGCACCGGTCAGGGCAAATATGTAAATTTCTTCAGGTCGGTGGCAGCCCCCCGGTAACTGTGTGCTATAATTAATAAGTAGAGCGACAACTAGGTAGGTCGGGTGGTCTTCAAACACCCTGGACACCAGTGTCCGGGGTGTTTATTTTTGCCTATCAGGGAGAACCAGGACATGCATACTGTTAAAAGCCACAGGACAAAGGTTGGTGAGCTTAATATCCGCTATTTCACTGCCGGGCAGGGCGACCCTCTGCTCATTATCCACGGCGGGAACAGCAACGCCAGGCTCTGGGTCCACAATATGAAGGCACTGGCGGAGAAGTATACGCTCTACGTCCCGGACCTGCCTGGCTTCGGTCACAGCCAGGGAATGACCGGCGACTTCTATGTGCCGGAGCTGGTAAGTTTCCTGCATGATTTTACCCGCACCCTGGGTCTGGAGAGCTTTTACCTTATGGGCCATTCCCTGGGCGGCGGCGTTGCTGCCAGCTATGCCCTCCAGCACCCCCCGAGGGTGAAGAAGCTCGTGCTGGTTGATAGCATGTGCCTGGGGCCGGAGATTGCCCTGTGGGTTCGGGTATTTTCGGCACCGGCACTAATCCGCTCACTGGGCAAGGCCGTAGTGGCCGTGCTCAAAGGCGTCAAGTGGCTGGCGAAAGCCATGTTTCAGTCAGTGGAGTTCATCATCCCCCTCTCTCAGGCCAGCCTCATCCTCGGCGCTAGCGCCGTTACGCTCCAGGCCCAGACTGTAGTCCTGCTGCACCGTCTTTCCGAAATCGCCGCACCGACACTGGTGGTGTGGGGAGAGCGTGACCGCATTGTCCCGGTCAAGCATGCCTACGCCGCCGCTACCCTGATTCCTGACTGTGTGCTGAAGGTTTATGAGGGCGGTGGCCACTCCGCCTACAAAGAGAGATTGCCTGAGTTCTCCCGCCTGCTGATGGGCTTCCTCGAGCGGGAAGGCTAAGACCTGTCCTTCGTCACGTAGTTCCGCAGGGTGCCGATGCCGTCTATCCTTATTTCAATGGTGTCACCGGGAAACATCGGCCCGACACCTACGGGAGTCCCTGTAGCAATAACATCGCCCGGCAGCAGCGTCATAATACCGGAGACGAAGCTTATCAGATCCGGGACCGAATAGATGAGGTCACTCGTGCTGCCCTGCTGTTTCCGCTCGCCATTCAGGTAGCTGGCCACTGACACATTGGCCGCGTCAAGCTCCGTCTCAATACAGGGGCCTGTGGGGGCGAAGGTGTCAAAGCTCTTTGACCTGGTCCATTGCCCGTCCTGGCTCTGCAGGTCACGTGCGGTCACGTCATTGCAGCAGGTGTAGCCCAGGACGTAGCTGAGGGCATTTGTCGTGGACACGTGCCTGGCGGCTTTGCCGATGACTACCGCCAACTCCGCCTCGTAGTCCACACGGCTGGACGCCGCCGGGTAAATAATGCATTCCTCCGGGCCGATGACAGCCGTTGGCGGCTTCAGGAAGATGAGCGGGGCTGCCGGCAGGGGCATCTTCAGCTCCTGGGCATGGGTGCGGTAGTTCAGGCCGATGGCCACAATCTTGGAGGGCTGGCAAGGCGCCATCAGACTGACACTGTCTAATGAGTAAGCCTCGCCGGTCAGCCTGATGCCGCGGAATGGCGTGCCCCGCAGGGTTTGCACCTTATCACCGTGCAGGACGCCATACTTGACCCGGCCCTCAGCCGCAAAACGCACAATCTTCATGTTTTTGCCGTAAGTTTACCCTTTCCTGATACTGGGATGCAAGGCGAGATGACGGCGGAAGGACATAATTGTAAGCGGTTAGGATCCATCTGCTGCTGGCGACCTGCTCTTGAATACCAGGGCACCGGAGGGGCAGGCGGACACGCACTCAGTGCAGTCGCCGCACCGATTGCCGATAGGCTCATCGCCACAGGTGGTCACCCGGCGGTCAAAGCCGCGGTGGGCAAAGCCAATAGCCGGTGTTCCCGGAAGCTTCTGGCAGATGAAGACGCAGCGCCCACAGAGCACGCACTTGTTGGGGTCATAGACAAAAAGCGGGCTGCTGCTGTCAATGGGAAACTCATGGACAAATTTCCTGAGCCGGCGGGTCTTCAGCTTGATGCCCAGGTGGGCCGCCATCCTCTGCAGCTCACAGGCCCGGTTAACGGGGCA
The DNA here is from genome assembly GCA_016210585.1 of Chloroflexota bacterium. Classification (GTDB taxonomy): domain Bacteria; phylum Chloroflexota; class Dehalococcoidia; order Dehalococcoidales; family JAFGLR01; genus JACQTX01. Next base: position 13,120 of record JACQTX010000024.1, read on the forward strand.
GCGGGCGCATTCGATGGGGTGGCTAGCCAGCAGCAGCTCCAGCCCGGACCGGGCAAGGCGCAATGCCCGCTCGCCGCGGGTGCTGACCTCCAGGCCCTCCCGCACCGGCTCCGTGCAGGCCGTGACCGGCTGGGCGTAGCCTTCAATCTCGACAAAGCACAGGCGGCAGGCCGTCATCGGCTCTTCGCTATTTTCCCGCATGGCGCAGAGGTTGGGGATGTAGATACCGTTGTCCAGCGCCGCCCATAGGACTTTTTCGCCCGTATGGGCAAATACCTTCTTCCCATCAATGGATAGGGTGACCGTTTTCACTTCTGCACCTGCGGCGGGGACTGCTTGATTATAGCACCATACTTGATGGGGCAGGCGGGCAGGCACAGGCCGCACTTGACGCACTTGGCCTGGTCAATGACCTTAATTCGCTTGCTATTGGGGCTGATGGCCTCCACGGTGCAGGTGCCCACGCAGGCATCGCAGGAGCGCTCGCACTTCTCCGGGATGATGTAGTAGTTAATCAGGTCCTGGCACATCAAGGCCGGGCAGCGCCCTTCTTTCACGTGCGCTTCATACTCGTCACGGAAGTAGCGCAGGGTGCTCAGCACCGGATTAGGTGCCGTTTTACCCAGGCCGCAGAGAGAGCCGGCCTTAACGTCCTCCGCCAGCTCAGCCAGCACCGCGATGTCCTCGGGTTTACCCTTGCCCTTGGTGATATCGTCAAGGATGGCCAGCATCTGCCGGGTGCCCAGGCGGCAGAAGGTGCACTTGCCGCAGGACTCCCGCTGGGTGAACTGCAGGAAGTAGCGGGCTATCTCCACCATGCAATCGTCCTCGTCCAGGACCACCATGCCGCCGGAGCCCATCATCGCCCCGGCGTCGGTCAAGGAGTCGAAATCAACGGGCAGGTCCAGGGCAGATTCGGGCAGGCAAGCCCCGGACGGCCCGCCAATCTGGACCGCCTTGAAACGCTTTCCTTTCGGAATGCCGCCCCCGACATCGAAGATTATCTGTCGCAATGTGGTGCCCATGGGCACCTCCACCAGGCCGGTATTGACCACCTTGCCGGCCAGGGCGAAGACAGCTGTGCCGGTGCTTTTCTGCGTGCCGATGGCGGCAAAGGCTTTCGCCCCGTCGCGGATGATGTGGCGGACGCAGCCGAGGGTCTTCACGTTGTCAATAAGGGTCGGCTTGCCATGCAAGCCGTGCTCCGCCGGGTAAGGCGGGCGGTGGCGAGGAATGCCAGCTTCCCCTTCGAGCGAGGCGATAAGGGCCGTTTCTTCACCGCAGATAAAGGCCCCTGAGCCGAGAAACAGCCGGACGTCAAAGCTGAAGGCGTTACCCAGGATATGCCGGCCCAGCAGGTTGTGCTGCCGCGCCTGGCGCAGGGCGAGGCGTAGCCGTTGGACAGCCAGCGGATACTCGGCCCGCACATAGATATAGCCCTGCCCTGCCCCGATGGCATAGCCAGCGATAATCAGGCTCTCCAGCACCGAGTGGGGGTCGCTCTCCAGGACGGCCCGGTCCATGAAGGCACCCGGGTCGCCCTCGTCAGCGTTGCAAATCACGTATTTCGGCCTGCCCGGCGCACGCCGGCACATCTCCCACTTCTCCCCGGTGGGAAAACCGGCGCCGCCCCGCCCCCTCAGCCTCGCCTCCTTGATTTCGGTGATGACCTCTTCGGGCGTTATCTGGAGGGCCTTTTCGAGGGCGGCATAGCCACCATTGGCGATGTAGTGCTCGATCTGCTCCGGGTCAATCTGGCCGCAGTTTTTCAGCAGCAGCCTGGTCTCGTATTTCGCCCTGGGGAAATCGGCGAAGCTGGGCACCAGGTCATTGGTCTCCAGGGCGCCCAGCACGAACTCCGGGCAGGGATTGTCCCCTTGCAGGAACTCTCTGAGCAGTGTCCGGGCGATGACGGGATTGACGTAACCGTAGCAGATGGCCGGATAGCCCGGTTTATAGATGGTGACCAGTGGCTCGGCGTAGCAGTGGCCGGTGCAGCCGACCTCTACCACCGGGCAGTCCAGCTCCAGACGCGCCAACTCATCCCGCAGTGCCTGGAGCACATCCATAGCACCGGCGGCGCGCCCGCAGGTGGCCATTCCTACGGTAATCACCGGCCGGCCACTGTGCCAGCCGCCGAAGGTGGCCTGCCAGTGCTGCGCCGCTTGCGCCCTGATTCCCGAAAGGCTTACCGGGGACAGCACCTTCACGGCTTGCCCTCGCCTTCTTTAGCCAGCTTATAGCTGAGGAGGATGCCGTCAACCCGGGTAGGGTCAACTCTAGCCAAGGGCTTGTTGTCAATGATAGTGACCGGCGCCATGACGCAGCAGCCCACGCAGGCCACGGTATCCAGGTCGAACTCACCGTCCGGCGTGGCCTGGCCCTTTTCGACACCCAGCCGCCGCTGCCAGGCGTCCAGGGTGATATAGCCCCCCTTCATATGGCAGGCGGTGCCCAGGCAGACCCGCACCGCGTGCCTGCCGGGCGGGCTGAGGCGGAACTGGTTGTAGAAGGTAACCACGCCATACACATCTACCTCAGGGACATTGAGGTAAGCGGCAATGGCGGTAATAGCCGCCCGGGGTAGATACCCCAGCTTCTCCTGGACGGCTTGCAGGACAGGTATGAGGTTACGTTTCTGCCGGCTGAATCTTCTGAGGGCTCGCTGTAGCTTCCGCTCTATTCCAATATCTTGCGTAGTCATTCCATGTTGCTAAAGATGCTCTTGAATTCCATTTTACTCCTGCCGGGCGGAAAGATAAAACCGCCATCAGCCGTCAGCTTTCCACATCTAATACAAACGCACTAACTAACGCTGTATAACTGTCACTGCGAGCGCATCCCACCGAAGGCGGGAGCCGAAGCAATCTCACACGCATTGAGTAATAAACAGCGTCCGCCTGAAGCGTATTTGACAGGTTATGAGATTGCTTCGCCTTCACAGCAAAGCCGTGAATGGCCTCGCAAAGACAGGTGGATACAACAATATTTCTTGCGTTTGTATTAATACAAATACATTACTAATCGTTTCATAATAATTTGATCGTGCTCCCC
>JACQTX010000221.1 GCA_016210585.1 Chloroflexota bacterium
CCTTTTGCGTCAGCGGGGAAAGGGACAAGGTAATCGCCTTTTTTCGTGATGTGCTCGGTGCCAAGATAGGGCCGGAGATGCCGCACCTGGCGCAGTGGGGGCACCGCGCCCGCATTGCTACCCTGGGGGAAGAGGAGCCTTTCCTCCTCGAGATAAGCGAGTCCATCAATGATATGCTGCCCATCGGTGGGCAGCACAAGCGGCTGGCCCCGGCCTTTCAGGCCATTGGCCTGGAGGTGGACGACCTTGAGGCGGTCATTGCCGAGCTACGCTCTAAGGGCATCCGTGTAAGCGACAAGCTGAAAATAGAAGACCCCTCTGTCGAAGAGATGTTCGAGTGCACCATACACCCGAAGAGCGCCTACGGGCTGCTAGTCGAGTTCTTGCAGGTCAAAGAGAAGCCGAAGGGGAAGACGAGAAAACAGGCACAGTAAGAGTCACGGCCACCACGCGGTCAATACCCGCCAGGTCAGGGGTGACTTCTACGCCGGCGAAGGGGAAAAGCCGGTGCAAAAGCATACTTATTGCTTCGCCTTGGCCCTGTCCGATTTCCAGAAGGATGTGACCACCATGGCGGAGCTTGCCGGGCACCTGCTGGCATAGGCAGCGGAGCTTGTCCAGGCCATCGGCGCCTCCATCCAGGGCTATTTTCGGCTCGAAGTCTATTGTATTCACCTGGGCCAAGTCAGATTTTCGGACATAGGGGAGATTAGCCACTATTATGTCAACTGGCCGCGGTAATGGGTCAAGAAGGTCTCCCTCTAGCAAGCCGATTTGACCGGCGACACCGTGTTTGCGGCAGTTCAGCCGGGCCACATCGAGGGCATCCGCAGCTATATCAGTGGCGTAGATTTTGGCTCCTGGCAGATTTACCGCCAGGCTGACGGCGATGGCCCCGGAGCCAGTGCCAACGTCTGCGATGACGGCTATCGGGTTGCCTTCGGCAAGTGCGATGGCCTTCTCCACCAGCAGCTCGGTTTCCGGGCGGGGAATGAGCACGCGGCGGTCCACATAGAAATCGAGACCATAGAACTCGCGATGGCCGGTGATGTAGGCAGTCGGCTCACGGCTGAGACGGCGGGCGACCAGTCCTGCGAAAGCCTGTTCCTGCCCCGGGGTTAGTGCTGTGTTTAGTTGCTGGAAGAGCTCGACTCGGCTAAGATTCAGGACGTACCGCAGCAGCATCTCACTCTCCAGGGCGGCATCGTCGATGCTGGCAGCCGTCAGGACTTCTCTGGCGCGGCCCATGACCTCTCTCAGGGTCACACCAGTTGCTCCTGCAGCTGCCGGGCCTGCTCTTCCGTAGCCAGGCTGTCAACGAGCTGGTCAAGCTCTCCCTCCAGAATCCTGGGCAAGTTATGAAGGGTCAGGCCGATGCGGTGGTCGGTGAGACGGTCCTGCGGGAAGTTGTAGGTGCGTATCTTCTCTGCCCGCTCGCCCGTGCCCACCTGGGAGCGGCGCTCGCTGATAATCTTCTCTTCGGCTTTGCGGCGCTCGGTATCCAGCAGACGTGCCCGCAGCACCGCCATGGCCTTATTCCGATTCTTGAGCTGGGAACGCTCATCCTGGCAGGTGACCACCATGCCGGTTGGTAGATGCGTGATACGGACAGCCGTGGCTACTTTGTTGACATTCTGGCCGCCGGCACCACCACTGTGGAAAATATCAATACGCAGGTCGTCCGGGTCAATGGTTACCTCGACCTCTTCAGCCTCGGGCAGGACGGCCACGGTAGCCGTAGAGGTGTGAATTCGTCCCGAAGCCTCGGTTACAGGCACCCGCTGCACACGGTGCACACCACGCTCATACTTAAAGCGGCTGAAGGCCCCTTTGCCCTTGACCTCAAAGATAATCTCCTTGAAGCCGCCGGTACCGCCGCTTTCGCTGGCACTGATAATATCCACGTCCCAGCTCTTGGACTGGGCGTAGCGGCTGTACATACGGAAAAGGTCGGCGGCGAACAAGGCGGCCTCATCACCACCTGTCCCCGCCCGGATCTCCACAATGATATCCCGCTTATCGTTTTCGTCTTTGGGCAAAAGGGCCAGCTTCAGCTCTTCTAGAAGAGTGCCCTGTTTCGCTTGCAGGTCAGCAATCTCCTGCTTGACCAAGGCCGTCATGTCCTCGTCAAGAGAGATGCCAAGCATGGCCCGAGTCTCCTCAAGCGAACGGACAGTCGTCTTGTATTCCCGATATTTCAGTACTATATCTTCGATGCTGGAGCGCTCCTGGGCTACCTTGAGCAACTGCTTGGGGTCGGTAGCTACCTCCGGCATGGCGATTTGCTCTTCCAGCTCCTGAAAGCGCCGCTCGATTTTCTCCAACTGGTTTAACATTATGTGAACCTCAACCAATATATTATACCGTGTAGCGGCACTTCGAGGCAAAAGCGATAAGCGAGTGTAGCCAACCTAGCCGTGATTGTGAGGAGTCCTTCAGCCGAAGGACGGATGGCTCGCAATGGCCCAGATTGGCTCACAGAAGAAATGAGACTGCTTACTTCTGGAGAGGTATTGAAAGGAAGAGGCTGGCCGCCCTACCCGGCGGTCTCCCCTGACCAGATGCGGCTGCCCGGCTCGATTCTGGCACCCTGGCGCACCGTGACGTGGTCGCTCAGCAGTGAGTCCTCAATGATACAGCCCGCATTCAAAGTGCTATCATTGGCTACGACCGATTTCCTGATAATGGCACGCGGCCCGACTCGGACGTTCTGCCACAGCACCGATTCCTCCAGGACCGCGCCTTCCGCAATGGTGCTGCCGGCACCAATGGCCACTGGCCCAGTTAGCTGGACGTCTGCCGCAATGGAGCAGTTATCACCGATGAGCACGGCACCCTTAGTCCGATTAATGCGCACGCTGGGATGGATACAGCTATGCTGGCCGACATCTGTTTTAGCTGTAGGCGCCCACAGGCTGCTTTCGCCATTGAGCAGGTCATGGTGCAAGCCAAGATATTTGGCCGGCGTGCCAATATCAACAAAATAGCCACGGGACGGATAGGCATAGACAGCCTCGCCCCGGCCCAGCAGCGAAGGAAATAGCTCGCGCTCGAAACTGTAACTGGTATCCTGCGGGATATGCGTCAGGATTTCGGCATTCAGGAGGTAGGTCCCGGCGTTTATCATGTTAGTGGTTATCTGGTCACGGCTTGGCTTCTCCAGGAAACGCGTAACCCGGCTTCCCGCATCGGTCTCCACCAGCCCGTAGCTCGTGGGATCATCTACGGGGGTAAGGGCTATAGTCACCTTTGCCCGCCGGCTCAGGTGAAAGTCTATCATGTCAGTGATGTTGATGTCGCTGAATATATCCCCATTTAGGACCAGACAGTCTTCTCCGGCAGACCCCAGGTATCTCTCCGCGTTTCTTACGGCACCAGCGGTGCCTAGAGGCGTCTCTTCGATGGCATAGCTTATTCTTAGCCCGAACCGGCTGCCGTCACCGAAGTAGTCTCTAATTGGCACGGGCAGATGACTCTGCGCCAGCACAACCTCGTCTATCCCATGCTGACGCAGATAGCCAATGGCATACTCCAGAAAAGGCGTATTGAGAATAGGCACCATAGCCTTGGGGGTATTGCAGGTAAGAGGTAAGAGACGTGTCGCTTTGCCTCCTACCAGGATAACCGCTCTTCTTACTGTCATCTCTTCACCTATCTTGAGAAGGGCAGTATACCACAGCCAAGAGCCTTTGGCAAGCCCACCTTATCAGATTTTTATAAATTTCGCTTGTTTTGAGCAAAGCAAACCGTAGCATTGGCGGGTCCACGCTCTATTCAGTCCCATCTTCATCGAATATCTTGGTGCCCAGGCGCACCATGTTCGCCCCTTCCTCGATGGCTATCCTGTAGCTATCCGTCATCCCCATGGACAGGTATTTCATCTCCGTGTTGGGCAAGCCCAGTCCCTTCAGTCTCTCAAAGAGCCGCCTGGTCTCCGCAAAAGCGGCTCGCGGACTCCTACCCTCCCCGGGGCGTGGCCCCATGGTCATCAGTCCCATGACTTTTATGTTGGACAGGTCTGAGATTTGCCGGACTAGCTGCTCTACCGCCTCGGGGAGGACGCCCGATTTTCGCTCCTCACGGCCGCTGTTGACCTCAACCAGGACTGGCATGACCTTGCCGATCTCCCGGCACCGTCGGTCAATCTCGCACGCCATAGCCATAGAGTCAACCGTCTGTATCATATCGAACAGGCTGACGGCTTTCCTGGCCTTATTTCTCTGCAGGTGACCGATGAAGTGCCACGCCGCTTCACAACCGATAGCTTTACAAGCACTCTCAGCTTCCTGCAGGTAGTTCTCCCCGATGATACTGGCGCCCGCCTGGATAGCAGCCCTGATTTCTTCCGGCTGCCGGCCCTTGGCGGCAATGACCAGCGCCACGTCTGCCGGTAGCTCCTGCCGTAGCTTCTGCACGTTTTCTTTGATCGACATTACTGCTTTCTCAGCGTCAGGAGGCGGACGCCTCTTAGCTGGCGAAAGGTGGCACCCTGGCTAACGCAGCGTAATGCCAGGTCAGCATCAACCACCTGCGTCCCGGAGAGGGCGTCAACGCCATGATCGAAGAGGACAGTGGAAAGTGGCGTGGTGCCGCCGAGGATAATAACGTAAGCCGCAGGGGAGCAGAGGCTAAGCACATGCTCAATAGTATGGTTGATGAAGGCCGTCCCCGTAATGGCGACAACGTCAGCCTGCGGGATAAGTTCCTCCCCCTCCGCCTCGGTGAGATCACCTTCCCTGGGCTGCCGCTCGATGACCCAGAGCTCCTTGACCGCCTGGCGTAGCTGGGGCACGAAGGGGAAATGTCCCACCAGTGCCACCCTTTTCCCGGCGCCCCTTTCTACCATCAGGTCATAGCCATTGCGCGCCTCGCCGTGCGCCCCGTCAACCTCCAGGAGCGAGTTAAGGGTGGCCATGCCGATGGTGGCTTCCACCGGGTTTGGCGAGTAAGCCAGGCGGACTACTTCCAGAGCACCCGTGCCGATGAAGTCGCCGGCTGCGGCTACGGGGTAGCGCCCGTGCTGCCGGCCCTCAACCTGTGTTGAGGCCAAGCCGCAGTGACGGGATAGGACCGCTGTCTGAAAGGGACCAACGCGCACGTCCCGGACAGCCGTCTGCGCGTCCAGGGAAGCAATCAGGTCATCAAGGATCGTCATTTGCTGGCTGCCGTTACCGCCGCTTTACCCTGTCCTGGCTGCCCTCCATCAGCTCCAGGCCTCTGCGAACATCATTAAGGTCTTCAAAGCGAATGCAGGCAAGCTGGTACTCCTCACAGTGGGCAAGCAGGTCTTCCCGGGCAAAGACGTGATGGGCCAGCTTGGCTGCGGGCACATCGGAGAGGCCATTACCGATATAGATGACGCGGTAGCCTTCCTCCAGGAACATCCGGGTATAGGCCTCTTTGAAGCTATCCTGCAGCTCCTTGCCGTCAGGCCCGATATACTGGACTGCCAGACCACCCGGCTTGAAGATTGTCCGGGCGGCCATAACCTCGATGTTCCGGACGCCGGCGTCCTCCAAGATAGTCTCGATATAGAAGTCCAGGCCGTTGCTGGTGATAACGAAGCGAAAGCCCCTTTCCTGACAATAGGACACGAGGTCGCAGAAGCCACTCTTGAGCCGGACACCGCGCCGCACGAAATCAACCAGCGTCTTGCGGTCAGCCCTCACCACACCAAAAGCCGCGGCATTGAAACGGCCGACCGATATCTGGCCGGCGCGGTACTCTGCCAGTAGTTGCCGCCAGCTTGAATTGGCAAAGGCATCCAGTATCAAGAAACTTATGTCCTCTTCCGTAATAGTCCCGTCAAAGTCACATTGCAGTAGGGTCTTCATTTTGTCTCCGGTTTTCGCATTCCTGCAGGCAGGCGAAAAACCGCTAATGGTGAGATTGTCCTGAGCTGATTGGTAATCATTCTCACCGTGATGCCTACGCTTTGAGTATAGGTGTGCTGGCCAGGGCTTGTCAATGTAAGGGGATGAAGTTGTATAATATGTGCAGGCATCAAGCGATAGGAGGAAGGTAAGATGAAACTTTCCAGCGTGGACCTGGCGCACAGCACCATAATCGTTATAGACATCCAGAACGATTTCTGCCATGAGGACGGGTGCATGGCCAGAGGCGGCAAGGACGTCTCCTTCGTGCAGAGCATTGTGCCCGGCATCATAAAGCTGGTGGCCGAAGCCCGGCGGCTGAAGGTCCCAATTATCCACGTCAAGACGGAGCACAGCCAGTGGACAAACTCGCCATCCTGGCTCAAACGCATTGCCGATGTTGATGTCAGCGGCTTGCTGCGGCCCGGCACCTGGGGAACGGAATTCTACAAGGTCATACCGGAGCCGGGCGACTACATCGTGACCAAGCACCGCTACACCGCTTTCCTGGATACCGACCTTGACCTGGTCCTGAGAAGCCAGGACACAAAGACAGTTGTCCTGTTGGGCTGTGCCACCAACGTCTGTGTGGAGTCCACTGCCCGGGACGCCTTCAACAAGGACTACTACCTGGTGCTGGTCAAGGACTGCCTCGCCGCCTACAGCCGGGAAACGCACCGGGCCACTCTGGTCACGATGGAGGAGAACTTCGGCGCCGTGGTCAGCTCGCCGGAGCTAATTGCGGCATGGCAGGCTATGGGACGAGCAGTGGAGGCTGGAGCAAGGGTCGCATAGCTGGCTTGCCGCAGCGTGCACAATGACCACCGACCCCGTATCGGAGTACGGGGTAAACTCCAGTCGGTATCCAGACAGACCTCCGGCGTGGATTCCAGCTTTCGCTGGCATGACATTTTCGGGGTTGCATGCCTATTTTCGGAGCAATGACAATCCGATTGGTATTTTCGAAGTAATCAGCCATGCCCATTTACATGGGCACCACGAAGGA
>JACQTX010000230.1 GCA_016210585.1 Chloroflexota bacterium
CACCAACAATGTATGAAAATCCTCTCTCCCCAGGTGGGAGAGAGTTAGAGTGAGGGGGAATTCAACACCCTCACCCATGCCTCTCCCATCAAGGGAGAGGAGTCTGGTTATTTTCATAACAATGACAAATGCGTTTTGGTCCCGGCTTGTCCGGGTTAGGATTTAGATATTAGGATTTCGGATTTACTCCCGCCCTTTACGCCGTATCTTATCGCCAAATAGATGCTGATTTTCTTGTCACGCAAACCTCGTCACGCGCCTCTGACCATGCTGTCAATCTCTCTCATCAGCGCCGTGAAACAGTCGGCTTCCGCTACTACCCCAATCTTCTCGCCCTTCTTAAAGAGGACGGCTTTGCCCTTGCCGCAGGCGATGCCGATATCGGCATCACGGGCCTCACCGGGCCCGTTTACCACGCAGCCCATCACGGCCACCTTTATGGGCTTAGTGATTTTCCCCAGCTCCTGCGCCACATCTTCCGCCAGCCGGGCAATATCAACCTCGGTGCGTCCGCAGGCAGGACAGCTTACGAGCACAGGCCCATGCTGACGCAGGTCCAGGCTCTTCAGGATTTCATAAGCGGTGATGACCTCTTCACGCGGGTGCGCGGACAGGGACACCCGTATGGTATCACCTATCCCCAGGTAAAGAAGGGTGCCGATGCCTGCCGCGCTGCGGATAATACCCGTCCGCGGTAGTCCCGCTTCCGTAATACCCAGGTGTAAAGGATAGGGGACCATTCCGGCAATTTCCCGGTAGGCCTCGATGGTTGTCGGCACGTCAAAGGCTTTCAGAGAGACCTTAATCAGGTCGAAGTCCAGGCTCTCCAGCAGCCGGACCTGCCTCATGGCCGCCGTCACCATCTGCTGGGGAATAGTCAACTCAGGGTACAGGTCTGCGGGCAGGCTGCCCGCATTGACGCCGATGCGGATGGGCACATTACGCGCCTTGGCTGCCTTAACCACAGCGGCCACCTTGTCCGGCTCACCGATGTTGCCCGGGTTCAAGCGCAGGCCATCGGCACCGCTCTCCAGCGCCAGTAGCGCCAGGCGGTAGTCAAAGTGAATGTCAGCGATAAGAGGAATGGTAATTTCCTCCTTTATCGCGGCAATCGCCCGCGCTGCCTCCGCGTCAGGGACAGCTACCCTGATGATTTCACAACCACACTGCTCCAATTCCCTGATTTGCTGGACGGTGGTCTGGACATCACGCGTATCCGTCTTGGTCATGGACTGCACCACGATGGGCGCGCCGCTGCCGATGGTGACATTGCCTATTTGAATTGCTTTGCTAGCCCTGCGTATGTTCATATGATGCCTTTGTAGTCGGCCATTTCACTCCAATTATATCTGTTTTGCGGTAGATGGTTCAAAAGAGACGCGACCGCGCACTTGCCACTTCCGGCCTGTCATTGCGAGACCATTCCGCCTGCGGCGGACTCCTCGCAATGGCATGTCCGCGAATGAATCTGCACTCATGGCAAAAGGGTATTGCCCTGGATGATCCGGACGATGTCCTGGAACGTGATCATGAGGATAAAGGCCATAAGCAGGGCAAAGCCTATCATATGCACAATGCCTTCAGTCTTCGGTGAAATGCGTCTTCCCCGGCGCAGCCCCTCCAGCAGCACAAAGGCGATGCGGCCACCGTCCAACGCCGGCAAGGGCAGGATATTGATGATGGCCAGATTGATGCTCAGAAAGGCGGCAAACTCGAGCAGGGGACCGAAACCGGCCTCGGCGGCTTCCCCGGTGAGCTGGGCAATACCCACCGGGCCAGTCACGGCGACAGGTGTCGTTCCGATAATCATGCTGATGATACCATTCTTGAACAGTATGAAGGCTTCCACGTTCTCCTGGAACCCCATTGGCACTGCCCGCCAGAAGGGGAAGCTTTGCCGGACAATGGTCTGGCTGGCTATGACCGCCTCAGCGTCCCACTTGACGCCCAATGCCCTTTGCCCCGGCGGTGGCTTCCACCGGGGGACCAGTCGCACGGTCTCTGTGTTAGCATCGCTGTGTTTGACCAGAATGGTGACCTCTGTCCCCAGGCTAAGGTTAATGATGCGGTGTACTTCAGCAACATTGTTTATCGGCCGGCCATTCACCTCAAGAAACGTGTCACCGGGCCTGATGCCTGCCATAGCGGCGGGTGAACCGGGTGCCACCTCTTCCACGATGGCCTGCTGCAATACCCGGTCATGCGGCACCATGAAAGAGATGGCGAACAGCAGGAAGGGCAGAAGAGCATTCATAAGTGAGCCGGCAGCGAGAATAAGTATGCGGGCGCCGATGCCCTTGCTCGCCAGGCTGCGGGCCACCTTCGGGTCTTCCTCACCGGCCATCTTAACGAAGCCGCCCAGCGGTATGGCATTCAGCGAATACAATGTCTCGCCCAGGCGGATGCCCACCAGGCGCGGCGGGAAGCCCAGCCCGAACTCCTCCACCTTCACGCCGTTGGTCTTGGCGGTGATGAAGTGTCCCAGCTCATGAGCGATGATGAGCACGGCCAGCACGCCGAAGAAGGAGAGCAGGGTTATTATCATAAGCCTTTCGCCACCAGCTGTTGTACTCGTTCCCTGGCCCAGGTATCAGCCGCCAGAATGTCCCCAAGGTCCGGGCGGGCCACCGGCTGGTGCTCATCCAGTGCCGCGGCGACAAGCCCGGCAATATCGGCAAACCCGATTTGGCCGGCCAAAAAAAGCTCCACCGCTATCTCGTCAGCCGCGCAGAGCGCGGTTGGGTAGGTGCCTCCCTTCTGTCCCGCTTCAATCGCCAAGCGGAGGCAGGGGAACCTGTCCGGCTCCGGCGGTGCAAAGGTGAGGCTACTGCTGATGCCCCAATCAACATGGGGAAGCTCAGGATTGGGGAGACGTTGCGGGTAGCTCAAAGCATACTGGATAGGCAGGCGCATATCCGGGTAGCTAAGCTGGGCCTTGACGGCCCCATCGGTGAACTCAACCATGGAGTGGGCAATGCTTTGCGGATGTATCACTACCTTAATGTTAGCAAAGGGGACGTTGAATAGCCAGTGGGCTTCAATAACCTCTAGTCCCTTGTTCATCAGGGTAGCCGAGTCAATGGTCACCTTACGCCCCATATGCCAGGAAGGATGCTTGAGTGCCTGGGCGGCGGTCACCGCCTTTAGTTGCTCAGGAGAGTAGTGCAAAAAGGGCCCGCCGGACGCTGTGAGAATAATCTTGGCCGGCTTCTGCCGCTCTCCCCGGAGGCACTGCCATACGGCGCTGTGCTCGCTATCAACGGGCAGGATACGGGCGCCATGCCGTCTGACCTCGCGAGTGACCATCCCGCCAGCCATGACCAGAGACTCTTTGTTGGCCAGGGCAATCTTCTTGCCTGCCCTTGCCGCGCTAAGCGTGGGGGCCAGCCCGGCTTTGCCCGATGTAGCCATGACAACCATATCCACATCCGGATGACAGGCCATATCCGTCATGGGTAAGAACTCAGACAGATGCGGCAAGGTGATCGTTCTATCCTGACAAAATACGAAGCGCGGTCTGAACTCCTGCACCTGTTCCGCCAGCAGCCTGGCATTGGCGCCCGCGGCCAGGCCGATGACCTGAAAATGCTGGGGAAACGTCCGCACAATGTCAAGAGTCTGCTGGCCGATGGAGCCGGTCGAGCCAAGGACGGCCAGGCGCTTTACCTGATTACCCATATCACGTAGTAGTATACCACGACAGCCGCAAAGGTGAGACTATCCAGCCTATCGAGCATGCCGCCGTGCCCCGGCAAGAGTTTTCCGGAGTCTTTTATGCCCATGTTGCGCTTGAAGAGTGACTCCACGAGGTCGCCTAGCTGGGCGAAAACGCTGATGAGAAGACCCAATAGGACCGCCTGGCCATAGCCAATGGGCAAACTCAGGACAGTGGTGAACAGCAAGCTGGCAAGCATGGCGCCCAGAACGCCACCAAAAGCGCCCTCCCAGGTCTTCCCAGGGCTGACCAGGGGTGCCAGGTGGCGCTTACCCCATGTCCTGCCGACAAAAAAGGCGGCGGTATCGCCGGCAAAGGTGGTGAACATGGCCAGAAAGACCCAGTCCCGGCCGCTATCCACGCCCCGGAGGGCGACCCAGTAGCTCAGCAGCCAGCCAAGGTAGAGGAGTCCGGCCATCGTCCATGCCCAGTTGAGGAAGGCCCCCTCCTTCTGCCGCCGGAACAGGAGATAGACCAGCGGCAATATTATGGCTGAGGTCAGCAGCAATGGGATGAGGAAATCATAGTTGAGGTCAGGGCTGGCAATGAAAAACACGCTCAGGGTCATTCCGAAATAGACAAGTGGCGGTATTTTAATGGGGATTATCCGGTAGAACTCACCGAGCGCCGTCAGCCCGCAGGCTGCCATAAAAAGGGTAAACCACGGGATGGGCCTGTCAAACCAGATTGCCGCCACCAGCACCGGAATGCCGATAGCGGAGGTTATAATCCTTTTCTTGAGCATAATAAAGTGTTAGCAGAGGGTATGAATTTTGATAAATTATCCTCTATAGTCAACCATATTTCAAGGCTTCTGCCAAGTCCCAAACCGGAATAGGTAAAAACTAACCGAGACTTCAGCTATCAGCATGACGGCAATAAGCGCCAGGTATTCTCTCTATTTTCGAAGGACTCCCTGTGTCCCTGATAAGGAAGACGCGGAATATATTGCAGGCCACCCGCTTTGAGTCTTACGCCGTGTGGTAGTATACTTAAGCCATGATACACGCCCGGCTGAGACGATGGCTGAAACAGTATTTGCTCCTGGGCCTTTGCCTTGCTCTCATCCTGCCGGCTACATTCAGTCCACTGCCCGGTGACTGGGCCGGCGCTTCTCTGGCACCACTTCCTCCCCAAGCGGACTCTTCGGAACGTCAAGCCCTCCTAATGGCGCCTCTCCGCCAGTATGATACCGTCTCCGGTCTCAGGTTCTCCAAGAACGACTACTCCAGAAAAGGCAGTGAAACCCGCTATACGCTTCTGCTGTGGACAGGCAACCTGCACATCGCTGGAGGCAATCTCGCCACACACCAGTCACCCAGTCATGACAGCGTCTTTGGTGCTAGCTCCCAGCAAGCCTATTTGCTTCTGGACATACCTCCTCCCACCAATCTTTCCTGAGCAATCAGGAAACCCAATCCCTATTCATCCCATTCTGCGCCGGGTCCCGGTCTAACATCGCGTTTTTCAGCGACCACGGCGGCCCCATGCCATCGCATCTGGGCGCGCCGCGGCACCGGCCCGGCGGAAACGTGTTCGTAAGGAGGACGGTAGCCCCGTCTTCCGGGAGGAGTGAGATGCAGCCAGGAATCGAGATTCCACTTGTCTGGAAGATAGGCCTGACCTTGCTGATTGTCGCCTCGGTGCCTATCTCTCTGCTGGTCATAAAGCTGACCAAGAGCAAGTCACGTAAAAAGCTGAGATAAGGAGAAGGTTTGTGGAGATGAAACAAATCATAACTATCGTTGTCTTGGTGGGTATAGTCGGCATGGTCATTTTCCGCCTCGTCAAGAAATAGGCTATCCCGGCATTGCGTGGATTGAGTGGGAGGGGGCGAGTAGCCCCCTCCCACTGCTTTGAGAGTGAGCTTTCGGCGAAACGCGCTTCCGCTCGCCTGAAACAGGTCAAATTTCGCTTGTCGAAATCGTATTTCGCCTTAAGACGCCAACCAGTTCTCGACGAGCAATCCGGGTACCTTGCGGAAGTGATGGATATTGCCGGTAATTACCGTCAATCCTCGGGCTAAGGCAATCGCTGCTATGCGCATATCGGCATCGCCGATAAGTATTCCATGGCGCTCCAGACCAGCCCTGATTTCACCGTATTTTAGCGCGGCGGCAGTGTCAAAAGGGACAACGGCAAGGTTCGGCAGCAGTATCTTCTCCAGTCGCTCCAGCAGCATTCTGGAACTGGCGGCAAGGCGATAAGCGCCGTAGAATAGCTCGCTCAAGGTAATCGCGGAGGTGGACTGCTCTTCCGGCGGCACCGAAGCTAGCCGGGCAATCAGTGAGATGGACGGCGTGCGCCGCATGAGATTGCTTAGAATGTCTGTGTCCAGCAGGTACATCAGCGCTCCAGACTCACCGGACGCCCGGTATCCTTCTGGCGCGCTTCGTAAATGTCTGAGAGCAGCTCGTCTAGTTTCTCCTCCGGCACCTCTTTCCAGGCACCAACCAATGACAAGGCGCCCATGGCAGGCCTCTTCGGGTGCTCCTGTCCCAGAAGCTCTAATTCCTTGACGTTCACCATAGCAGCCATTGCTTTCCCTCTTCTCTCAATAATAATACGCTGCCCGCCGAAAGCGACCTCTGCGACCAATGCTGATAGTTTTGCCTTTGCTTCGGCGGCACTGACCTTCTTGACCATCATATACCTCCTTGGACTAATTGACCATCTTGACTAATTATAGACCTTATTAGACCCCTTGACAACAGGTGTTCTGAGAGCACAGCAGGGAATAAGTGTATGGTTAATACGGGGCGGCCATGCTACAATATTTTGTAAAGGCAGAAAACACAAGGAGGCACAGATGGCCGATACGAGGATTGCTCAGCTAGCCGAGGTTCTGGTCAACTATTCTGTAGCCGTGCGCCCCGGTGACCGCGTGGTCATCGGCGGCAGCACGCTGGCCGAGCCATTGCTGAAGGAGCTCTATGCCAGGGTCCTGCAGGCTGAGGGCCATCCTTTGCTGATACCTTCTCTACCCGATATCGAAGACATCTTCTTCCGCTACGCCTCTGACGACCAGATCAAGCACGTGCCCAAGCCCGTGGAGCTGATAATGGAGACCTATGACGTGCGCATCGGCATCCTCGCCAATAGCAACACCAAGTCCCTGGCTAATGTCCCGCCGGCCAAGCTCGTCATGCAGCAGCAGGCGCGCACCCATCTGACCAAGACCTTCCTGCGCCGCGCCGCCGCCGGTGAGCTGCGCTGGGTGCTCGCGCCCTTTCCGACCAACGCCTTTGCCCAGGATGCCGAAATGAGCCTGAGCGAGTACGAGGACTTTGTCTATAGTGCTTGCCTGCCGGACAAGACTGACCCGGTGGGCTACTGGCAGCGCTTCTCGGCAACACAGGAGAAGATAATAGACTGGCTAAAGGACAAGACCGAGATACATATCACAGGCAAAGACACCGACCTTAAGCTGAGTGTCGCCGGACGTGTTTTCAAGAATGGTGATGGCCACTACAATATACCGGACGGCGAGATTTTCACCGGCCCGGTGGAGGACAGCGCCGAGGGCCACGTCTATTTCTCCTATCCCACAATCTATGACGGCAAAGAGGTTACCGGCGTCCGGCTATGGTTTGAGCATGGCAAGGTCGTCAAGGCCAGCGCCGAAAAAAACGAGGGCTTTCTGCTCCAGACGCTTGATACCGACCCCGGGGCACGCTTCCTCGGCGAGTTCGCCATCGGCACTAACGAGGGTATCAGTAAATTCACCCGGCAAATCCTCTTCGACGAGAAGATTGGTGGCAGCTTCCACCTGGCCGTGGGCGCCGGCTATCCGGAGACGGGCAGCAAGAATGAGTCCGCCGTGCACTGGGACATGATCTGTGACCTGCGTGACGGTGGTGAAATCCAGGCTGGCGGAGAGCTGCTTTACCAGAACGGCAGATTTATTATCCCGCTATAGGCCGAAGCCCGGAGGTCGAGTCAGCTTCGCGCCGGCTAGATGAGAACCATCTCTTAACGAATCGCCTCACGCAGCCGGGCAATGAACGCCTGACGCTTTGGCTCGTCAAGCAGGACTTCCCTTTTCAGCGCCTTCCAGGTGACAGGGCATTCTTTGTAGCTGACCCCGAACATGCTGTGAATGGCCTGGTCAATTTGTTTTCTGTTTTCTGCAGTAACTTCAATATTTGCCTCGCGAAAGATTTCCTTCAGATGACGAAAGTAGCAAGACATTTTCCCTCCTTTCCTGTTAGAGGCCGTATCACGAGCCCATACACTGCCACGGTAGTATGTTGTTGCGGCAGAGGGAAAGCTGATAAGATTAATCTAGCTACCTACAGAATAGTCCAAAGCTGACGCGAACGCAACAAGCGCCAAAGGAGTCACCATGCCTGAAATCAACGAAAATACTACCATCACAGTTATGATTGAGATACCCAAGGGCAGCCGGAACAAATACGAGTATGATAAAGAGAGGAAAGTCATCAAGTTTGACCGCATGCTCTTCTCTGCCGTGCACTACCCCAGTGACTACGGCTTTGTCTTGAATACCCTGGCCAGGGACGGGGATGCCCTGGATGCCCTGGTGCTGGTCTGGGAACCTACCTTCCCCGGCTGTATCATGGAGGTAAAGCCGGTAGGCCTATTCAAGATGTGGGATGAGAAAGGCCCGGATGAGAAAATCCTTTGTGTGCCGGTCTCCGACCCGCTCTGGAACCATATCAACTCCCTTGAGGACGCGCCGCCCCACCTGCTGAAGGAGATCGAGCACTTCTTCGCTATCTATGAGGAGCTGGAGGCCAAGAAGACTGGTGTAGAGGGCTGGGAAGACAAGGCATCAGCCCTGCGTGTCATCAGGGACTCTTTTGAGCGCTACCAGCAACAGGGCAAGTGACCCTCAGGCAACCCTGATACGGGCGTCCACTACCACGTAGCCTTTGCCTTCTTCCAGGGCCATCACCGGGTTCAGGTCAAGCTCCGCTAGCTGGGGCAGGTCTTCCACCATGGCGGAGACCCGCAGCAGAAGCTCTTCCAGCGACTTTATATCGGCGGGTCGGGCGCCGCGCCAGCCCTGCAATAGCTGGTATGCCTTCACCGAGCGCACCATTTCCTGGGCGTCAACATCGGTGAGCGGGTGGATGCGGAAAACCACATCCTTAAACAGCTCGGCGTGCACACCACCCAGTCCGAACATGAGGAGCGGGCCGAAAGACACGTCCTCGGTCATGCCCACAATAATCTCGACCCCGCCCGTAACCATCTGCTGGAGGGTCACTCCCTTCATCTCCGCCAGCCTGCCCAGGCTTGCCAAGCGGCGCGTCAGGCGCTCAAATGCCTCTGCTATCTCGTCCCGTGAATGCAAGTCGAGGATGACGCCGCCTACCTCCGTCTTGTGGATGATGGTGTCAGAGACCAGCTTCATCACAGCCGGATAACCGACCCGCTCCGCCGCGGCCATCGCCTCCTCGGCAGTATGCGCGAAATCAGCTTTCACCATCCGAATACCATAAGCTCCAAGCAGGGCGTTGACCGATGGCGCATCCAGCCACAGAGGACGGGCCTGGCTACGCTCCAGGGCTGACACCACAATCTCCGTGGCCTTCGCCTTGTCAGTGCCGCTAAGCTGCGGGACTGTCCCCGGCGGCCTTTTCAGCCAATCGCTATACTGGCAGGCCTTGGCCAGGGCCAGGGCCGTTGCCTCTGGGAAGACAAAGGAGGGGACACAGCAGTCTCCCTCCGAGCTAAGCTCAATGGTGGCCCCGTGGACCCCCATGAAGGAAGCCACCAGCGTTTTTCCCCGCTTGCGGAACTCGGGCGCTACCTCACGGATGGCTCTGGCCACCGCCTCCGGATTGGTCAAAATCGGCGGCACGAAAATGACGATAGCTATGTCAATATCTTCATCCTCGGCCATGAGCTTCAGCGACCGGCTGTAGTCCTGGGCACTGGCTTCCGCCGTCATATCAATGGGATTGACCAGACTGGCCTCACGGCGCAGGAAACCCTGCAAGCCGGCAACAGTCTTCTCGGCAAGAGGCGCTACCTCTAGCCCGCGGGCGGCGCAGGCATCGGCGGTCATTATGCCGGGGCCGCCGCCATTGGTGAGGATGGCCACCCGCCGGCCGCGCGGTATGGGCTGGTTAGCCAGCAGGTTCGCCACATCGAAAAGCTCCTCAAGCATATCCACGCGGACTACGCCCACCTGGTCGAAGATGGCATCGGCGGCAACCTCGGTTGTAGCTAATGCCCCGGTATGGGAGGCAGCGGCCCGGGAGCCGGCCGGCGTCCGGCCGCTTTTTACGGCTACCACGGGCTTCACCCTGGTCACGCTGCGGGCAATACGGGCAAACTTTTTCGGATTGCCGAAGGACTCCAGGTAAAGCAGGATGACGCTCGTCACCGGGTCCTCCTGCCAGTACTGCAGAAGGTCGTTGCTGGAGACATCAGCCCGGTTGCCGATGCTGACAAAGGTGGAGAGGCCGATATTCAGGTTGCGGGCGTATTCGAGGATGGCTAGGCCTAAGGCACCGCTCTGGGTAGCAAAGGCCACCCTCCCTGCCGGCGGGGAAACGGAAGAGAAGGTGGCGTTCAGGTTGATGGCGGGGTCGGTGTTGATAATGCCCATGCAGTTCGGCCCTACCAAACGCATCCCGTAGCTGCGCGCCGTCTCAACTAGCTTATCCTGTCTCGCCAGCCCTTCCGGGCCGCTTTCGGCAAACCCGGCGGAGATGACCACGATGCCGCGCACACCCTTGCGGCCGCACTGCTCCACTACCCCCGACACGAGGCTGGCCGGCACAATGACCACCGCCAGGTCAACATCCCCGGGTATATCGAGAACGGAGGGGTAGGTCCTGACGGAAGCTACGGCCTCGGTATTGGGGTTCACCGGATAGACCACGCCCTGGAACTCCTGGCGGAGTATGTTGTGAAACAGCTTGTTGCCAATAGTATTGGCATGGCGGGAGGCGCCGATGACGGCGATGGACCGTGGCTTGAGGAAGGCCTTCAGCGAAGCGGTGGTGGCCGTCCTTTCCCGCCCCGCCGACCTCTCCTCTACAACCGGCAGCGGCGCGAGGTCCAGGGTCAGCCGGTAAATACCATCGGTCATCTCCTGGGCAGCACGGAAGCCGCTGTCTCGGACCACCTTCAACATCTCCTGATTTTCCAGAAGCACATTGGCCTCGAAGAGGCGGATGCCCTGCTCGCGGGCGATTGTCGCCAGCTGCTCCAGCAGGTGCGTGCCGATACCCCGTCCCTGGTAGGCATCCTCCACAATGAAGGCAACCTCGGCGCTGTCACCGCTGGGCAGGCGGTAGTAGCGCGCCGCGGCCACGATCTTCTCCTCAAGGCCTTCCCCCACCGTGCCCACAAGGCCAAAGCTGCTATCATAGTCCACCGTGCAGAAGAGCCGGGCTTCCTCACGGCTGAGTTGGCTCAGAGCGCGGTGGAACCGCAGGTAAATGGTGTGTGGCCTGAGACGGGAAAAGAGGGCCAGCAGCTTCTCCTCATCCTCGCACTTGATGGCACGCAGGTACAGGGTCGAGCCGTCTCTCAGTATGACAGCGGTCCTGTATTTCTCCAAGTTCTTCACCGGACTCGTTACCATGTCCGCCTCCTTTCCGCACCGCGGCTGGTCTAGCTCCTTAGTTACATTATACCTCGAAAAAAGGGGGGGATAGGCGTGACTAGCTGTCAGCTATCAGCATCTAGTAGATTTATGAAGCAATTGTTGTCCAAGCAAAAGTGAGGAAAGAAAAACTACAGCATTGCGGGAGCATACGGCGCAAGCCAGCGGAGTCGCAGCTATGTCCAGATTAGGTGTGTTGGAGCGAATCGGGGTTTGCTTCGCCTTCCTTCTACGAAGGAATGGTCTCGCAATGACGTTTTTGTTAGTCCGTTGATTTGTCGTTAGAACCCGCCATGTGACTGATGTGAATACAATTCTACGGATTAAGGCTCGTCCCAGGCAATTGAAAGCAGACGCCTGCCGAAGGTATAATAGATAGGCTAGAGCGGCTTTGATGAAGACGGATAGCTGTGTGTTCTGGATGGTCGGGGCGAGTGGACTTGAACCACCGACCTCAGCGTCCCGAACGCTGCGCGCTACC